>NZ_JBWBYV010000012.1:0-419783 GCF_056174685.1 Janthinobacterium sp. BHSEK
GCGGACGTTCTGTGCCGATGCCGCAAAACTCAGAAATGCGGCGGCCGTCCCGAAAGCGGCCGTGAGCGCGGTGTGGAGCGGGCGTTGCCGCAGCAGGGAAATAACAGGCATGAAGGAAGGTCTCTCAAGAGTGAATTGGTGATTTGCCAGGCAGTCAAATGATAATAATTCTTATTTACATTGACTGCAACAATTCGAGAGATTCTTGTTACTGAAAAGTAACATGATAGGATGGCCGCCTGACTTCCCTATTGGCAACACCGTGCGGCAGCAACGAAATACGTGGGCGCCGGCGGCAATGGAAAGTAACAAGCAGGCAGCAAAAGAAACCAATGGTGGATGGGCTTGCCTGTAGGCGGGCCGCCGGGCGGTGATGCAAGCGGCGGCGGGCGCACCGCTTTATCTGAATGACAGCGCCGCCTTACAGCGTGATGCCAAGGATGACATCCTGGTAGTCGGTACGGCCCACGCGGAAGGTGCGCCGGCCCAGCTGCGCAAAACCGCAGCGCGCATAGAACGCCAGCGCGTCGTGGTTTTCCGCGTACACGCCCAGCAGCACGCGCCCCGCCCCGCCGGCGCGCGCCTGGCTCAGCGCCGCCTGCATCAGGCGCTGGCCCACGCGCCGGCCCTGGAAGCGGTGCAGCAAGTAGATGCGCTTGATTTCCACGTCGTCCGGGCGGGGGTCCGCCACCGGCAGGCTGGCAGGACTGAGCACCAGGTAGCCCACGGGCGCGCCGCCGGGCGTGGCCTCGGCCAGCCACAGGTGCATGGCCGGCAGCGCCAGCCAGTCGCGGTACAGCTGCGCGTCGTGCTGGCGCTGGCAATGGGCGATGACGTCGGCACCATCGAGGATGCCGGCGAACGCCTCAAGAAAAGTAGCCTGTCCCACCAGCGCCAGCGCCTGTTCATCGCCTTTCACGCAAGGTCGGATGGCGATCGCGCTATCCGTATCGCCGTTCATGTCGCTTGCCATAGTCCGCTCCTCAAGGAAAACAAGCCGGGCAAAGCCGGCTTGGGGTGTCATATCGCTGTGTAAGGCCTGACCTTACTTGCCACCCAAAGGCACCTCGCACAGGCAGTGCGTGAGGGCCATGAACGGCTTGTGCTCGCGCGTGATGCCCGACAGCCAGGAGAGGTCCTGCGCTATGCCCAGCGCCGCATCGGCTGGCAAGCCCGTGCCGGCCAGGCCCAGTTTCACGTGCTCGCCCAGCCCCAGCGAGGCCATGGCCTTGGAGCCGAACATGCCGATCAAACGGTCCACGTTCGACGTTTCCTGCTCCAGGTAGGTCACGCGGTAGTCGGTGCCCAGATTGGCGCGCTTGGCGGCCGAGGCCAGCGCATCGCCATAGCTGCCGATGCGGTCGACCAGGTTGCGCTCTTTCGCCTGCAAGCCCGTCCAGACGCGGCCCTGCGCCACGGCATCGATCTTTTCCGGCGTCGTCTTGCGCGCCTTGGCGGCCAGGTTCAGGAAGTCGCCATACACGTGGTTGATCGAGCCCTGGATCACTTGCGCGAAGCGGGGATCGAGCGGACGCAAGGGGTTGCCCGCGTCGGCCAGCCAGGTGGTGGGCGAGCCGGCCGTGTGGATGCCCAGCTTTTCCACCACCTTGTCGGCCGTCGGCAGGATCGCGAACACGCCGATGGAACCCGTGATGGTGGCCGCGTCGGCGATCACTTCGTCGGACGAGGTGCTGATCCAGTAGCCGCCCGAAGCGGCCACGTTACCCATCGAGACGACCACCGGCTTGCCGGCGGCGCGCGTCAGCTCCAGTTCGCGGCGGATCAGTTCCGAGCCGAAGGCGCTGCCGCCCGGCGAATCGACGCGCAGCACGATGGCCTTGATCGACTTGTCTTCGCGTGCCTGGCGGATCAGGCGCGAGGTGGACAGGCCGCCGATGGCGCCCGGCGGCGCGATGCCGTCGCCGATTTCGCCCGAGGCGATGACCACGCCGACGGCGTCGCCGATGTGCACGGGGCGCAAACGCGCCAGGTAATCGGAGTAGTTCACCTGGCGGAAGTTCGTGCCTTCCGTGTTCTTGGCGCCGCGCGCCATCATGAACTGGCGCAGTTCATCGCGCGTTTTCAGGCCGTCGACCAGCTTGGCGTCCAGCGACAGCTTGGCAATGTCGCCGCCGGCGGCCGTCATCAGCGCGGGCAGGTTATCGATCGTTTGCATGATGGCGCCGGCCGGCAGCTTGCGCGCCTTTTCCACGTCCGCCGTGTAGGTGGCCCACAGGCCGTTGTTCAGGTAGCGGTCCGCTTCGGCCGCCGCTTCGGACGGGCCGTTGGCGATGAAGGGCTCGGCCGCGCTTTTATACGTGCCTACTTTCAGCAGGTTGACCGTCACGCCCACCTTGTCGAGCGCGTCGCGGTAGTAATTGCGGTAGCGGCCAAAGCCTTCCAGCATGACGCCGCCCATCGGGTGCAGGAATACCTCGTCGGCCTTGGCCGCCACCAGGTACTGGCGCTGGTTGTAGCTGGAACCCCAGGCCGTCACTTTCTTGCCCGTGGCGCGGAAGCGCTCCACGCCGGCCGCCACTTCGCGCAGCGACGCCAGGCCGCCTCCCTGCAATTCGTCGAGCAGGATCACCATGGAACCGATGTTCTTGTCCTTGCCCGCCGTGTCGAGCACCGCCAGCACGTCACGCAGCTGCACGCTTTTCTTGACTTCGCCGCTGACATTGGCCAGCACGGCCTCGCGCACGCCGCCCGGGGTTTCCTCGACCAGCGGGCCTTGCAAGTCCAGCACCAGGGTGGTCTTGTCCGCCAGGGGCTTGGCGCCGCCGCCAAAGATGGCGATCAGGATGGCGATGACGATCAGCAGGAAAATCAGATTGATGACCGCGCGGCGGGTGGCGTCCAGCGCGCGCCAGAATGCGCCAAAACCGCGGCGTAACGGCGGGAAGGGGTTGAGTGACATCGATGCTCCGTGAGGTTATGTACCTAAAGGAAATCAATATAGCTGAAAATGGCCGCCATCGCCTTGGGATTCGTCTTATTTTGACAAGTATTGCGCGTCCTGGCCGCCCTGCCCTGGCGGCGTGGAAATGAGGAACAGGCCAGCCAGCACCATGGCGCCGTTCAGGATCAGCAGTTCCAGGCCGATGCGGTAATGCTCGAACAGCCGCGCCTGCTCCCCTTCGATCAGCGCGCACAGCAGCGGCCCCGCCACGGCCACCAGCGGCACCCAGCGGTCGCGCACGCCGCGCCGGCTCAGCAGGCCGAAGGCGAACAGACCCAGCAGCGGACCATAGGTATAGCTGGCCAGCTTCAGGATCACGCCTATCATGCTGGGATCGTCAAACCACTTGAAGGCCATGATCAGCACCAGGAACAGGGCCGCAAAACCCAGGTGGACACGGCGGCGCCAGCGCATCTGCGCGGCCGCGCTCAAGTCCGGCCTGCGCTGCACGCCCAGGATGTCGATGCAGAAGGTGGACGTCAAGGCAGTGAGCGCCCCGTCCACGCTGGGAAACAGGGCGGAAACGAGGGCGATGAAAAAGATCAGCTGCACCACGGCGGGGAAGTGCCCCAGCACGACGGCGGGGAACAATTTGTCGCCCGTGGCCGTCACGCCGGCCTGCGGCGCATACAGGTGCAGCAAGCCGCCGAGGAAGAGGAACAGCAGCAGCACACCGGTCAGCACCACGGTCAGGCTCAGCATGTTCTTTTGCGAGTCGCGCAAGGTGCGCACGGAAATGTTCTTTTGCATCATTTCCTGGTCCATGCCCGTCATGGCAATCGTGATGAACATGCCGGCGAGAATGTGCTTCCACACATAGGCGGGGCTGTCCGGGTCGACGTTGAAGATGCGCGTGAGGCCTTGCGCGCGCATGCGCTCCAGGCTGTCGACGAGGGACAGGTCCATTGCGCGCAGCAAAAACACGCTGCAGATGACGAGGCCCGCCAGCATGCACGCCGTTTGCAGGGTATCGGTCCAGACGATGGTCTTCACGCCGCCCTCGTAGGTGTAGAGCAGGATCAGCAGCAGCACGACGCACGACGTCAGCCAGAACGGCACGCCCAGGCTGTCGAGAATGGTGGCTTGCAGGATATTGACCACCAGATACAGCCGCGCCGTGGCGCCCAGCAGCCGCGAGACGATGAAAAACGCCGCCCCGCTCTGGTAGGAGCGCCGGCCCAGACGCACTTCCAGGTAGCGGTAGATGGAGGTCAGCTGCAGCCGGTAGTACAGCGGCAGCAAGATAAAGGTGATGGCCAGGTAGCCGAGCACATAGCCGATCATCAGCTGGATATAGCCGAAGCCGTTGCTGCCCACGGCGCCCGGCACGCTGATGAAGGTCACGCCCGTGAGCGTGGTGCCGACCATGCCGAAAGCCACCAGCATCCAGTTGCTGTCCTTGTTGCCGATGAAAAAACTGTCATTGGTGGCGTGGCGCGAGGTGCGCCATGCCACGCCCAGCAGGATCAGGAAATACGCGAGGACGACGGCAAACAGGATGAGGGGGGACATGGGAGATACGCTGGCGGCAAGGGGAACAGGGGCCGAAATATACAGCAAAGCCCCTGTTTATGCCGGCCTCAGCAGCCAGTCGGTTTGACTTTCTCCACTTCCAGGCCGAACCACGGGCGCAAACGCGTGCCGATGACGTTGCCCAGAAAAGCGCAGACCAGCCACAGCCAGCCGTGCAGGCTGCCCGAGACGATGCCGCTGAAGTAGGCGCCGATATTGCAGCCGTAGGCCAGGCGCGCGCCGTAGCCGAGCAGCAAGCCGCCGACGATGGCGGCGATGATCGAGCGGCGCGGGATGCGCCACACGGGCGCATAGCGGCCGGCCAGGGCCGCCGCCAGCATGGCGCCCAGCACAATGCCGATGTCCATCACGGAAGTCTTGTCCTGCGTCAGCGGCGCGGCCAGGGCGGCCGCGTTGGCCTTGGTCGACCAATAGGCCCAGCTGGCCGTGTCGATGCCGATCGCGGACGCCGCTTTCGCGCCCCACAGGGCGAACGCGGACGTCACGCCCCACGGACGGCCCGACAGCGCCAGGGTGATGAAATTGAGTACGACGAGCGCGATGGCGCCCGCCACCAGCGGCCAGGGGCCATGCAGCCAGGGCGACGCCTGCGACGGGCGCAGGGGCGTCGCGACGAGCTTGCCATGGCGGCGCTTTTCCACCAGCACCGTGATGCCGGCGATCAGCGCGAAGACGAGCCAGTTCAGCGCCAGCGCGGGCACCAGGCCCAGGCTTGTGACGAGGGAAATGGGTTTCAGTTGCGGCAATGCCGTCCAGAACGGCATGTGCGCCGTGCCGATCACGGAGCCGACGATGAAGGCGGCCAGCGTGATGAGCATGCGCGTGCTGCCCCCGCCCACCGTGTACAGCGTGCCGGAAGCGCAGCCGCCGCCCAGCTGCATGCCGATGCCGAAGATAAAGGAGCCGAAGATCACCGAGGTGCCGGCGGGCGACACCAGGCCCGCCACCGGCGTGCCGAACAGGGTGCCGGCCGACAACGCGGGGAAGAACAGCGCCACGCCCACGGCCAGCATCAGCATTTGCGCGCGCAAGCCGTCGCCGCGGCCGTCGGCGATGAAGACGCGCCAGGCTGACGTGAAACCAAACGCCGCGTGATACAGGGTGATGCCGAGCAAGGCGCCCACCACGTACAGCGCGGACTGGGTGGCGCCCACCGTCAGCGCCAGGTACCAGGCGCCGAGCACGATGAGCAACAGGGCGACGCCCAGCGGTTTCGGGTTGATGGCGGCGCGCAGGCGCAGCGGTGACATTGCGGTATCGGACATGGGGAGTATGGGCGAGAGGAAAGTAAACACCATTGTAAACCCTAGTCTCGTCCATACCAGCGACTTGCTTGTAGACTAATGCCCCACCGCATGCATCGACTTTTCGCCGCCCGCACGCACGGGGATGGGATTCAAGCGGTCCATCCGGCCGCTCAAGGCCGTCAAGCCAAAGGCGCCCAGCACGACGATGGCGCCGATCCAGCCCGTGTGCACGAGGCCCAGGTGTTCCACAATGAGGCCGCCGCCCCAGGCGCCGCCGGCGATGCCAAGGTTAAAAGCGGCGATATTCAGGCCGGAGGCGACGTCCACGGCGCTGGGCGTGAAGTGTTCCGCTTGCTGCACCACATACACTTGCAGACCGGCCACGTTACCGAAGGCCACGGCGCCCCACAGCAGCACGGTGATGACGACGAGCACGGGATGCGGCGCCGTGAAGGTCAACAGCAGCAGGACGGCTGCCAGCAGCAGGAAGATCCGTTTCAGGGCGCGCACTGGCCCCTTCCTGTCGGCCAGCTTGCCGCCCCATATATTGCCGAACGCCACGGACACGCCATACACGAGCATCACCGCGCCCACGGCGCCGGCGCTGAAACCCGACACTTGCTGCAAAATCGGCGCCAGATAGGTAAAGGCGATGAAGGAGCCGCCATAGCCGACGGCCGTCATGGCGTACACCAGCAGCAGCCGGGGCTGGCCCAGCACCTGCACTTGCTGCAGCAGCGAGGCGGGCTTGCTGTGTTTGATGGTCGACGGCACGTACAGCAGGCTGCCGACAAAGGCGACCAGGCCCAGGGCCGAGACGGCGAGGAAGGTTTCGCGCCAGCCGAAGTGCTGGCCGATGAAGGTGCCCAGCGGCACGCCCGTCACCAGGGCCACGGTCAAGCCCGTAAACATGATGGCGATCGCGCTGGCCGCCTTGTCCTTGGGCACCAATGATGTGGCGATGGTCGAGCCGATGGAAAAGAACACGCCATGCGCCAGCCCCGTCAGGATGCGGGCGACGACGAGGGTTGCATAGCCCGGTGATTTCCACGCCAGCAAATTGCCCAGGGTGAACAAGACCATCAACGACAGCAACAGGGTTTTGCGCGGGATCTTGCCCGTCAGGGCGGTCAGCACGGGCGCGCCGACGGCGACGCCCAGCGCATACAGGCTGACCAGCAGGCCGGCCGACGGCAGGTTGACGCCCAGGTCGGCGGCGATGGTGGGCAACAGCCCCACGATGACAAACTCGGTGGTTCCGATGGCAAACGCGCTGAGGGTCAGCGCGAGCAAGGCAATGGGCATGACAAACTCCGATAAATGATGTTGGCATGCAGTATCGGGGTTTTCTTTATTCCGAAAAATACCTGATCTGGCAGAAGATAATTGCGCTCAAATCAACAATGTAATGGTCTGCTACACTGGCCGCATCAACACGGGGTCACCACCATGAATTCAGAAAAACTGGCGCTGCTGGTCACGCGCGAAATGCCATACGGGAAATATCAGGGAAGGCTGCTGGCCGACTTGCCGGGACACTATCTGGGCTGGTTCGCGCGCGAGGGCTTCCCCTCGGGCGAACTGGGCAGTTTAATTGCGCTCATGTATGAGCTCGACCACAACGATTTACGCAGCTTGCTCGACCCCTTGCGCACGCGCAAGTCGCCGTGGCGGCCGGGCGAATAGGACGGAGCTTAAATCGCGCGCAGCTTCTTCGCGAGCATGGCGCTGAACTCGCCATTTTCCACGAGCTTTTGCAGCTCGCTGGCGCCGCCGATGAGCACGCCATTGACGAAAACCATGGGAAACGTGGGCCAGCCCGTCCACATTTTCAAGGCATTGCGGCGGTGCCACTGGTTCAGATAACTGCCGTATTGCAGGTACTGGTAGGGCGTGCCCAGCACGTCGAGAATCTTGCGCGCCTTGCGCGGAAACGGATTGAGCGCCATGCCGACCACCACCACCTGGTGCGCGGCGATGGCCGCCTGCACCTCGCGCACGATGTCCTGGTGCTTGCTGCCGATCAAAGGGCGGGCGGCAGGATGGATCTGGGCTTCGTCGAGGGTGGCGCGGGTCATGAAAGTCCTGGGGTCAGTGGCACGTGGCGTGCGGATCATGCATTGTGCCATGCGCACAGGCTCGCGTGCGCTACACTGCGCCTCTTCTCCCCTTACGCGTGAAATAGATGCAAGCAATCACCTCCATGTCTGCATGCCGCACCCGCCGCCTGCTCGGCGCGCTTCTGCTCGCCCTTAGCTGCGCCAGCGCCGTGGCCTCCGCCGATCCCGGCCTGGAGACGGGTTTGCTCCATGCCCTGCACCTGAAAAAGGGCACGACGGAGCGGGTGGGCACCTCCGGCAAGGCCATCGCCGCCTACGTGCGCGAAGGCTACGTCGGCAAGCGCCCGGACCAGCGCTTCGATTACACCGATTACTATCTGCTGAAAAAGCCCGCCAGCTTCATGGGGCATGCACTGGTGCTGATCGAGGAAGAATACATCACGCAATACATCGGCTGCTGCGTCAGCCCCGGCGCGGGCGTGACGGTCAGGGTGCAGGGCAGCACACAGAAGCTGCAAGCGTTCGCCATCGCCCAGCGCTGCACCTTGAGCGACCCCGTCGATATCCGGCAAGCACTGAGCGAGGTTGCCATCCAGGCCCGGCTGCCCCAAGGTCATTACGCGTCCTTGAGCTGCCGCGAACGCGATGCGGAGCGCGAAGAGCCTTGATGGCTGGCAGCCTTCAAAACAGCTCGTCGAGCAGCAAGTGAAATTGCAGCTTGCCTTGATCGATATCAAGGAGCCCATATTGCTCAGCAAACCTTTGCTGTAGCGCGGCGTCCAACTCACCGAGAGCACGCCAGACGATGGCCAGGTCCTGATAACGGTCGGCAACGCCCGCCCGTCCCACGTCGAGGCAGCCAGCAACCTTTCCTTCGTGCATGAGGATATTTTCCAGCGAAAAATCGCCATGCGTGACGACGAAGTCGGGCGCGACGGGCTGGCAATCCTGTAGCGCCGCCCACACCTGCTGCGCCGTCCAGCCTTCCCGTTCAGCATCGAAATCATCGGTGTCGACCAGGCCCGCATCGATGCGCTGGCGCGCCTGGGCCAGCCGGACGGCAGGACCGGCGTCGAACGGACAGCCGGCCACCGGCAGCGCGTGCAGGCGGCGCAGGAAGGCCGCCAGCGCGTCGACCACGGTGGACCTTAGCGCGGGGTTCGCTTCCAGCACCGCAGACGCCGTTGTGCCTGGCAGCGCCGTCATCAGCAGCCATGCCTGCTGCCGGTCCGCCGCCTGGCCGAACTGGACCACGACCGGCACGGGCAGGTGCGGCGCCAGCCAGCGCAGGCGCGCCGCTTCATCGGCCAGGTCGGCGGCGGCAGGCCCCCTGCCGTGCTTCAGGTACAGGTCCGGCGCGCCATCCCTGCCCTGCAGGCGGTAGACGGCGGCATCCGACGCGCCGATGCTGTCGCGCGTCCATTGATAGCCGGCAACGGCGGTGCGCAGGCTGGCGGGCATGGCCTCCGTCACGGAGGTTTGCATGCTGTCGAAGGTACTCATCGCTCTATTCCAGCGGCACGTGCAAACCCATCTTGAGACAGGTCAATGCCACCGAGGTGCGGTAGCGCCGGATATTGTCGTCGCCGCCGAACAGCCGCTCCGTCAGCGCCTCGTACTCGGCCATGCTGCTGGCGGTGATGACCAGCAGGTAATCGGCCTCGCCGGTAATCCCATAGCATTGCTGGATGGCAGGTTCGGCCATGATGCGCGCGCGCATGCCAGCCGTGCGCTGCGGGTGCTCGTCGTGCAGATGCACTTCCACCGTCAGGGTCAAGGGGCGGCCCAGGCGGCTGGCGTCGAGCACCGCCACCTCGCTGCGGATCACCCCGCTCTCGCGCAGGCGGCGGATGCGCCGCTGTACGGCCGGCGCGGACAAATGCACGGCCTGGGCGATTTCGCGCTGCGAAGTCGTATTATCACGCTGCAAGATGTCGAGGATGGCCAGGTCGAAGGCATCGAGGGCGGGCGAAGGCGTGAGCGAAAGTTGCGTCATGGAGGGCAAAATGCAGTGCAAATATCGGAGCAGACACAATAAACTTTCGCTACTTCGATATCAAGCCATTTATCATCATGCCATTACGCCGCTATTCCTCGTTCATTCCCCTGCTCGCCATCCTCGGCTCCGTCACCGCGCTGGGGCTGGGCACCTCATGGGCCAAGCACAGCCTGTTCCCGCTGGTCGGCGCGCAAGGCACGACGGCCGTGCGCGTGGGCTTTTCCGCCTTGCTGCTGTTGCTGTTCTGGCGCCCGTGGCGCTGGCAGCTGAGCCGCGCCGACCTGCGCACGGTGGCCCTGTACGGCGCGGCGCTGGGCTTGACCAACCTGTGCTTCTACATGGCCTTGCGCACGATCCCGTTCGGCATCGCCGTGGCCATCGAGTTTTCCGGGCCGCTGGCCGTGGCCCTGCTGGCCTCGCGCCGCCCGCTCGACTTCGTCTGGGTGGCCCTGGCCGTGGCGGGACTGGCGCTGCTGTTGCCGCTCGGCCACGACATCAGCAATCTCGACCCCACGGGCGTGCTGTTCGCTCTGGGCGCGGCCGTCTGCTGGGCCTCGTACATCGTCTTCGGCAAGCGCGCCAGCCATTTGCATGCGGGCCATTCGGTATCCCTGGGCCTGACCATGGCCGCGCTGGTGGTGGTGCCCGTGGGCGTGATGCACAGCGGCGCCGCCCTGCTCTCGCCCGTCGTGCTGGGCATCGGCCTGGGGGTAGCGCTCATTTCCAGCGCGATACCGATCTCGCTGGAAATGGTGGCCCTGAAACGGCTGACGCCGCAAGCGTTCGGCATCATGAGCAGCATGGAACCGGCCGTGGCCGCCATGCTGGCCTTCATCCTGCTCGATGAACGCCTGGACGCGGCGCAATGGCTGGCCATCGCCATGATCATGGCCGCGTCCATGGGCAGCTCGTACATGGCGCAGCGCCAGAGACGGGCGCCGGCCGCCGCCGTGCATACCTGAGTCCTCCCTATCCTTAATGCGCGGCCGCCCCAGCCACGTGGGCGGCCAAGTTCTTGCGTGCCAGCCACGCCAGCGGCAGCAAGGCCAGCAAGGCGGCGGCCACACCGGCCCACGGCGACGACGCCATCAGCTGGCGCGACACCATCAGCGCACCGAGCATGGAACCGAAGGAAATGCCGAGATTAAACGCGGAAATGTTCAGGCCCGAGGCAAAATCGACGGCTTGCGGCGTGTAGCGCTCGGCCGTGGCCAGCATGCCGGCCTGCAAGGCAGGCGACAGGCCGAAGGCGAACACGCCCCAGACGAACAGCATCACCGTCATCATCCATGGCGAGCTGATGCTCAAGGCCACGCCCACTTGCGTGGCGGCCAGCAACAGCAGCATCAATCGCAGCGCCTTTTGCCAGCCCAGGTGGCTGGTCAGATAGCCGCCCGCCAGGTTGCCGGCAAAGGTGGCGATGCCGAACACGATCAGCAAGGCGCTGGCCATGGTGGCGGAAAAGCCCGTCACATCCGTCAGGATGGGCGTAATAAACGTGAAGGCCGCAAAGCTGCTGCCAAAGCCGAACGTGGTCACGGCCATCATCGTCAGAATGGGGCCGCTGCCGAGGGCTGCCAGCTGCGTCATGGCCTTGCCGCCCTTGCCCTGCTGCAAACCGGCCGGCAGCCAGCG
This sequence comes from Janthinobacterium sp. BHSEK, assembly GCF_056174685.1. NCBI lineage: Bacteria > Pseudomonadati > Pseudomonadota > Betaproteobacteria > Burkholderiales > Oxalobacteraceae > Janthinobacterium > Janthinobacterium sp. BHSEK. The sequence goes on from NZ_JBWBYV010000012.1 coordinate 11,437, forward strand.
CGCCATGGCGCCCAGCCCCACGGCGGCCAAGACCACTACGGCAAAGAAGGGCAAGCGCCAGCCCATCAGGTTGCCGAGGAAACTGCCGAAGGGCACGCCGATCACCATGGCCAGGGTCAGTCCCGCGAACATCACGGAAATCGCCCTGCCCGCCTGCGCCTTGGGCACCAGGCTGGCCGCCACGGTGGCGCCGATGGCAAAGAAAGTGCCGTGCGCCACGGCCGTGATGACCCGTCCCGCCAGCAGCAGTTCGAACGTGTGGGAAAAGGCGGCCAGCAGATTGCCGGCGAGGAACACGCTCATCAGCCCCAGCAAGGCCGCCTTGCGCGGCAGGCGCGACATCAGCAGCACCAGCAGCGGCGTGCCGATGGCCAGCGCCAGCGCATACAGGCTGACCAGCGAGCCGGCCGATTCGATGGAAATGTGCAAATCCTTCGCGATGGCGGGCAGGATGCCCACGACGATGAATTCGGTCACGCCGATGGCGAAGGCGCCGACGGCCAGCGCCAGCACGCCGGGCGGCATGCTGCTGGCTGAAGGGGAAACAGGGGCTGCGGTGGTCATGATGGCTCCAACAAGGGTTCAAGCGGGCCAGTGTATCGAGATAAATACTTTTGATATAGACTCTAATAATGGAAACACCTGTGAAATGGATTCAATAATGGCCAGGCAAGACATCAACCGCGCGTTCGAGATGGCCGTGTTCGTGGCCGTGGTGGAAACGGGCGCCTTTTCCGCCGCCGCGCGCCGCCTGGCCTTGACGCCGTCGGCCGTCAGCAAGCTCGTCAACCGCCTGGAAGCACGGCTGGGCGCCCGCCTGCTCCAGCGCAGCACGCGCCAGCTGCACACCACGCCCGAGGGCGACGCCTTCTTCGTGCAGTGCAAGCGCATCCTCGACGATATCGATGGCGCCGAGCGCGAAGCATCGCAGGGCGCGGCGCCGCGCGGACGCCTGCGCATCAACTGTTTCGTGCCGTTCGGCGTGCGCCATCTGCTGCCCATCCTGCCCGAGTTCGCGCAGCGCTATCCCGACATCGTGCTTGACGTCGTCGTCAGCGACGCCATCGTCGACCTGCTGGAAGACCGCACCGACATCGCCATCCGCACGGGCCAGCTGAAGGCATCGAACCTGGTGGCGCGCAAACTCGGCGAGGACGCGATGGTGGTGGTGGCGTCGCCCGCCTACGCGGCCCGGCACGGCTTGCCGCGCACGCCGCAGGAATTGTCCGAACACAATTTATTGGCCTTCAACTTCCGCTGCCAGAACGAAACCTGGCCCTTCCTCGATGGGGAAGGAAATACACTGCAGGTGGCGCCGCAGGGCAATACCTGCGTCAGCGATGGCGAAAGCATGCGCCAGCTGGTGCTGGCGGGCATGGGCCTGGGACGCTTTTCGCGCCAGCACGTGCAGCGCGACATCGAGCAAGGCCAACTCATACCCGTGCTGCAGGACTACAATCCGGGCGACAAGGAACTCGTGCACGCCGTCTTCGTGGGACCGGGCTTGCAAGTGCCGGCCAGGGTGCGCGTGATGCTCGACTATCTGCTGGAAAAAGTGCAACTGGGATGAGCGCCGCCCGCCGGCATCGCGTCTTATAATCGGCCATATCGTTGAAACCCCAGGGAGCCGCGCCATGCATGACGACTTGATCCGCACCTTGCAAACCCGCTTCAGCCGGCACATGCACCGCCATCCGGGATGGACCTGGGACAAGGTGCTGGCGCGCTTGAGCGCCGCTCCCGCCAGCCTGGCGGTATTGCGGCACATGGAAGACACGGGCGGCGAGCCGGACGTCATCGGGCACGCCGGCGAGACGGACGCCGTCACGTTTTGCGATTGTTCAGCAGAAAGCCCGATCGGCCGGCGCAGCCTGTGTTTCGACGCGGCGGCCCTGGCTGCGCGCAAGGCCAACAAGCCGGCCGGCAGCGCCATGGCCATGGCGCAGGCGATGAGCATCGCCTTGCTGACGCAGGCGCAGTACCGGCAGTTGCAGGAGCTGGAACCGTTCGACCGCAAGACCTCGAGCTGGATCGCGACGCCGGACAGCATCCGGGCGCTGGGCGGCGCCCTGTTTTGCGACCGCCGCTATGACCAGGTCTTCGTGTATCACAACGGCGCCGAATCGTATTATGCGAGCCGGGGCTTTCGCGGACTGCTGCGGGTCTGACCGGTCCCTCAGGCCAGCTCTTCCAGCCGCAACTGCCGCCCCTCGCCCAGCATCACTTCGAATTCCGCCGCCGGCACGGCCGGGCTGAACAGATAGCCTTGCAGCTGGTCGCAGCCGAGTTCGCGCAGGAAGCGCATCTGCTCGGCCGTTTCCACCCCTTCGGCAACGATTTCCTGGCGCAGCTGCTGCGCCATGGTGACGATGGCGCGGGCGATGGCGCAATCGTTTTCCTCGAAGGGCAAGCCGATGACGAAGGAGCGGTCGATTTTCAGGGTGCTGATGGGAAATTTCTTCAGGTACGCCAGGCTGGAATAGCCGGTGCCGAAGTCGTCCAGCGCCAGCGCCAGGCCCATGGCCACCAGCTGGTTCATGATGTCGATCACCTTGTCGGCCCCGCGCATCAAGAGGCTTTCCGTGATTTCCAGCATGATCTGGTCGGGCCGCACGCCGTAGCGCTCGAGCACGGCCGCTATGCGCGCCGGCAACTGTTCATCGAACTGGCGCGCCGACAGGTTGACGGCGATGGCCGGCATGTGCAGGCCCCGGTCTTCCCAGCTGCGAATCTGCCGGCAAGCCTCATCCAGCACCCAGGTGCCCAGTTCCAGAATCAGACTGGTTTCCTCGGCGACGGGGATGAAGACGCCGGGCGAGACCATGCCGCGCATCGGATGCTTCCAGCGCAGCAAGGCTTCCGCGCCCACGATGCGTCCGCTGGCCAGGCTCACCTTCGGCTGGTAATGCAATTCCAGTTCCTTGTCGCCCAGGGCCAAACGCATTTCGCTTTCCAGGCGCAAATGTTCCTTTGCCCTGCGGTTCATGTCTTCGCGATAAAACAGGAAGGTCGATTCAATCGTCTGCCCCGCCTTGGACACGGCCACGTCGGCAAAGCGGAACAGGGCCGGCGCTTCCAGGCCGTCTTCCGGATACACGGTGATGCCGATGCTGGCGCCCACGTGCAGCGCGTGCGCATCGATATTGATCGGCGCTTCCAGCAGGTTGAGCAGCTTTTGCGCCACGTTGGCCGCGTGTTCGCGCTTTTCGATGTGCAGCAGGGCCACGACGAATTTGCTGTTGTCGACGCGCGCCAGGATGTCGGCGTCGCGCAGGGCGCCGCGGAACAGCTGGCCGATGGCGATCACCAGCTGGTCGCCCACTTCATGGCCCAGGGTATCGCTGATGGAACCGATGCGGCTGATGTCGATGACCATCAGCGCGCCATGCGTGCCTTGCCGTTTCGCTTCGGCCAGGCCCTGGTCGACCAATTGGTTCAGCAGGCAGCGGTTGGGCAAGCCCGTCAAGCTGTCGTAGTTGGCCATGCGCTGCATGCGCGCTTCCGCATCCTTGTGCACCGAGATATCGGAAAACAGGGAAAACACGTGGCTGATTTCGCCATACTCGTCGCGCACGACGCTGATGGTGACGTCTTGCGGGAACAGTTCGCCATTCTTGCGCTTGCCGATGATTTCGCCGCGCCAGGAACCGTGTCCGCGCATGGCGGCGCGCACCTTGGCGCGGAAATCGGGGTCGTGCACGCCCGAGCGCAACAGATCGGGCGTGCGGCCGATGGCCTCGGCCGGCGAATAGCCGGTGATGCGGGAAAACGAGCTGTTGATCGAGACGATGCGCTCTTCCGCATCCGTGATCAGCACGGCTTGCTCGCTGTCTTCAATGATGCGTGCATGCAACCTGACCTTGTCCACGTCGGACAGCGGCTCGCTCATGGCCGACAGGCGCACGGCCATGCCGCAGCCCTTGCCCGCCTGGTCGTGGATCACGTGGCGGTGCATGCGCAGCCACGTCACCATGCCCGACTTCTTGCGCCGGCGCACATCGGTGGCCACGTCGCCCTGGGTGAAATGCAGCTCCAGCACGCTCGCTTCCGCGTCGTCTTCCGGATACAGGAACAGGATGTGCTGACCCAGCGCTTCCAGTTCGGAATAGCCGAACATCTGTTCGGCGCCATGGTTCCAGCCGATCAAAAAGCCGTCGGGATCGATTTCCAGCAAGGCGTCGGCCGGCGCCACGCGCACCACGGGCCGGCTGGCGCCGCGCAGCCGCTCCAGCTCTTCCTCCAGCCGCGCCAGGGTGGCGGCCTGCTGCGGCCCCGCCTGTTCACGGGCATCCTGGGCCAGGCGCAGGCACAGCGCGACCTTCGCCTCAAGCATGGCAACCCCACGCTTGGGCCAGGTCAGGGGAACGTTTCAGGGGCGCTGCGGTGTGTGTAATCATCAAAATCCCACTGTGGGGCGTGGAGGTCGGGCGGAAATACTGTGAATATGGTAACTTAAAAATGTTGGCGTATGTCAACATTTTAAGGCCTACGCCGAATGGCCAGGCAGATGCTGCGCCAGGCGGGCAAACACATCCGGTTCACGCATGCGCGCCATCCACCAGCGCAGCGCGGCGCCATCCTCGCCCACGCGCCAGGCCAGGTAAAACGTTTCCGACGGTTTCGGTTCTTCCACGGCCTTTTCCACCAGCAAGCCGCGCGCGATGGCGGCGCGCGCGCATGGTCCCGGCAGGAAGCCGAAACCCAGCCCCAGCACCTGGTAATCGAACTTGACCTGCATGTTGGGCACGCTCAAGGCGTCTTGTCCCAGCAGCAGCCCCACCGTGCGCGGCGCCATCTGGCGCGCCGAATCGGCCACCACCACGGCCCGGTGCTGCTGCAGGTGGCCGCGCGACAAGGGTTCCGGCACCTGCGCCAGCGGATGCGTGGGCGCCACGGCAAAGACGAAGTCGAGCATGCCGATCGGCTGCGCGATATAGCCGCCGCCGGCCGGCCCGTCGCCGGGCGCGCCCACCAGCAAGTCGGCGCGCCGGTCCAGCAGCGCTTCCCAGGTACCCGACAGGGTGTCTTGCGACAGGCGCAGGCGCGTCTGCTGCGCCACATCGTAAAAGGCGCGCACGTCATCGGCCAGGGCCACGGCGGAAAACATGGAATCGATACCGATGGACAATTCCGTTTCCCAGCCGGACGCCACCCTGCGCACGCGGTGCTCGAGGTCCTGCGCCGCCTTCAGCAGATAGCGGCCCTCTTTCAGCAATTCCTGGCCGGCCGCCGTCAGCATGACTTTCGGGCCATTGCGCTGGAACACCTGCACGCCCAGGTCGTCTTCCAGCTTGGCCACCGTATAGGAAATGGTAGACGGGACTTTATGCAGCTCCTTGCCGGCGGACGAGAACGATCCGCGGCGGTCGATGGCGTCGACGATTTGCAGGGCTTCCAGGCTCAGTCTTAACATTCGATTTTTTCGATCATAGCTCGGTAGATTTTCCGTTTTTCTTTCTCGGCTGGGCGCCCTATACTTTCTCCATCGTACAGCGAAGGGCAGAAAGAAGCCGGGGCATAGCGCCAGGCAACGGTCCTTCGAAATTATCGCACATTAACCTTTAGAAACGGAGTCCACCATGTTACAGATTCGTCATAGCGAAGAACGCGGCGCCGCCAACCACGGCTGGCTCAATTCCCACCACAGCTTTTCCTTCGGCAGCTACCACGATCCGCTGCACATGGGCTTTGGTCCCTTGCTGGTGATCAATGAAGACCGGGTCACGCCAGGCCAGGGTTTCGGCACGCACGGCCACCGCGACATGGAAATCATTTCGTATGTGCTCGACGGCGCGCTCGAACACAAGGACAGCATGGGCACCGGTTCCGTGCTGCACTACGGCGATGTGCAGCGCATGAGCGCCGGCAGCGGCGTGCGCCACAGCGAGTTCAACCATTCGGCGACGGATGGCTTGCACTTCCTGCAGATCTGGATCCAGCCGAACGTGACGGGCATTCCCCCCAGCTATGAAGAAAAACACTTCACGCCGGAAAGCAAACGGGGCAAGCTGCGCTTGATCGCCTCTTCCGACGGCCGCCAGGGTTCCGTGCTGATCCACCAGGATGCGGCCATCTACGCCAGCATCCTGCAGGAAGGCGAGCAAGCCGAACATGCGCTGGACGAAGGCCGCCTCGCCTACGTGCACCTGATCCGCGGCAGCCTGGTCGTCAACGGCACGCCCTTGAAGGCGGGCGACGCGCTGAAATTGACGCAGGAAGTGGCCGTGACCATCACGCAAGCAGAGGACGCAGAGTTTCTGGTCTTCGATTTACCGAAATAATTAATAAATACAAAGAAAGAGAAAATCATGGAAAACAGAACCAACGTATTGCTGCCCCTCGGCCGTGCCGCCCTTGGCGTGCTGTTCTTTGTTTCGGGCTTGCTGAAAATCGGCGGCTTTGCGGGCGTGGCCGGCTACATGGCCAGCCAGGGCTTGCCGATCGCCAATATCTTGCTGGTGGGCGTGATCGTGCTGGAAGTGGGCGGCGGCCTGCTGCTGATCACGGGCTGGCAGGCGCGCTGGGCGGCGCTGGCCCTGGCGCTGTTCCTGATCCCGACGACGCTCATCTTCCACGCCTTCTGGAGCGCCGATGCGGCCCACTTCCAGGACCAGCTGACGAACTTCCTGAAGAACCTGTCCATCTTCGGCGGCATGCTCTTGCTGGTGGAGCGCGGTTTTCGCCAGGCCAAGTGAGGCCAAGGTTGCCTGGCCGGACGGGCCCGTCACGTACGGGGTCCGCCCGGCCGGCAGCCTGTCACCGTTTTGTCATCAAGCTGACATGGCGCTGTCACATTCAACAACTATCATGCGGTTGCCCTTAAATCACGCAACCACAGGACATCGCAGCCCATGAACAAGCCCAACGATCTGGCCATCCGCGCCACCGATCTGAACGACATCGACAGCAACGCGTCCCACGACAACCATTTCAACAGCATCCTGAACGCCCGCCTGAGCCGCCGCAACTGGCTGCGCGGCAGCGCCGTCACGGCCGCTACCGCCGTCATGGGTTCGATGGGCCTGTCCGCCTGTGGCGGCGGCAGCGATGCGGCGGCCGTCACGCCGACGCCAACGCCGACGCCCGAAAAACTGCTGGCCTTCACGGCCGTGCCGAAAAGCCTGGCCGACGTCGTGTCGGTGCCGGCCGGCTACACGGCCACCGCCCTGTATGCGCTGGGCGACTCGCTGCGCGCGGCGACGCCAGCCTACAAGAACGACGGCAGCGATACGGATTTCGACAACCGCGCCGGCGACCACCACGACGGCATGGAATACTACGGCCTGTCCGCCGCGGGCGCGCCGCTGGCGTCCGGCGCCGAACGGGGCTTGCTGGCGATGAACCACGAAGCGACCACGGACGAAAAACTGTCCTCGCACTTCCTGCACGTGAATGGCGGCACCACCACGCTGCCGCGCCCCGCCGCCGAAGTCGACAAGGAAGTGGCCGTCCACGGCCTGAGCGTGGTCGAAGTCAGGAAGACGGGCAGCGCCTGGGCCACCGTCAACGATTCCGCCTTCAACCGCCGCGTCACGCCGCTGACGGACATCGAGCTTGCCGGCCCCGTGCGCGGCAACGCCCTCGTGGTGACCAAGTACTCGCCGACCGGCACCAAGACGCGCGGCACCATCAACAACTGCGGCACGGGCAAGTCGCCATGGGGCAGCTACCTCTCCGGCGAAGAAAACTGGGCCGGCTACTTCACGCGCTCGTCCACCGACAACGCCGCGCGCGGCGACAAGTCCGTCGTGTCGCTGAACCGCTATGGCCGCAGCCAGGGCGGCGCCTCGCGCCACGGCTGGGAAACGGGCGGCAGCGACGACAAATACGCGCGCTGGAACCTGAGCAAGATCGGCGCATCGGCCAACGGCAGCGACGACTACCGCAATGAATTGAACGGCATGGGCTACATCGTCGAAATGGACCCGTACGACAAGACCAAGGCGATCCGCAAGCGCACGGCGCTGGGCCGCTACGCGCACGAAAGCGCCGCCTTCAGCGTGCCGGCCGTGGGCCAGCAGCTGGCCGTCTACATGGGCGACGATTCGCGCAACGAATACATCTACAAATTCGTCACGGCCGCCGTCTGGGCCGCCGCGGACGCCAACCCGGCCGACCGCATCGCCACCGGCGACAAATACCTCGATTCGGGCAAGCTGTACGTGGCCAAGCTGGCCGCCGACGGCACCGGCCAGTGGATCGAACTGGCCATGTCGAACGCGCAGATCCAGGCGTACGGCGCCTACAAGTTCGCCGACCTGGCCGACGTGCTGGTCAACGCCCGCCTGGCGGCCGACGCCGTGGGCGCGACGAAGATGGACCGCCCGGAATGGTGCTCGGTCAACCCGGCCAACGGCGAGATCTATTACACGCTGACCAACAACTCGAACCGCACCGTCAATCCGAGCGGCTCGTCGCAGCTGGTGCCGGACAGCGCCAACCCGCGCGCCTACACGGACATGAAGGGCAGCAGCGCGCAGAACGGCAATCCGAACGGCCACATCATCCGCTTCAAGGAAGGCACGGGCGCGGCCGCGGCCACCAGCTTTACCTGGGATGTCTACCTGTTTGGCGCCGAGAGCGGCGCCGACGCCAGCAAGATCAACCTGTCGAACCTGACGGCTGACCAGGACTTTTCGAGCCCGGACGGCCTGGCCTTCAGCCCCTACACGGGCATCTGCTGGATCCAGACGGACGATGGCGCGTACACGGACGTGACCAACTGCATGATGCTCGCCGCCATCCCCGGCAAGGTGGGCGACGGCGCCAAGTCCACCCTGAACTACGCCACGGCGGCCGGCGGCAACCTGGCCGTCGACACCTTCATCGGCAAGAAACCCACGGCCGACACGCTCAAGCGCTTCCTGGTGGGGCCGGTCGGCTCGGAAATCACGGGCATCAGCGAAACGCCGGACGGCAAGACCATGTTCATCAACATCCAGCATCCGGGCGAAAACACCGCGCTGGCGAATATCGGCGATCCGTCCAAATACACGAGCCAGTGGCCGGCCAACGCCGGTTATGGCGCCGGCAAGCGTCCCCGCTCGGCCACCATCGTGATCACCAAGAACGATGGCGGACGCATCGGCAGCTGATGTCCCGTGCCTGGCGGCGGCATCCGCCAGGCAAAGCCGGCCATCGACCTTGTAAAAGGAGGAAGTGCCCTTAAGTAAGGTTCATCACCAGACATTGCAACAACCGAATGGCAGCCGGGGAAAAACGTTTCCCGGCTTTTTGGTATGATGGCAAGGCGCGCCGGCACCGGAGTGGTGTCGCGCGCCTTTTATTTTTGATAATTACTTATATGAGCACAACCATGCAAAGCGGCGCAGACCTCCTGGCGACAGGCGAATTGGATTACACGACTTCCTGCGCACTGCCGACGCCGTGGGCCCAGTTCACCCTGCACGCCTTTGTCGAGCACGCCACGGGCAAGGAACACCTGGCCATGGTGCTGGGCGACATCGGCGACGGCGAACCGGTGCTGGCGCGCGTGCATTCCGAGTGCCTGACGGGCGACGTGCTGTTTTCGCAGCGCTGCGACTGCGGCGCCCAGCTCGAAGGCGCCTTGAAACGCATTGCCGAGGAAGGCCGCGGCATCTTGCTGTACCTGCGCCAGGAAGGGCGCGGCATCGGCCTGATCAACAAGATCCGCGCCTATCGCCTGCAAGAGGCGGGCGCCGACACGGTGCAGGCGAATGAACAGCTGGGCTTCAAGGCCGACGCGCGCAACTACACCTTGTGCCAGCCGATGTTTGCGCAATTCGGCATCCGCAGCCTGCGTTTGATGACAAACAATCCGCGCAAGATCGCCGCCATGGAAGCGCTGGGCATCACGGTGGCCGAACGGGTGCCGCTGCTGGTCAACCGCAACGCGTTCAACCAGCACTACCTGAATACCAAGCAAAGCAAGCTGGGCCACATGATGACGCCGGAAACGGCGCCGGCGCTGGAAGACGGCGCCCTGTAATTGCCGCACCGGCTTGCCGCACCGGCTTGCCGGGCCGGCGTGCAGCGGCGCGCCGCCTGGGCGCCCGCTTCGCTGCTGCTCACGCACAAAGGATGCATGAAATTATCTAACCTCGCCTGCTTGCTGGCCAGCCTGTGCGCTGGCGCAGGCGCCCACGCGGCCCCGCCACCGGCGCCAGCCGCGGCCACCACCGCTTCGACTCCCCCCGTAAAACCGCCGCCGGCCACCGCCGCGCCCGCCGCCACCGAACACGCGGCCCTGCCGCCACCCTCGTCCGCCGCGCAAAAACTCTATACGGCCGCGCGCGCCGATATTTTGCAAGTGCGCGTGCTGCTGAAAAACGGCCGCACGCAATCGTCGGTCGGCTCGGGCTTTTTGATCGGCACGGGCGACCTGGTGGTGAGCAACTATCACGTGGTGTCGCAATTCGCGCTCGACCCCGACACCTATGTGGGCGAATGGGTCGACACCAGCGGCCAGCGGGGCAATGTGGAGTTGCTGGCCGTCGACGTGCTGCACGACCTGGCCGTGCTGCGCGTGAACCGCCACGGCACGGGCTTTTTCAAGATGCCGGAGACGCTGGCACCGCTGACGCAGGGCCAGTACCTGTATTCGATGGGCAACCCGCTGGACCTGGGCTTCGCCATTTCGGAAGGCTCGTACAACGGCGTCGTCACGCGCAGCTTCTACGACCAGCTGATGTTTACGGGACCGATCAATTCCGGCATGAGCGGCGGCCCCAGCGTCACCGCGAATGGCGACGTCGCGGGCGTGAACGTGTCGAAACGCCTCGACGGCGAACTCGTCAGTTTTCTCGTGCCGGCCCGCTATGCGCAGCAATTGCTGGCCAAGGTCGCCCTGCAAGGCAAGCCGCCGAAGGACTTCAAGCCGCTGGTGACGGCGCAGTTGCTGGCGCACCAGGACGTCATGCTGGCGCGCCTGCTCGACACACCGTTGAGCCTGAAAACCATGGGCCCCTACCGCGTGCCCGTGCGCGAGTCCGACCAGATGCGCTGCTGGGGCCGCTCCAACGTCAAGTCCGACAAGCCCTACATGCTCGACAACACCAGCTGCGCCATGGAGTCGGCCATCTTCATTTCCGGCGCCCTGCAGACGGGGCAAGTGTCGATGCGCCACGAATTTCTGCGCAGCAGCGAACTGGGCGCGCTGCGCTTTTCCGAGCTGGCCAGCGCCTCGTTCAAGAATGAAAGTTTCGGCAGCTACAAGAGCGCGCACCTGACGGGCCCCCATTGCACCGAACAGTTCGTCAAGAACACCACCCTGCCCCTGCGCGCCGTCCTGTGCGTGCGCGCCTACCGCAAGTTTACGGGACTGTACGACTTTGCCCTGCTGGCGGCCAGTACCGATGAGCCGCTCATGAGCCTGCAAAGCCGCATCGACGCGCGCGGCGTGTCCTACGCCAACGGCTTGCGCGTCACGCGCACCTTCCTCGAAGCGCTGTCGCGGGAAAGCAGCCGCAAGCCATGAAGCCTCCCTATTACATCGAAATCCTCGCCGAAAATGGCGAAGTGCGGCAGCGCCAGCGCATTGAATCCCTGCCGATCCGCATCGGGCGCGGCTATGACAACGACTTCATCCTCGACGACGCGCATACGGCGGCCGAGCACGCCATTGTCGAGGACGATGGCGCAGGCGGCCTGCTGCTGCGCGACCTGGGCAGCCAGAATGGCGTGATCCACCGGGGACAGCGGCAACCGCAAGTGTCCCTGAACGGCAACAGCATCGTGCGCCTGGGCCACACGCGCCTGCGCGTGCGCGCCAGCGACCATCCGGTGGCGCCCGAACTGAGCGACACGACCAGGCACGACTGGGAAGGCTTGCGCCCCGCCGTCGCCGGCCTGGCCATGATCGGCGCCTCGGCCGCCTTCAGCAACTGGTTAAGTGATGCGGACGCCTTCGACCCGATTTCCTACCTGATGGTCATCGCGTATGCGCTCGGTGGCGGCCTCGTCTGGGCTTCCATCTGGGCCGTGGCGAACCGCCTGTTCGGCCATATGGCGCGCTTCGGCCGCCACCTGTTCATCATCGGCTGCGGCTTGCTGGCCATGGAAGTGTGGGAACTGGCAAGCAACGTGGCGGCGTATGCGCTCTCGCTCGAAGCGCTGACGCGCTACGGACGGCATATGTTCATCGTCATCGTCTGCGCCATGATCTACTACCATTTGCGCACGATCAAGCCGCAGCATCCGCGCCGCTTCGGCCTCGTTGCCGTGGTGCTGGCCATCCTTGGCTCGAGCCTGATCCTGCTGAGCAACCTGCAGATCAGCGGCCGCCTGGCCGACGAGGCGTACATGTCGGCGCTCTACCCGCCGGCCTTGCGCCTGAGCCCGGATCACACGACGGACGCCTTCTTCCGCGATGCGGCCAGCCTGCAGCGCGCCGTCGATGCCGAACGGGGCAAGGCGGCCAAGGGCGCCGACGAAGACGAAGACAGCGGCGATTAACGCGCCAGCATGCAAAAAGCCCGCCGTGTCCTGACAGACCGGCGGGCTTTTTATCGCGCGCCATCAGGCGCGGCGAGATCGGCGATACAAACTTAGAACTTGGCTTCCTGCTTGCGGCGCGCCGTAAAGCCCAGCAAGCCCAGGCCGATCAGCAGCATGGCGTAGGTGGTCGGCTCAGGAACGGCCGAGATCAAGCCATCGTTGGCGCCAAAGCTGACGAAATTATTGTTGCCCGCCTTGAACTGCGCTTGCTGGCCGCCATCGCAGCAGTCTTCCAGGCCATAGATGCTCAAGGTATGGTTGCCGGCCGCCAGGATGCTCGAACCGCTGAAGAACTGGCTGCCATTGTCGTAGTTGCCTGCCCACCACATGTCGTTGCTCTTGAAGTCCAGCGCCACACCGTCGAGGAACAGGGCGCCGCCCTTGCCGAAATCGACGCCGCTGCGGAAGCTCCAGGCGCCCGCGTCGGCCGCGCTGACGCCAAAGTTGATGACGGATTTGAAGGCGATGTTCGAGCCACTGCCGAACAGGCCGCTGTTGTTGAAGTTATCGTAGCTGGCAATCGTCGTCGAGCCATAACCGGCGCCTGGCGTGGCCACGGCGGCATTCACCACGGACTCATAGGCGGCGGCGGAGCTTTGCGCGCCAGCGTCCGAGTAGCCGGTGGAAACGGTGATGGTGCTGGCGTTCGCGTGGGCAAACACACCGACGGCGATCAGGGACAGAGCGATTTTAGGCAAGTTTTTCATGATGGTATCCAGTAAGTAAGTATTCAGTGGGCGCAGCAAGGAGCGCTGGAGCTGAATACACGCTGCATTGAGGCGTGTCGGCAAAGCGCTGGGGATTGCGGGAATGAGCGGTCGGGGGCGTGAACTTCCGCGTAACAGCGCGGACTTGCAGCGTGCCATGGCGGCACCGCAAGCGTCCTGGAAAGGGTTCGGGTTCCCGGGACAAGGTCAGACAGTTGACGGGTCAGGCAAGACGTTGAAACTATTCTAGCGTAAATTCCCTAGAAGAAAATTATTTTTCTTTTAACCATGAAAGATATTTTTCTGGCAAGCACTCATCCGGAGGCAGAAAAAAGGCGTGTTCCACTCCGGCGCGACGGCCATCTGCGGTGCGCGGCGTGTCGCGGCGGTACCACAGACCAGGCCGGCACTGTCGCATCGCGCGCATTTCTTTTCGCATGCCGCTGCACCACGGGGCGAAACAGCATGGCAAAATGTAGTCACGCTGCTATCTGTCCGATGAGGGGGAAAGAGGAATGGTCGACCTGGAAGAACTACGCTATCTGGCACTGTCGTTTCCCGACACGACCGAGGAAGAACACCACGACCGTCCAGCCTTCCGCGTGGGCGGGAAGATCTTCGCCACCCTGCCCGATGACGAGCACATCAACGTGCTGCTCGATGCGGAAGCGGCGCATATCGCCACCGTCATCACGCCCTCCGGCTGCGAGAAACTCTGGTGGGGCGAACGCCTGGCCGGCATCACGGTATGCCTGGCGGACGCCGAGCTGGACATGCTGGCCGCCGCCCTGACGGCCGCCTGGCGCCGCAAGGCGCCCAGCGACCTGGCCAAGACCATCGACCAGGCCGGGTAAGGCGCCTGCTACATCGGCCAATTGCGCAACAGCAAACCCACCATCTGCTGCAACTGTTCCCGCGAGACGCCCGCCGCCGCCTGGATGGCCATGCCCTGCGACAGGGTCACGACAAAGCGCGCCTGCTGCTCCGGGCAGGAATCGGGCGGCAAATCCCCCTCTTCCTTGGCGCGCCGCAAGCGGTCGCGCAACTTGATCTCGCCGCGCAGCCGGCGCGCGAACAATTCATCGCGGATCGGCAAGGCATCGTCGCTGCAGGCGAGCGCCGCATTGACGCCCATGCAGCCGTGCGGGCCGTCCGGCATGGTTTGCGCGTCGACATACTGCGTCAGCAAGGCTTCCACCACCTGGCGCGCCGTCGGCTGTTCCAGCGCCGCATCGAAAAACCGCATGCGCGTATCGCTGTAGCGCTCGAGCGCCTTGTGGAACAATTGCTCCTTGTTGCCGAAGACGGCATACAGGCTGGGCCGGTTCATGCCCATGGCCTTCGTCAATTCCGGCAGCGAACTGCCCTCATAGCCCTTTTCCCAGAACACCTTCATGGCGCAATCGAGCGCCTCGTCCGCGTCGAAGGTGCGTGGCCGCCCCGTTTTCGCCTTGACGACTTCCTCTTTTTTATCTTGTTTCATACCGTTCGGTAAAAAATTATTGACAACACTGTCTGCCTGCCCTGATTATATACCGACCGGTTAAAAACCTCCCGGCTTTTCAGGAACCCTATGCACACACCTTCCAACACCTCTGCCGACGATACCACCGTGGCGCCGTGGCTGGCCGTCTTATCGGTCGGCATCGGCGCCTTCGCCCTCGTCACCTCCGAATTCCTGCCCGTCGGCCTGCTGCCGGCCATGGCCGCCGAACTGGCCATCAGCAAGGGCCAGGCGGGACTGATGATCACCACGCCCGGCATCGTTGCCGCCTTTGCCGCCATCTTCGTCACCGTCGGCTCGGGCCGGCTGGACCGCCGCATCGTGCTGCTGGCCCTTACCGCCCTGCTCGTCGCCTCGAACCTGCTGGTGGCGCTGGCGCCCTCGTATGGGGCGATACTGCTGGGCCGCGCCATGCTGGGCGTGGGCGTGGGCGGTTTCTGGGCCATCGGCAGCGCCATCGGCCCGCGCCTGGTGGCACCGCAGCATGCGTCGCGCGCCATGTCCATCATCTTCGCCGGCGTCTCGCTGGGCACGGTGGCGGGCGTGCCGGCCGGCGCGCTGGTGGGCGAGCTGGTGGGCTGGCGCGTGGCTTTCGGCGCGGCCAGCGCCATTGCCGTGCTGGTCTTCATAGGCCAGCTGTTGCTGCTGCCCAAACTGCCGCCGACACAAGCCATCCGCCTGCGCCAGTTGCCGATGATTTTCGGCATCCGCAAGGCCAGGCTGGGCCTGATCGCCACGGCCATGCTCTTCACGGGCCAGTTCGCCGCCTACACGTATATCGCCCCCTTCCTCACGCAGATCTCGCATCTGGCAGCCGGCACGGTCAGCGCCATGCTGCTCGTGTACGGCGCTTCCGGCTTCATCGGCAACCTCGTGGGCGGCTGGGCCGCCGGGCGCTACGAACGGGCCGCGCTGATGGCGACGGGCGCCGTGCTGGGCCTGTCCACCTTGGCCCTGGCCGCGTTCGGCAGCCATTCCGTGACGGCCATGCTGCTGGTGGCCGTCTGGGGCTTCGGTTTCGGCGCCATGCCGATCGCCGTGCAGACGTGGATGTTCAAGGCGGCGCCCCACTTGATGGAAGGCAGCAGCGCGCTGTTCGTTGCGATTGTGCAAGTATCGCTGGCGTCGGGCGCCTTGCTCGGCGGCATGGCCGTCGACCGGCTGGGCGTGTCCAGCGCGATGGTGGTGGGCGGCCTGTTCGCCCTCGGCTGCGCCTTGACGATCGCGCTCTTCGGCAAGCCGCAGGCCGGCGCCAAGGCCGGCGCGGCGTGCCCAGCGTCGTAGGAGCGTGCCTTCAGATGCGGCCGCGGCGGAATTCGCCGAGGAATTTCGTCACTTCGGCCGGCGTCATGGGCACGTCCGCATCGCCGTGATACGCATACAGGAAGGGCGTGCCGCCCAGGCGGTCCGTCAGCTTGGCGAACAACAAGAAGCGGCTGCCCAGCGGATAACGCTGCAGGTCCGACAGGCGGCGCGAGCACTGCACCGCCAGCTCGGGCGAAAAGGCCTGGCCCGGCACGGGGCGGATTTCCACGCGGCCATGGATGGCGCGCGATTCGACGGCAACGTGCCGGTATGCATAAGTATCACGGGCCATGCCGCCACCTTGAATGAAATAAAGGCGCCATCTTAAGCGAAGATGGCGCCTGGCGTATTACTGCGGCACGATGCGCAGCAGGCGGCCGTTGTCTTCGTCCGTCAGCGCATACAGGTAGCCGTCCGGCCCTTGGCGCACGTCGCGCACGCGCGCGCCGATGGCCAGGCGGTCCTGCGCCGTCACCTTGCCGTTCGCGTCGACGGCGATGCGGCGGATGTCCTTGGCCGCCAGGCCGCCGCTGAAGATGCTGCCCCGCCAGGCGGCGATCTTGTCGCCCGTATAGACGGCCAGGCCCGACGGGGCCGGCGACGGCACCCAGGCCACGCTGGGATTGAGCATGCCGGGCACCTCATGCTTGCCGACGGGCTCATGCGTCGTATAGTCGGCACCATAGCTTTGCAGGGGCCAGCCGTAGTTGCCGCCCGCCACCACCAGGTTCAGCTCGTCGCCGCCGTACGGGCCGTGTTCCGTGGCCCACACGCGGCCGGACACGGGGTCGAGCGCCAGGCCCTGCACGTTGCGGTGGCCGTACGACCAGATTTCCGGCAAGGCGCCCTTGGCGGCAAGGGGATTGCCGGGCGCCGGTTTGCCGTCTTGCGTCAGGCGCAGGATGGAACCCTGGTGCGTGGCCAGATTCTGCGCCTGCTCGCGCGCCAGGCGGTCACCGATGCGCAGCGGCGGATTGCCGCCATCGGCCACGCTCATCAGCAAGGTGCCGTCCGGCAGCCACAGCAGGCGCGAACCGAAATGCTGGCCGCCGCTCTTGTCGGTGGCGACCTTGAACAGGGTCTGGATGCCCGTCACCTTCTTGCCGTCGAACACGCCGCGCACGAGGGTCGTGCGGTTCGCGTCATTCGTGCCCGTCGACACCGTCATGTAGACGCGCGGGTTCGGCTTGCCCGCATCCTGCGGATGCAGCACGATGTCGAGCAAGCCGCCCTGCCCGCCCGTGAAGACGGCCGGCATGCCTTCCAGCGCCACGTCGGTAAAAGTCTTGCCATTGAGCAGATGCAGTGTCCCCTGCTTGCTGGTCACCAGCGCGCGCCCCTCGCCCAGCCAGGCGATGCCCCACGGCTGGCGCACGCCCTGCGCGACGGTCTCGGCTTTCCAGCCCTGTCTGGCGGCGGGCGGCTCGCCCGTGGCTTGCAGTTCGGCGTGGGCGGGCACGGCGCAAGCGGCGAAGGCTCCCAGCAGCAGTGCGGTGGCAAGGTATGTGCGCTTGATGTTGAGCATCCGGGATTCTCCTGTGTCGGCTATGAAAAAAGGCGGCCGGGATGGTCTGTGCCATCGCGCCGCCTTCTAAAAATAGCACAGATTGCCAGGCGGGCGCGCCGCCTGACAGCGACTATCAACGATAGATCAGATGGTACTTGACGCGCGGCGTGTTTTTCTGTGCGCCACCGGTCTGCACCAGCGCCACAGGCTCGCCAGCGGCCGTATGGAAGATGCCGATGCCGTAACTTTGCTCGCCGCCAATGACGGGCAAGGTGACGCTACCATCAGGGAACAACAACTCGCCACTGAAACGCTTGTAGCTTGCTTGGTAGGTCACATCGCCAACCGGATACATATAGCTGTACGATGTTTCCATGAGCAGCGCTTCCGCCTTCACGGGCGAGTGACTCATTGACAGCACAGTGTTACCAGCCGAACTGAGGATAAAGCGGCCGACATATTTCAGCGTGTCGGTACTGAAGTACGTGCCAGCCGCCGTAAACAGCAGATCTTCCTTGGGCGACAAGAACAGCGGGGCCACCGCCGGGTAGTCGACATAGGCATAGGCACTGGCCTGAATCGCGTTGCTTTGCGGGTCTATGGAGAAATACGAGATAGCGGATGAATATCCCTGCGCTACAAATGCCTTGTTCTTGGATACCGCAAAAACGCCACGCAGCGTCCCATAGAAGCCGTTGGCATAATCAAGTCCAGGCAGGACCTGGCCGGTACGCCCATTGAGCACAGTAATGGCCGCTCGCGACGACGTGCCGACAGATTGGCCCATCAGAAAAACGATGCCATCATTGGTCGTGAATACCTCCGTCTGCGTACCGTCTGTGCCTGTAGAGCGCAGCAGTTGCCCTGCCACCAGATCAACCAGACTGACCACGCCTTCATGCAATACCGCGGCCAGCTTACCGTCCGGACTCAGATTAAACGACTTGACCGCGGTTGGCAGACTGATGCTGGTAGTGACGCCATCAACCGGGTTGGTGATTTTCACGGCGTCAGGATCGGTGCTGATCATGACCAGGCGATCGAGTCCCTTGCTGTAGCGCACATCCTGCGGCGTGAAAGGCAAGGCCACGACACTATAGGATGCGATAACGGCATTGAACTTCAGGTAGGCCACCGCCGTTTGCCGGCCATTACTGACCGTCAAGGACAGCACATAAGCGCCGGCCACGTCCGGCGTGAACGATGGTATGGCAGTCGCTGCTGCGCCCAGCACGGCAACAGAAGCGGCAGGCCGGCTGTCGACCGCCCAGGCATAGGTCAATTGCGCGCCACCCTCGTCATAGCTCAGGATGCCGCTGGTCACCACCGGCTGGCCAACGGGCACGGTCTGGTTGCTGCGGCTGACCACGGCCACCGTGCCCTGGATCACGCCCGTCGGCATGCTGTTGTTGGCATCGAACTGGTACACCGTTTCGGCATACGCGCCCTTGCCGTCCGCGCCGCGGGCGCGCACTTTATACAGACCAACTACATCTGGGGCGAAACGCGCGGTTTGCCCCGCGACAAACAGCGTGGCGCTGCTACCGGCCGGCTTCTGGATCAGCTCCCACGTTGTGGTCACCTTGTCGCCGTCCGCGTCGGTGCTGCCGGTGGCATCGAGGACGATGCCGGAACCTGCCGAGACGCTCACGGCATCCTTCACGAGCGGCTGCGCCGTAAACGTCGCATTGACCACCACCACCGCATTCGGCACCCGGTTATTCACCAGCACGGTGGCGTTCTTTTCCGCAAAGCCGCCCTTGCTATTCGTCACGCGCAGCTTGAAGATATACGTGCCCAGGGCGTCGGGCTGGAAGTTCATTTTGGGGGTCGCGACAGCACCCATGTTCAGGCCGCTGCCGGCAGGCTTGGAGACCAGACTCCAGGCAAAACTCAGCGTCCCGCCGTCGCTATCCTTGCTGCTGCCGGCATCGAGTTCAATCTGCCCGCCCATGCTGCCGACAGCATCGGCGCCTTCTGCCGCCGCCGACACGGCACCGGCAAACAGGATGGCAGGCTGCGGCACGGCCGCCACGGGCGGCGGCGCAGTTTCACTGCCGCCGCCACCGCCGCCACATCCGGCCAACATGGCCATGGCCAACATACCCGCTATCAAACAGCGCACTGCTGGTCCCTGCATACGACTACGCATATGATTCCGTTCTCTCAATATTTCCCGTGGTTATAAAGTGACGTCTTGTCGCGTCCGAAAAAGCGGACAAATATTATCATGACAATAACGTTAAATTTTCACTAAATTCCACTTTGGAAATATTAATTTTCAAGAATCATTAAAAAGGTACGGCAGGGTTAGCTCAGGCGCGCAGCAGCAAAGCCACGGCTTCGGCCGCAATGCCCTCTTCGCGGCCCAGGTAGCCCAGCTTTTCATTCGTCTTGGCCTTGATATTGACCTGGCCCACGGTCACACCGAGGTCTGCGGCCACGTTCGCGCACATGGCGGCGATGTGCGGCGCCATCTTCGGGCGCTGGGCGATGATGGTGGCGTCGATATTGCCGACCACATAGCCCGTCGCCTGCACGCGGCGCACGGCTTCGCGCAGCAGGGTGCGCGAATCGGCGCCCTTGAACTGCGCGTCCGTGTCGGGGAAATGGCGGCCGATGTCGCCCAGGGCGGCGGCGCCGAAGATGGCGTCGGTAATCGCGTGCAGCAGCACGTCGGCGTCGGAATGGCCCAGCAGGCCCAGGTGATGGGGAATCTTCACACCGCCGATGATCAGGTCGCGGTTTTCCACCAGCGCGTGGCAGTCATAGCCCTGGCCGATGCGGAAAGGGAGGTCGGGTGTCGTTGTGTTCATGCGGGTCTCTCTGGAATTCAAGGATGGGCCAAATACAGCTCGGCCGTGTGGATGTCGCGCGGCAGGGTCACCTTCAGGTTGCGCGGGTGGCCCTCGATCAGTTTCGGCGCCAGGCCCAGCGCTTCGACTGCGCTGGCGTCGTCCGTGATCGCCAACGGATCGGGCGCTTCGGATAGTGCCCGGTGCAGCAAGGCATAGCTGAACATTTGCGGCGTCTGCGCCAGCCACAGGCCGTCGCGCGGCACCGTCTGCGCCGACAGGCTGCCCGGCCCGGCCCGCTTGACGGTATCGACCACGGGCAAGGCCAGCAAGCCGCCGGCCGCATGGTCGCCCACTTCCGCGATCAGTTTTGCGATCAGCGCCGGCGTCAGGCCGGGACGGGCCGCATCGTGCACCAGCACCTGGTCATGGGCATCGATGCAGCCGTGCAAGGCTTGCAGGGCGTTCAATATCGTTTCCATGCGCGTGGCGCCGCCGCAGCGCAGCACCGATATGCCCCCCCCTGCCCCTTGCTCCGGCACGACCGTGTCGATCACGCCATCGTCGGCGCTGACGACGACATAGGTATGCGCGATCAGGGGGCTGGCGAGAAAGGCGTCGAGCGCGTGGCGCAGCATGGGCTTGCCGGCGATCTGTAAATATTGCTTGGGACTGCCCGCTTCCATGCGCGCGCCCACGCCGGCGGCGGGGATCAGGGCAAAGTAACGGACGCTATTCGGTGCTGCTGTCATGCCATTCCTTGTCTAGTTGGCGGGCGTTGCCTTGCCCGCCAGGATGTTCTGGATTTCTCCCTTGCACGCCTTGCCCAGGCGCGCATATTCTTGCGGAGAATCAATGGCGGCCTGCAAGGTTTCCACCTTGCGCATTTCCGCCTTGATATACGGCAACCAGCCCGTATCGATCTCGCGCGCCAGCGCCGCCTTGGCCGTACCGCTGGGCGCGTACAGGGGCCGCGCCTCGAAGCGTTTGGCCAGCGCCGCGCGCACGGTCTTTTCCACGCGCGGCAAGTGTTCCATATAGGTTTTCATGTGCCGCAGCTCGTGCGCGAGTATCTCATCATACGCGCACGTGCCGGGCGCAAATTCGCGGCCGATGTAGATCACCACGGGCGCATACGTCAGGCTCACGGTAATCTGCGGCGCCACGCATTCATAGCCGCTGGCCGGGTCTTGCAGCATGGGACCGGCCAGGGCGATGGCCACGCGCGAATCCGTCTTCGTCAGGCCCAGCACCCAGGTATTCGCGCGCGCCGTGCCCTTCATCACCGTCAGCGCCTTGTACGGCAGATGCGTATCGATGCTGTAGCCGTTCTGCTGCGCCGTCAGCACGGACACCGTCTTGCTGATCGTGTCTTCGCAGCGCACCTGGAACGGCGTGCGCGCTGCCGCCAGCGTGTCCAGGCAGGCCGACGCCAGCAGCAGGAAGAGAACCGCGCGCATGTGGGGAATCAGGCCGCTTGCCAGGCGCCGCTGGTGATCTTGTCGAGCCAGAAGATGCCGATCACGGTTTTCACGTCCGTGATCGTGCCATCCTGGACCCAGTCGAGCAGCTGCGGCACGGTGGCCGTAAACGTTTCCAGGAATTCGCCTTCATCGAGTTGGCGTTCGCCCGCCACGAGCCCACGCGCCAAAAACAGTTCCAGGTGCTCGTCGGAATAGGCGATGGCGTTGTGAATGGTGGAAACGAATTGCCAGTCGGTCGCCGTGTAGCCCGTCTCTTCCAGCAATTCGCGCTGGGCACAGGCCAGGTGGGACTCGCCCGCGTCGATCTTGCCGGCCGGAAATTCAATGAAGACCCGGTCCAGCGGATAGCGGTACTGGCGTTCCATCAGCACGGTGCCATCGTCGAGCAGCGGCAGGATCACGACGGCGCCCGGATGCAAAACGAATTCGCGCGCCGTGATCTTGCCATCCGGCAGTGCAACGCGGTCGCGCTGCACGCGCAGGAAGCCGCCCTGGTAGACGAGCTCGCCGTCGACCTTGGTTTCAATCAATTGCGTATCAGTGGCTTGGGTATCCATACATTTCCTTATGTTCAATAAAAAACGGCGCCAGAGGCGCCGCTTTCGGAGGATGGTGCCTAGCGGCGTTTACGCAGATAACGAGTCACGAAACCTGGGAAAGCCAGCACCAGGAACAGGCATCCCGTGATGGCGTAGAACTCCCACGTCTGCGGGAAACCGTTGCCGATGCGCGCTTCGAGCGCGAACGCCGCGGCGCCAACGATGAAGTACAGAATCACCATCTCCAGCAGGCGCAGCGCCAGCGGCTTGCGCCAGCCTTTGCCACCGTCTGCCTGCGCCGCCTTTTTCAGCGGCACGGCGGCAAACAGTTTCTCGTTCAGGAAAGGCAGGTTCGCGCCCAGGATGCCCAGAGCGATCACCAGCCAGCTCGAAGCGGTGACATCCATCGGTCAGGACGCCAGGGTCTTGGTGATGGCCGTCGCGCAGGCAGCCAGGATGCTGTTCGGCATCACGCCGAGGGCCAGGACGAACACGCCGTTCAGGGCCAGCACGACGCGCATGTCACCATGCACGACCAGCGCGTTGCTGTCGCTCGGCTCGTCGAACCACATCATCTTGACGACGCGCAGGTAGTAGAAGGCGCCGATCAGCGAGAACAGCACGGCGGCGATGGTCAGCCACAGCTGGCCCGTGGCCAGCACGGAAGCGAGCACCGAGTACTTGGCCATGAAGCCCATCAGCGGCGGCACGCCGGCCAGCGAGAACATGAACAGGGTCATCACCAGCGCGAAGATCGGGCTGCGTTTGCCCAGGCCCTTGAAGTCGGCCAATTCATCTGCTTCGAAACCATTACGTGCCAACAACATGATCACGCCAAAGGTACCCAGCGTGGTGAACACATAGGTGATGACGTAGTACATCGAGGCGCCGTAGGCGGTGGCTGCGCCGGCCGCGTTCAGGGTGTTGTTCGGCGCATCGACGGTGCCGGACAGCAAGCCCAGCAGCACGAAGCCCATTTGCGCGATGGTCGAGTACGCCAACATGCGCTTCAAATTGGTTTGCGCGATGGCGGTGAAGTTACCGATGGCCAGCGACATCACGGCCAGCACCAGCAGCATTTGCTGCCAGTCATGCGCCATCGGCAGCAAGCCTTCGGCCAGCAAGCGCAGGGTGATGGCGAACGCGGCCAATTTCGGCGCCGCGCCCAGCAGCAGGGTCACGGCCGTCGGCGAACCTTGATACACGTCAGGCACCCACATGTGGAATGGCACGACGCCCAGTTTGAAGGCCAGGCCGGCAACGAGGAACACCAGGCCGAAGACCATGATGGTGCCATTGGTCTTGCCGTTTTCCAGCGCCACGCGCAGTTCGCCCAGGTCCAGCGTGCCGGAGGCGCCGTACAGCATCGAGATACCGTACAACATGAAACCGGAAGCCAGCGCGCCCAGGATGAAGTATTTCATGGCCGCTTCCGTGGCCTTGGCATTGTCGCGGCGCAGAGCGATCAGCGCGTACAGCGACAGCGACATCAGTTCCAGACCCAGGTAGATGATCAGGAAGTTGTTGGCCGAGATCATGATCATCTGGCCCAGCAGTGCAAACAGGGCCAGCACGTAGAACTCGCCGCCCAGGTTACCCGACAGCATGCTGCGGTCGGTGGCATAGGCACGCGAGTAGATCAGGGTCAACGCCACGGCGCCGTACGAGAACAGTTTCAGCAGCTGCGACATCGGGTCCGACACGAACATGTTGTGGAACGTGTAGACGGTGGTGCCCGCGTTGAAGTCGCCCACGGTCAGCAAGGCGCAGCCGGCCAGGGTCAGCAAGGACAGCGCATAGGTGATCGAACGCTTCGCCGCAGGCAAGAACATATCGATCAGCAAGAGCGCCGACGTGGCGATCAGCAGAAAGATTTCCGCGTACAGCGGTACCAGATTAGGTGCATTAGTCATGTTATCGGTCTTCTATTTAAGGCAACTTGCTGATGGCGACATGCTGCAGCAGGTCGGCAACCGAAGTTTGCATCGTGTCGGTGAACGGGGCTGGGTACAGACCCATCACGAGCACGGCGATGGCCAGCACAGCAAGCATGAAGAATTCACGTTTGTTGATGTCGGTCAATTCGGCCACGTGCTTGTTCTTGATCTTGCCGAACACCACGCGCTTGGCCATCCACAGCGAGTACGCCGCGCCCCAGATCAGTGCCGTTGCAGCCAGCAGGCCGATCCAGAAGTTGTATTTCACCGCGCCCAGGATCACCATGAACTCGCCGACGAAGCCGGACGTGGCTGGCAGACCGCAGTTGGCCATCGAGAACAGCACGAAGAAGGCGGCAAATTTCGGCATGCGGTTCACGACGCCGCCGTAGTCGGCGATGTTGCGGGTATGCATGCGGTCATACAGTACGCCGATGCACAGGAACATCGCGCCGGAGATGAAGCCGTGCGAGACCATCTGCACGATACCGCCCTGCACCGAAATGTCGTTGAACATGAAGAAGCCCAGGGTGACGAAACCCATGTGCGCGATCGACGAATAGGCGACCAGTTTTTTCATGTCGGTTTGCACCAGGGCAACCAGACCGATGTAGATGACGGCGATCAGCGACAGGGTGATCATGAAGCCCGACAGGTAGTGGCTGGCGTCCGGCGTGATCGGCAGCGAAAAACGCAGGAAGCCGTAGGCGCCCAGTTTCAGCATGATGGCGGCCAGCACGGCGGAACCGCCCGTCGGCGCTTCCACGTGGACGTCCGGCAACCACGTATGCACGGGGAACATCGGCACCTTGACGGCAAACGCCATCAGGAAGGCCAGGAAGATGAAGATCTGTTCGTTCATCGTCAGCTTGAACGCGTGCCAGGCCAGGATGTCGAAGGTGCCCGACACATTGCGCAGGTAAATGATGGCAACCAGGGTCAGCAGCGAACCGAAGAAGGTGTACAGGAAAAACTTGAACGACGCGTACACGCGGTTCGAACCGCCCCAGATACCGATGATGATGAACATCGGGATCAGGGTTGCTTCAAAGAAGAAGTAGAACAGCAAGCCGTCCAGCGCGCAGAACACGCCGATCATCAGGCCCGACAGGATCAGGAAGGAGCCCATGTACTGGGCGATGCGCTTCTCGATCACTTGCCAAGCGGAAATGACGACGATGACCGTGATGAAGGCCGTCAGCGGCACGAACCACAGCGACAGGCCGTCGATACCCAGCGAGTACCAGATATTGAAGGTTTCAATCCACGGTGCTTTTTCGACGAATTGCATGCCGTGCGCGGCGTTGTCGAAATGCTGGATCAGCGGCAAGGTGCACAGCATGCTGAGCACGGCGCCAGCCAGCGACAGCCAGCGGGTAAAGCCCGCTTTGCTGTCACGGCCGAGAGCCAGGACCAGGACGCCGCAAATGATCGGCACCCAGATCGACAGACTCAGGTAAGGAGGTAATGTAGAAATCGTAGACTGCATCATGGTTCTCAGTATTCTTTTATCAGGTCAGCTTACTTAGCGGGCCAGAATGGCAGGAAATAGATCAGGAAGCCCAGCACGCCCAGGATCATCACGAATGCATAGTGATAGATGTAGCCGGTCTGCAACACTCGCGACAGCGAGGACAGCCAGGCGACGACCTTGGCGCTGCCATTGACGACGAAACCGTCGATCAGCTTCTTGTCACCGAAGTTCCACAGGCCATTACCCAGCAAGCGGGCACCGCCGGCGAACACGACTTCATTGAACTTGTCCATGTAGTACTTGTTGTCCAGCAGGGTGTGGATCGCGTGGAACTTGGCAAAGAACCAGGCCGGTACACGCGGGTTGACCATGTAGCAGTAGTAGGCTGCCACCACGCCGGACAATGCCAGCCAGAACGGTGCCGTCGACAGGCCGTGGATCGCCATCGCCATCGCGCCGTGGAATTCATGCGACAACTCTTCCATTGCTGGATGGTTTTCGCCGACGAAGATCACGCCCTTGAAGAAATCGCCATGCAGCATCGGGCCGATCGTCAGGTAACCGATGATCAAGGAAGGGATCGCCAGCATCACCAGCGGGAACCAGACGACGAACGGGGATTCATGCGGCTTCTGGCCAGGTTCCAGGCCGTGGTGGCCGTGGTCGTCCTCTTCCTCTTCATGATGGTCGTCATGTGCATCGCCGTGCGCGCCATGGGCCGCTTTCGGTGCGTGATGGTCGTCATGACCGTGCGCATGCGCCTGGCCGAAACGTTCCTTGCCGTGGAAGACGAGGAAATACATGCGGAACGAGTAGAAGGCGGTGACGAACACGCCAGCCAGCACGGCGAACTGGGCAAAGCCAGCACCCCAGATGTGCGTCGCTTCGACGGCTTCGATGATGCTGTCTTTCGAGTAGAAACCGGAGAACAGCGGCGTGCCGATCAGGGCCAGCGAACCGATCAGGGAAGTGATCCAGGTGATCGGCATGTATTTGCGCAGGCCGCCCATGTTGCGGATGTCCTGGTCGTGGTGCATGCCGATGATGACGGAACCGGCGCCCAGGAACAGCAGTGCCTTGAAGAATGCGTGCGTCATCAGGTGGAATACGGCCACGGAGTACGCGGACGAACCCAGCGCGACGGTCATGTAACCGAGCTGCGACAGTGTCGAGTAAGCGACGACGCGCTTGATGTCGTTCTGGATGATGCCCAGGAAGCCCATGAACAGCGCCGTGATGGAGCCGATCACCAGGATGAAGGACAGTGCCGTGTCGGACAGTTCGAACAGCGGCGACATGCGCGAGACCATGAAGATACCGGCCGTCACCATCGTCGCGGCGTGGATCAGTGCCGAGATCGGGGTAGGACCTTCCATCGAATCAGGCAGCCACACGTGCAGCGGGAACTGCGCCGATTTGCCCATCGCGCCGATGAACAGGCAGATGCAGGCCACCGTCAGCAGGGCCCAGTCGGTGCCCGGCAGGCTCAACAGAGCCAGTTCGTCTTTCTTGGCGAACACTTCCTGGTAATTCATGGTGCCGGCATAGGCCAGCAGCAGGCCGATACCGAGGATGAAGCCGAAGTCGCCCACGCGGTTGACGAGGAAAGCCTTCATGTTGGCCACGATGGCCGTCGGACGCTGGTACCAGAAACCGATCAGCAGGTAGGAGACCAGGCCCACGGCTTCCCAGCCGAAGAACAGTTGCAGGAAGTTGTTGGCCATGACCAGCATCAGCATCGAGAACGTGAACAGCGAGATGTAGGCGAAGAAGCGGTTGTAGCCTTCGTCGTCCTTCATGTAGCCGATCGTGTAGATATGCACCATCAGGGAAACGAAGGTGACCACGCACATCATCATCGCCGACAGCGAATCGATCTGGAAGCCCACTTCCATCTTCAGGGTGCCGATCGTCATCCAGTTATAGATCGTGCCATTGAATGTCGCGCCATCCATCACTGCCAGCAATGTCTGCACGGACAGGATGAACGCAATCAGTACGCCCAGGATCGTCGCGGTATGCGACGTCTTGCGTCCGACCAAATTACCCAGGAACTGGGTGCCAAGCAAGCCTGCAATCGCGGCACCGGCCAGCGGCGCCAGCGGTACGGCAAGAAGGAGGTTAGGGTTGAGGAGTTGCCCCGCCATGATGAACCTTAATCGTTATTATTCGAGAGATCGAGTCTGAAAAACATCAGCCTTTGAGGCTGTCCAGGTCTTCGACGTTGATGGTATCCAGATTACGGAACATCACCACCAGAATAGCCAGACCGATAGCCGACTCAGCGGCGGCAACCGTCAGGATGAAGAAAACGAAGATCTGACCGGCCGCGTCGCCCATGAAATGGGAGAACGCGATGAAATTCATATTCACCGCCAGCAGCATCAATTCGATTGCCATCAGCAATACGATGATGTTCTTGCGGTTCAGGAAAATACCGACGATCGAGATTGCGAACAGGATCGCGCCCAGGACCAGAAAATGTGTGAGCGATAATGTCATGGTGCCTCCTTAACTTCCGGCTCAGCCGCAGGACGCTCGACGACCGCGTCCATCTTGATGATCTTCAGGCGGTCGTTGCGCTTGACGCGCACGGCATCGCCTGGAGCAAAATGCTTGGTGTCCTTGCGTTTGCGCAGGGTCAGTGCGACGGCGGCTACGATGGCCACCAGCAGCACGACGGCGGCGATTTCGAAGGCGAACACATATTTCGTGTAGATCAGCAGGCCCAGTTCCTTGGTGCCGCCCAGGTTGACGTTCACCGGCGCGATGCTAGGCGCAAAGTTGCGGAAACCGTGCCACAGGACGGCGGCCATTTCCAGCACGATGATCACGCCCACCGTCACGGACAATGGCAGATAGCCCCAGAAGCCTTCGCGCATGCGGTCGATATTGATATCGAGCATCATGACCACGAACAGGAACAGCACCATCACGGCGCCGACATACACCAATACCAGCACGATGGCCAGGAATTCAGCTTGCAGCAGCATCCAGATGCCCGCTGCCGAGAAGAAGGACAGTACCAGGAACAGTACTGCGTGGACCGGATTACGGGCCGTGATGACGCGCGTCGCTGCCAGAATCAAGATCAGCGCGAAGGCGTAAAACAAAATTGTTTTAAAGTCCATAAAAAACCCAATAGACGTACAGATGAACGAGGGGCGCGCCGCAGCTGGTCAGCTGCGGCGCATCCATCAGCGATAAGGTGCGTCGGCGGCGCGCGCAGCGGCGATGTCATTTTCATAACGATCACCTACGGCCAGCAACATCTCTTTCGTGTAATACAAATCCCCGCGTTTCTCGCCGTGGTATTCCAGGATTTGCGTCTCGACGATCGAATCGACCGGGCAGGACTCTTCGCAGAAACCGCAGAAGATGCACTTGGTCAAGTCGATATCGTAACGCGTGGTGCGGCGCGAACCGTCGTCACGCTGTTCCGATTCGATCGTGATGGCCATCGCCGGGCAAACCGCTTCGCACAGTTTGCAGGCGATGCAACGTTCCTCGCCGTTCGGGTAGCGGCGCAGCGCGTGCAAGCCACGGAAACGCGGCGAGATCGGTGTCTTCTCTTCCGGGAATTGCACCGTGATCTTGCGCGAAAACATGTACTTGCCTGTCAGCGCCATGCCCTTGATCAGCTCGCCTAACAAGAGGCTGCTGAAGAAATCTTTTACCTTATCCATTCGTATGCACTCTCTTACTTCCAAATATTCCAGGATGTCTGCATCCAGGCAGCGACGAAGACCAGGTAGACCAGCGTCAACGGGATAAACACTTTCCAGCCGAGGCGCATGATCTGGTCATAACGGTAGCGTGGGAACGTACCGCGTACCCAGATGAACACCGACACGATGAAGAAGGTCTTGGCGAACAACCAGAAGAAGCCGCCGAAACCACCCCAGAACTCAAGGAAAGCAAATGGTGCGGACCAGCCACCGAGGAACATGATCGAAGCCAGGGCGCCGATCAGGATCATGTTGGCGTATTCGGCCAGCATGAACATGGCGTAGGCCATGCCCGAGTACTCGACCATGTGGCCGGCCACGATTTCCGACTCGCCTTCGACGACGTCGAACGGGTGACGGTTGGCTTCAGCCAGGCCCGACACCAGGTAGATGACGAACATCGGCAGCAGCGGCAGCCAGTTCCACGACATGAAATTGACGCCCTTGTCGGCGAAGAAGCCGATCTGCTGGCCGCCGACGATGTCGATGAAGTTCAGGCTGCCCGAGACCATCAGCACGATGACCATCACGAAGCCCATCGGGATTTCATACGAAATCATCTGTGCCGACGCGCGCATGGCGCCCATGAACGAGTACTTCGAGTTCGACGCCCAGCCGGCGATGATGATGCCGTAGACTTCCATCGAGGTAATCGCCAGCAGCATCAGCAAGCCGGCGTTGACGTTGGCCAGCACGGCTTGCGGACCGAACGGCACGACCGACCAGGCGGCCAGGGCCGGCATGATGGTCATGATCGGGCCGATCACGAACAGGCCCTTGGCGGCCTTGGACGGGATGATGATCTCTTTGAACAAGAGTTTCAGCGCATCGGCGATCGGCTGCAGCAAGCCCAAGGGGCCGACGCGGTTCGGGCCCACGCGGATCTGGATCCAGCCGATCAGCTTGCGTTCCCACAAGGTCAGGTAGGCAACCAGGCCCATCAGCGGCAACAGCACGCACAGGATCTTGATCAGGGTCCAGAAGAACGGCCACGTGCCGCCCAGCAGATCCTGACCGCTGCTGTTGATGACGTTTACAAATTCAGGCAGAGCCATCAGATTTTCCCCTCTGCTGTTTCAACTGTGATGTCACCGAACATGCCGCCCAGGCTGGCCGTCGAGGCATGCGCCGCCGACACTTTGACCACATTGGCTGGCAGGCCGGCATGGAGTGCCGCCACCAGGATGGCGCTGCCGGAGCCTTGCGCCACTTTGACCTTGTCGCCCGCCTTGATGCCCAGCTTCTCGGCCAATGCCGGCGACAGATGGGCTTGCGGCGCGGCGCCGTCGACCGTGCGTTGCAACGGTTCGGAGCGGCGCACCAGCGCGTCGGCGAAGTAGATCGGCACGTCGGCGATGCGTTGCAGCGCTGGCGAGGCCGGTGCGTAGCTTGCCGCTTCCGGTGCGTTCTTGGCAATATTGTTCAGCTGTGCCGACAGATCGGTCACGCCGGCGCCGAATGCTTCGTCGCGGATCGCTTCCGAGGTGTCGTAGTCGAAACCGGCCAGGCCCAGGATGTTGCCCAGGACACGCAGCACTTTCCAGGCTGGACGGGTTTCCGCCAGCGGTTTGACGGTGCCGTTGAAGCTTTGCGCACGGCCTTCGCAGTTGACGAAGGTGCCCGAAGTTTCAGCAAATGGCGAAATCGGCAGCAAGACATCGGCGTAATCCATGCCGTGCTTGAAGGCCGACATCGCCACGACCATGTCGGCGCCATCGAGGGCGGCGCGGGCCGCCTGTGGATTGGCGGCGTCGAGTTCCGGCTCGGCGTGCAGCAGCACATAAGCTTTCTTCGGTACGGCAAAGGCGGCTTGCACATTGGCGCGCGGCTTGGCGACCAGGTGCGCGCCTACCGTGTTGGCCGCTTCCGTCAGGTAACCGAGCTTGGCGCCCGTCTGTTCGGCGATCCATTGCGCGGCAGCATGCAGTTGCGACGCTTGCGGGTGTTGCGTTGCCGCGTTACCCAGCAGCACGGCGCCATGGTCGCCGGCCATCAGGCTGGCGGCGATGGCGACGGCCACGTCGGAAGCAACAAGCGCTTCAAAACCGGCTGGCGCGGCGATTTCTTTCGCTTTAGCAACAGCGACGACCACTTCCGACAAGGCCGCCAGCCAATCGCTTGGCGCTGCGATCATCTTGTTGGCGATGGTGATCAGTTGATCATCGTCGGAGGCGTGCAGGATCGACAGCTTGGCGCCGCCCTTGACGGACGCGCGCAGACGCGTGGCCAGCAATGGGTGATCCTTGCGCAGGAAGGAGCCGATGACGAAGGCGCGCTTGATCTGGCCAAATTCGCTGATCGG
This sequence comes from Janthinobacterium sp. BHSEK, assembly GCF_056174685.1. Lineage (NCBI taxonomy): Bacteria > Pseudomonadati > Pseudomonadota > Betaproteobacteria > Burkholderiales > Oxalobacteraceae > Janthinobacterium > Janthinobacterium sp. BHSEK. Next base: position 43,196 of record NZ_JBWBYV010000012.1, read on the forward strand.
CATGCCCAGCCATGGTTTCACACTGGCATCGAGCGCGAAGTCGGTCTGGCGCAGGCGGAAGTCGACGTTCTCGCTACCGAGACCGTGGGCGACTTTTTGCAGCAGGACCAGCTCTTCGACGGTCGAATGCGGGGTGGCCAGCGCGGCGATGGCGTCGGCGCCATGCTCGTGCTTGATATTTTTCAAACCGTGCGCCACGTATTCCAGCGCGGTCTGCCAATCGACTTCCTTCCACTCGTTGCCTTGTTTCAGCATCGGGGAAGTCAGGCGTTCGGCACTGTCCAGCGCTTCGTACGAGAAACGGTCCTTGTCCGAGATCCAGCACTCGTTGACGGCTTCGTTTTCCAGCGGCAGTACGCGCTTGACCTTGCCAGCTTTCACTTGCACGATCAGGTTCGAACCCAGGCCGTCATGCGGGCTGACCGATTTGCGGCGCGACAGTTCCCACGTACGGGCGCTGTAGCGGAACGGCTTCGAGGTCAGTGCGCCGACCGGGCACAGGTCGATCATGTTGCCCGACAGTTCGGAGTCGACCGACTGGCCGACGAAGGACACGATTTCCGAGTGTTCGCCGCGGCCGATCATGCCCAGCTCCATCACGCCGGCCACTTCCTGGCCAAAACGCACGCAGCGGGTGCACTGGATGCAGCGCGACATCTCTTGCATGGAAACCAGCGGACCGGCTTCCTTCGGCGTGACGACGCGCTTGTCTTCCTTGTAGCGCGATTCGCTCTTGCCGTAACCCACAGCCAAGTCTTGCAACTGGCACTCGCCGCCCTGATCGCAGATAGGGCAATCGAGCGGGTGGTTAATCAGCAAGAATTCCATGACCGACTTTTGCGCCTGCACAGCTTTATCGCTGGCGGAGCGCACGATCATGCCGGCACTGACCGGGGTCGCGCAAGCGGGCAAAGGCTTCGGCGCCTTTTCCACTTCGACCAGGCACATGCGGCAGTTCGCTGCGATCGACAATTTCTTGTGATAGCAGAAGTGCGGAATGTAGGTTCCCAATTTGTTGGCGGCGTCCATCACCATGCTACCAGCAGGGACTTCGACTTTTTTGCCGTCTATTTCGATTTCAACCATGGTGATCGTTACCTGACGCAGCTTAGATATATGCGGGCACTAAGCAATGCTTGTGCTCGATATGATATTCAAATTCTTCACGGAAATTCTTAATGAAGGCCCGTACCGGCATGGCAGCCGCATCGCCCAGCGCGCAAATGGTGCGGCCCTGGATGTTGTCGGCGATCGAGTTGAGCATGTCCAGGTCGTCTGGACGACCCTGCCCCTGCTCGATGCGGTGCACCATGCGGTACATCCAGCCTGTGCCTTCACGGCAAGGCGTACACTGGCCGCACGATTCTTCAAAGTAGAAGTAGGACAGGCGTTCCAGCGCCTTCACCATGCAGCGTGTTTCGTCCATCACGATGACGGCGCCCGAACCCAACATCGAACCGGCTTTCGCGATCGAGTCGTAGTCCAGGTCGGTCTGCATCATGATGTCGCCGCGGATCACCGGCGCGGACGAGCCGCCAGGAATCACGGCCTTGATCTTTTTGCCACCGCGCATGCCGCCTGCCAGTTCCAGCAGGGTCGCAAACGGGGTGCCGAGCGGCACTTCGTAGTTGCCCGGTTTTTCCACGTCGCCCGAGATCGAGAAGATCTTCGAGCCGCCGTTGTTCGGCTTGCCCATCGCCAGGTATTTCTCCGGGCCGATGTTCAGCACGAAAGGCACGGCCGCAAAGGTTTCCGTGTTGTTGATCGTCGTCGGCTTGCCGTACAGGCCGAACGAGGCAGGGAAAGGCGGCTTGAAGCGCGGCTGGCCTTTCTTGCCTTCCAGCGACTCCAGCAGGGCCGTTTCCTCGCCGCAGATGTAGGCGCCATAACCATGGTGCGCATGCAACTGGAACGAGAACTCGCTGCCCATGATCTTGTCGCCCAGGAAACCGGCGGCGCGCGCCTCTTCCAGCGCTTCTTCGAAACGCAGGTATTCCTGGAAGATTTCACCGTGGATATAGTTGTAGCCCACGGTGATGCCCATCGCATAAGCGCCAATGGCCATGCCTTCGATCAGGGCATGGGGATTGTAACGAATGATGTCGCGGTCCTTGAAAGTGCCCGGTTCGCCTTCATCTGTATTGCAGACGAGGTATTTCTGACCCGGGAACTGGCGCGGCATGAAGCTCCACTTCAGGCCGGTAGGGAAACCCGCGCCGCCACGGCCGCGCAAGGACGAGGCCTTGAGGTCGGCGATGATCTGTTCCGGCGTGATTTTCTCTTCCAGGATACGCCGCAGGGCGCTGTAGCCGCCGCGGTTCACATAATCTTGCAAATGCCAGTTCTTGCCATCCAGATCCTTCAGGATCAATGGATCGATATGGCGGTTGTGGAGTGACGTCATTTCTTGAGTTCCTCCAGCATGGCGTCGATTTTCTCGTTCGACATCCAGCTGCACATGGTTTTATTACTGACCAGCAAGACAGGCGCATCGCCGCAAGCACCCATGCACTCGCCTTCGACCAGGGTGAACTGGCCGTCTGCGGTGGTTTCGCGGAAATCGATACCCAGTTTCTGCTTCAGGTACTCTGCAGCGCGCACGCCGCCCGACAGGGCGCATGGCAGGTTGGTGCACACGGTGATCTTGTGCTTGCCCACGGGTTTCACGTTGTACATATTGTAGAACGTGGCCACTTCCTGCACGGCAATCGCCGGCATGCCGATGTAATCGGCCAGTTCCTTCATGGTTTCCGGCGCCAGCCAGCCCAGTTCATCCTGGGCATGGGCCAGCGCGGCCATGACGGCCGACTGACGCTGGTCGGCCGGGTACTTGGCCAGCTCGCGGTCAATTTTCTTATAGCATTGCTCTGATAACAACATACTTTTTGCCTCTTAGCGGTCAATACTGCCGAACACGATATCTTGCGTCCCGATGATGGTCACGGCGTCGGCAAGCATGTGCCCACGCGCCATCTCGTCGAGCGACTGCAAGTGGGCGTAGTCTGGCGCGCGCAGTTTCATGCGGTACGGCTTGTTGGCGCCATCGGACACCAGGTACACGCCGAACTCGCCCTTCGGATGTTCCACGGCGCTGTAGGCCTCGCCTGGCGGCACGTGGAAACCCTCCGTGAACAGCTTGAAGTGGTGAATCAGCGATTCCATGTTGGTCTTCATGTCGACACGGCCCGGAGGCGCCACCTTGCGGTTGCTGGTCATGACAGGACCTTCATTGTTGCGCAGCCACTCCACGCATTGCTTGATGATGCGGTTCGACTGGCGCAGCTCTTCCACGCGGACCAGGTAGCGGTCGTAGCAATCGCCGTTGGTGCCGATAGGAATGTCGAAATCCATCAGGTCGTACACTTCGTACGGCTGTTTCTTGCGCAAGTCCCACTGCACGCCCGAGCCGCGCAGCATGGCGCCCGTAAAGCCCATGGCCAGCGCATCTTCCGGCGAGACCACGCCGATGCCGACGGTACGCTGTTTCCAGATACGGTTGTCGGTCAGCAGGGTTTCGTACTCGTCCACGGAATTCGGGAAGCGGCGCGCGAAGTCTTCGATGAAGTCCAGCAGGGAACCCTGGCGGTTTTCATTCAGCTTGGAAATCGCCTTGGCGTTGCGGATGATCGAGGCCTTGTGCTGCGGCATCGCGTCCGGCAGGTCGCGGTACACGCCGCCCGGACGGTAGTAGGCCGCGTGCATGCGCGCGCCCGATACCGCCTCGTAGGCGTCGAACAAGTCTTCGCGGTCGCGGAAGCAATACAGGAACGGGCCCATGGCGCCAACGTCCAGCGCGTGGGTGCCGAGCCACATCAGGTGGTTCAGGATGCGCGTCATCTCGTCGAACATGACGCGGATGTATTGCGCGCGCAGGGGCACTTCCAGGCCCAGCATCTTTTCGATCGCCATCACGTACGCGTGTTCATTGCACATCATCGACACATAGTCGAGACGGTCCATGTACGGCACGGATTGCAGGTAGGTCTTCTGTTCGGCCAGCTTTTCGGTGGCGCGGTGCAGCAGGCCGATATGCGGGTCGGCGCGCTGGATGACTTCGCCATCCATCTCCAGCACCAGGCGCAGCACACCGTGCGCGGCCGGATGCTGCGGCCCAAAGTTCAGGGTGTAGTTCTTAATCTCAGCCATTATTTCATCCCGTAATGTTCTTCGCGGATCACGCGCGGCACGTTTTCCCGCGGCTCGATCGTCACGGGCTGGTAAATCACGCGCTTTTGTTCCGGATCGTAACGCATCTCGACATAGCCGGAGACGGGGAAATCCTTGCGGAACGGATGGCCGATGAAACCGTAGTCGGTCAGCAGGCGGCGCAAGTCGTTGTGGCCTTCGAAGAGGATGCCCAGCAGGTCGAACGCTTCGCGCTCGTACCAGTTGACGGCGCGCCAGATGCCGACCACGGAGGGCAGCAGCGGCATGTCGTCGTCCGGCGCGAACACGCGCACGCGCACGCGCCAGTTGTGCTTGACCGACAGCAAGTGCGAAACGGCTGCGAACCGCAGGCCATCCCAGCTGCCGTCGCCATAGGTCGAGTAGTCGACGCCGCACAGGTCGAGCAATTGCTCGAAATGCAGGGCCGGATCGTCGCGCAGGGTCTGCATTACGGCCAGGTAGTCCTCGGCCTTGACCTGCAAGGTGACTTCGCCCAGCGCAACCGTCGTGCTAACGCGATCGCCCAGGGCAGTGCCGAGGGCGTTTTGCAATACTTCTAAATGTGTTGTCATAATCTGAAGCGACCCGGTTAGCGTGCGATCGTGCTGGTACGCTTGATCTTGTTCTGCAACTGCATGATGCCGTACAGCAAGGCTTCAGCGGTCGGAGGACAGCCTGGCACATACACGTCGACGGGCACGATGCGGTCGCAGCCGCGCACCACGGAATAGGAGTAATGGTAGTACCCGCCGCCATTGGCGCAGGAACCCATCGAGATGACCCAGCGTGGCTCTGCCATCTGGTCGTAGACCTTGCGCAGGGCCGGCGCCATCTTGTTGCACAGGGTACCGGCAACGATCATGACGTCGGACTGACGCGGCGACGGACGGAACACGACGCCGAAACGGTCCATATCGTAGCGGGCTGCGCCCACATGCATCATTTCGACCGCACAGCAGGCCAGACCGAACGTCATCGGGAACATAGACCCGGTGCGCGCCCAGTTGATCAGCTTGTCGGCCGAGGTGGTGATGAAACCTTCGCTTAATACGCCTTCAATAGCCATGGCTTATTCCCAGTCAAGGGCACCTTTCTTCCAAATGTACCAAAATCCGACCACGAATTCAGCGATGAACACCATCATCGTGACGAAACCGGCCCAGCCCAGGTCGCGCATTGCAACGCCCCATGGGAAAAAGAATGCCGTTTCCAGATCGAACAAAATAAACAGGATTGCGACCAGATAGTAGCGCACATCGAATTTCATGCGCGCGTCTTCGAATGCTTCAAAACCACATTCGTACGGGGAGAGTTTTGCTGCGTCAGGCTTGTTAGGGCCTAACAGGCGCCCCAGGAGCTGGGGAGCGATACCGACACCGAGGCCGATAATAATGAACAGCAGGACGGGGAAGTAATTTTCGAGGTTCACGATTGATGAGCTTATATTGAACGATCGGTTAAATGAGGACGCTGCGATCATTTGCAGCGTATCTAACGCACGACCCCAATCAAAGCTAAGACCAGGATCGAACGACACATCCTCGTAAAAAAAGCCAGCAACTTTGTACGAGCCATGGCTCGTGCGCCGTTGCTGGCTTCTGATTTCTGGTGCCGACGACGAGACTCGAACTCGTACAGCTTGCGCCACTACCCCCTCAAGATAGCGTGTCTACCAATTTCACCACGTCGGCGGTAAGGCCCGTATTCTACTCTGCTTTGGCGCTAAAGTTAATGCACAAATGCATCAAAACACAGATAAAAACGATAAATTTTTACATCTTCCAGCGCGTCACGATTTTTTCCTGCCGCGCTGCTAAAACATTGAGCAATAATCTGCCCGTAATGAGAATTACTCTCGATGAGGTATCGAGTTCCTGCAGAATTACTTCGGAATCGCGCCGGCCGGGGTGCTGGCAACCGGTGCCGCCGCTGCCGGAGCGCTGGCTGCCGGAGCTGCCGCAGGCACCGTCGTCGGGATCGCGCCCGCGCCGGTGACCGGCACCGGCTTGACGACCTTATCCATCACGCCGCCGCCCACCGTGGTGGCACGCTGATTGGCCATCAGCGACAGGGCCAGCGTGGCGCCGAAGAAGATCGCGGCGGCAACGCCCGTCGATTTCGACATGAAGTTCGACGAACCCGTCGCACCGAACAGGCTGCCCGAGGCGCCCGAACCGAAGGCGGCACCCATGTCGGCGCCCTTGCCGTGCTGCAGCAACACCAGCGCGATAATCGACAATGCCGAAATAACCTGTACTACCACTACCAGATTGAACATCATGTTCATTGCAATTCCATTCTCAGTTTAAATTAATTCAATCGGCGGCGTGAATAATCGCCAGGAAATCCGCCGCCTTCAATGCTGCTCCACCGATCAGACCGCCATCGATATCCGGCATCGCCATCAATTCTTTTGCGTTCTCCGGCTTCATGCTGCCGCCGTACAGGATCTGCACGCCGGCGGCCGCTACCGCATTCTTTTCTGCCAGCTGGGCGCGCAATACCTGATGCACGTCCTGCGCCATTTGCGGCGTGGCCGTCTTGCCCGTGCCGATGGCCCAGACCGGCTCATAGGCCAGCACCAGTTTCGCCACGTCGTCGGCGGAAATCGCCGCCAGCACGGCGCCCAGTTGCTGCTCCACCACGGCATTGGTCTGGCCCGCTTCGCGCTGCGCCAGGGTCTCGCCGATGCAGACGATAGGCGTGATGCCCGCCGCCAGCGCGGCAACCGTCTTGGCCGCCACCTGCGCATCGGTCTCGCCGTGGTAGGCGCGACGCTCGGAATGCCCGATCACCACATAGCCGCAGCCGAAATCCTGCAGCATGGCGACCGAGATTTCGCCCGTGTAGGCGCCGCTGGCATGCGCGGAAACATCCTGCGCACCCCAGCCGAGCGCCGTGCCTGCCAATTGCGCCTGGCACTGCGCCAGGTAGGGCGCGGGCACGCAGACGGCGCTGGCGGCGCCAGAGGCGGTCAAGCCAGCAACTATTTCAGACAATAACACCGCGTTCGAGGTGCGACTGCCGTTCATTTTCCAATTTCCGACGACGAGTTTGCGACGCATAGTAGCCTAAATTCTTAATAACCCGTCATTCTAACTCCGGCACCGATGCCGGTCAAACAGGCAGTGCCCCGTTTCAGGCAACTTGCAACATGATCTTGCCCACGTGCGTGCTCGCTTCCATCAAGGCATGCGCCTCGTTGGCCTTTTCCAACGGGAAAGTTTGATGGATCACGGGCTTGATCTTGCCCGCTTCGATCAGCGGCCAGACGGTCGTGCGCAGGTGGTGCGCGATGGCCGCCTTGAAGGCGACGGAACGGGGACGCAAGGTGGAACCTGTCACCGTCAGGCGACGGCGCAGCAAGGCACCCAGGTCCAGCTCCGCCTTGGTGCCGCCCTGCACGGCGATCAGGCCGATGCGGCCATCATCGGCCAGGCAATCGATTTCGCGCGGCAGGTAGTCGCCGCCCACCATGTCGAGGATGACGTCGACGCCTTTGCCATCGGTCAATTCCTTGACGACGGCGACGAAGTCTTCCGTGCGGTAATTGATACCGCGTTCGGCGCCCAGCGCCTCGCAGGCGCGCGCCTTCTCGTCGCTGCCGGCCGTGGCAAACACGCGGTGACCGAGCGCGGCCGCCAATTGAATGGCCGCCACGCCGATGCCCGAGGTGCCGCCCTGCACCAATAACGTTTCACCGTCCGCCAGCGCGCAGCGGTCGAACACATTGCTCCAGACGGTAAAGAAGTTTTCCGGCAAAGACGCACCTTCCAGCGCCGTCAAGCCCTTGGGCAAGGGCAGGCACTGGCCGGCGGGTGCGGCGCAGTATTCGGCATAGCCGCCGCCCTGCACCAGCGCGCAGACCAGGTCACCCTTCTTGAATCCGGTATTGGCAAAGTCGCCATCGACGACTTCGCCCGCCACTTCCAGGCCAGGCAAGTCCGAGGCGCCGGCTGGCGGCGCATATTTGCCCAGGCGCTGCAGCACGTCGGGGCGGTTGATGCCGGCCGCGTGCACCTTGATCAGCAGTTCGCCCGCCTTATATTGCGGCATGGGACGTTCGGCGATCTGCAAAACGTCGGCGGGACCTGGCTGGCTGATGGCAACTGCACGCATGGCGGGACTCTTTCAAGGGAAAACGGCGATTGTACGCCAAGCCGTCCACCCTTGCAGGGAGGGTCCCTCCTAAGCGCCGCCCGTCTTCGACTGGCGCGGCAAGGGCGTGCCCGGCTTCCATTTCGCCGACAGGGCCTGCCCTTCCTCGACTTGCTCATGCGTCATCTTGCGCACCACGGCGGCGCGCTGGTCGGCCGCATTCGCGTTGCCATTCGCGGCCGCCAGGTTCCACAGCATGTAGGCGATGACGTTGTCCTGCTGCACGCCGCCCATGTGATAGCGGTACATCAGGCCCAGCACCTGCTGCGCCTCGGCATGGTTCTGCTCGGCCGCCTTGCGGAACCAGCTGACGGCCTGCTTGTGGTCTTGCAGCACGGCGTTGCCCGTGTAATACATGGCGCCCACCACGTACTGGGCGTCGGCCTTGCCCTGCTCGGCCGCCTTGCGGTGCCAGAACATCGCTTGCTTGTAATCCTGCGGCAAGCCCCGTCCCATGTAATACATCAAGCCCAGCAAGTGCTGGGCATCGGCATTGCCGGTCTTCGCAAGGGGCAATATTTCCTTATAAGCCAGCGCGTAATTCTTGTTGTTGTAGGCGCTGGCGCCTTCGACGAAGCCAGCCCGCGCGGGTAGCTGTATCGTCAACAGCATGAGTAATGTAATGATCAGTTTTTTCATCGGAATGGGATGTGGTCTGACTGCTTTTTCTTTTCCTATCCTGCCCAAGGCAGGAGCCCCTTACTTCCAGCTAACTTTGCCCAGGCCCTCGACGCTGACGTCGCGGTTGGCCGGCTTGCCGTACACCACCACCGAACCGAGTCCGCTCAGGTTCAGCTTGGCATTCGTATGGGCATTCACCGTGGCATTGCCCAGGCCGCTCAATTCCAGGTTGACGGCATCGACTTCGAACTGTTGCGCATTCAGGCTGCCCAGGCCGCCCAGGCTGGCTTTCAGCATGCGCCCGCGTCCGCCCAGCACCACGGAACCGGCGCCCTGCAAGTCCAGCTCCGCGCGCTCATTGTTGCCGATCCAGAGCTGCATGCTGCCCACGCCGCCCAGGCTGGCATTGAGCTTGCGGTAGTCGCCCACCAGCTTGATGCTGCCCGCCCCTTCCAGCGACAGGGTCAGTTCCTCGCCCTTGAAACCCGTGATGTCGGTGCTGCCGAAGCCTTCCGAACTCAGCTCGCGCAAGTTCGGCAAGACCAGGTCGGCGCGGATCGACGTGGGGCCGAGCTTGAAGCCGCGCACTTCCGTTTCGATGTGCAGCGTGTCGCCGCTTTGCGCCGTGCTGACATCGGCGATGTAGCGCTTGTCGGCAGTGATGCTCAGCGAAGGCACGTTGCCCTGGCGAATGCGCACTTCCATCACGCCATCGAGCTTGACGCGCACCACGCGGGCGTCGACGTTGCGCATTTCCAGCAAGCGGGTCTCGGCGGCCACGCCGCGCACCAGGCCCAGTGTCGCCAGGAACAGCAGCGCCAGTTGCAGTATCTTTTTCATGTAGTGCATCCTCGGTATCTTGTTTTTATGTATTGCGGCGCCCGCGTTGGGCGGCCGGCATTGCATCGCGCCTTGCACTCTAGCAGCGCGGAAAATGACTGGCAATGACTTTGACGCCTGACAAAACCGTAGCGAGCGGCAGTGAGGCTCGGCGCCCCCGTTGGCCCGAGAAGCGGAACTGTGCGAATGCACAGTGAGCATCGGAAGCCGCAAATCGCGACGCGCAGTAGGTTTTGATGGGTGTCTTATGCGAAACGGGCTTTTTCGGCGGCAGTCAGGCGCTTGGCCTTGACCACCACCACTTGCATGGCAGCCTTGTTCGCTGGCGCGGTCAGGCTGGCCGTGGAACTGGCCACTTGCAGGGCCGGGGCGGCCGGAGCGATGGCGTAACAGCCGGCGCCGAGCAGGATGGCGGCGGCAACGGCAATGATTTCCATGTTTTTAGCGACGTTCATGTTGTTCTCCTCGGGTGTCTGGCAGTGGGCTTGCGGTATGGTGTCACTATAGCCATACCGCTCCCGGCCGGCACGCCGATTGCGACGAACTGCGCTTTTGGCAGGCTGGCCTGACAAAAACGCGGATGAACGCGCAGATCGCTACGCTTGCAGCTTAAAACTCTTCCCACTCGTCGGCGCCGGACTTGGCCGCCTTGACGGGCTTGACCGGCGACAGCGCGCGGGCCGGCGCGCGTGGCGCCGGAGCAGCCGGCTTCGCCTTGAGGCGCGCCACGGGCGCGGCGGCAGGGCCGGCATCGCCCAGGCGGAACATGCCGACGGCTTGCGCCAGGTCCACGGCCTGCTCCTGCAGGCTTTCCGCGGCGGCGGCCGCCTGCTCGACGAGGGCGGCATTCTGCTGTGTCATGGTATCCATGTGCGTGACGGCCGTATTGATCTCGCCGATGCCGGCGCTCTGTTCACGGCTGGCCACCGTGATTTCGCTCATGATGGTCGTCAATTGCTGCACCGAGGCCACCACCTGATCCATGGTCTGGCCCGCCTCATCGACGAGGCGGCCGCCCGCATCGACTTTTTCCACCGAGTCGCCGATCAATTCCTTGATTTCCTTGGCCGCGCCAGCGGAGCGTTGCGCCAGGTTGCGCACTTCGGAGGCGACCACGGCAAAGCCCCTGCCCTGCTCGCCCGCGCGCGCCGCCTCGACGGCCGCGTTCAAGGCCAGGATATTCGTCTGGAAGGCGATGCCGTCGATCACGCCGATGATGTCGACGATCTTGCGCGAGCTTTCCTGGATGCCGGCCATGGTGCCCACCACCTGCTGCACCACGCGCCCGCCCTTGGCCGCCACTTCCGAAGCGGACACGGCCAATTCGTTGGCCGCATGCGCGTTCTCCGCATTCTGCTTGACGGTCGAGGTCAGCTCATCCATCGAACTGGCCGTTTCTTCCAGCGCGCCCGCCTGCGCTTCCGTGCGCGAGGACAGGTCGGCGTTGCCGGCGGCAATATCGGCCGACTCGCTGCGCACCAGGGTGCTGATGCTGCGGATCTGCACCAGCACGGTGGCGATCTTTTCGACGAACAAGTTAAAGGCCTTGGCGATCTGTGCCAGCTCGTCCGTGCCTTGCGCATCGAGGCGGCTGGTCAGGTCGCCGTCACCCGTGGCGATCGCTTCCATCGCATCGCGCACCAGGCCCAGGCGGCGCAAGGCGCGCGCCACCAGCACGCTCAGTACCGTGGCGGCCAGGGCCAGCACAAGCAAGGCCGTCAGTGCCGAGGCGCGCAGCATGGAGCTCAAGGCTTGCGTCGCTTCCTCACGGTCGAGCACGGTCGCCAGCAGCCAGTCGCTGCCTGGAACCTTACTCACATGCAAGATGCCGTCGCGCCCGTCCAGGCGGATGGCGGCGCCGTCACCGCTCTTTTCGATATCGGCCAGCGCCTGCGCGCTCAGGCCCGGGTCGAGCTCGGCCAGCGGCTTCAGCGTCAGCTTGCCGTCCGGATGGGCGATGATCTTGCCGCCGCCATCGACGAGGAAGGCATAGCTGGCCGCCGTCGGCTTGATCGAGGCGACGTTTTGCACCACCGCATCCATCATCACGTCTGCCGCCATCACGCCCGTCACGCTGCCCTTGCCGCCCAGCGGCTCGGCGAACGTCACCACCAGCTTGCCCGTGCTGGCGCCGATATACGGCGCCGTGATGATGGGGCCGCCCACTTCGGACGCCAGCTTGTACCAGGGCCGCGCCGTGGGATCGTAGTCGGCGGCGCGCTTGCGCTCCTGCGAGAAGACGGCGTGCTTGTCGGCAAAGCCGATATACGCCATGTCGAACGTGCCTGCCTGCTCGGCCGCCTTCAGGGCCGGCAGCGGATCGGCCGCCGTGGCGCCCTGCTTGAGCGAGCCCACGACGGCTTGCTTGGAACGCAGCCATTCGGCGATGGCTTGCGCATGGCTGTGCGACAACTGCAGCATCTGCGTGTCGAGCGCGGCCAGGGTGCTTGAACGCGTGGTGAAGAAATTGGCGATGGCGACGGCCAGCATGGCCAGCACGACGATGGAAACGGCGATGGCGATCAGCCGCGCCTTAAGGGAGGACAACATGGTGCATCCAATAAAAAAGAGAAAATCGGGAGGGATGCGCCATGGTCGGGGAATAAGAATTTGTCGTCAAGCAATACCGACTATCGATTACCCATAAACAACAATTGATACCTTATATTAACTATGCATTAATAAAATATTAACTATATCTCGCCGCGCAGCTTGCGCAGAGCCGGCGATTCGCCACCCGTCGCCTCGATGCGGAAGCGGGCAAATGCCTGTTCCAGCTCGGGGTACCGGCGCAAGCCGCCTTCCGTAAAATAGCGCCCGCCGGGGATATCGCCCCACGGCAGCGGCGCGCTCAAGGCGCCGCTGCCCACCAGGGCCAGCAACGGCTCGAGCGCGCTGCGCAGGTCGGCCACCTCGCCGTCGGCGGGCGCCAGGCGCGCCAGCAACTGCTCCAGTTCCGCGGCATGGGCTTGCAAACGCTGTTGATCCATCATCTGTCCTCAATTCTTGATCGTGCCGATCAGCACGGGTGCCGACCACAGACTACGGTTGGGGAGCAAATACTGCTGCGCCCCACCCTTGCGCCGTACCAGCCCGCCCAGCTCTTCCGTCGGCGCCACCTCGCTGACGAATACATTGACGGTGCCCTTGGGCATGATCTGATACACATCATACAGCGGCGCCTCGCTCTTCAAGGGCAAGCCGAAACAGTCGGCCAGGGTGGCGCAGCGGCCAGAAGCCAGCTGCAATTGCGCGCTGGTAGTGAAATACGGCGAATACGGCGACACATTCTGGCCATGCGGCACGATTTTTACCAATGCGGCTGACATGGCTTGCAAGTCGGGCACGGTGCTGCCGGAAGCGAGCTGCTCGACCGCCCGCGCATAGATGGTGTCGGCCGAGGCGGCAGGATCGGCGGCGCGCAGCTCGCGCAGGAACTGCTGTCCCGGCCCGCTCTCGAGGTAGGCGTCGATTGCGTCCCGCGGCAAGCCCGCCGTCCTGAACGTGCTGAGGTCATTGATTTCACGCGCATGCACGGCGCGCAAGGCGTCAAGGTCTTGCGCCGGCATGGACGCGGACGCGGCGGCGATGGGGATGGGCAACGGCACCGGCGTGGGTACGTTGTCCAGCTGTGCCCGGACGCCGGGCGCGACGGCAAACAGGAAGGCGGCGGCCAGCCCGCAGAATGTGCGCATGCTGCATCTCCTTGGAAGACTCGTTCGAGGGAAAATCCCACTCCGAATCTACAAGGCGCGGCGGCGGCCGATACGCGCTGGATCAAGGCCGGTGCACGCGTCGGCACACACCTTCGATACAGCGCAAGCGATATGCATAAAAAAACCGCCAGGGCTTGCGCACTGGCGGTTGTTGAGCATGCGGACCTAGCCGCACTCAGGCTGACTTAGACGAACTTAAGCGGCTGGCGCTTCGTTGCCTTCGGCAGCTTTCATCGACAGCTTCAAGCGGCCGCGGTCGTCCGTTTCCAGCACTTTGACGCGCACCAGCTGGCCTTCTTTCAGGTAGTCGGCCACGGCGTTGACGCGCTCGTTGGCGATCTGCGAGATATGCAGCAAGCCGTCCTTGCCTGGCATGACTTGCACGATGGCGCCGAAGTCCAGCAGTTTCAGCACGGTGCCTTCGTAGGTCTTGCCCACTTCGACGGACGCGGTCAGTTCTTCGATGCGGCGCTTGGCTTCCTGGCCGGCTTGCGCGTCGACGGAAGCGATGGTGACCACGCCTTCGTCGCTGATGTCGATCTGGGTGCCCGTCTCTTCGGTCAGCGCGCGGATCACGGCGCCGCCCTTGCCGATCACGTCACGGATTTTTTCCGGGTTGATCTTGATGGTGATCAGACGCGGTGCGAAATCGGACAGTTCGGTTTTGACGTGCGGCATGGCTTTTTGCATTTCGCCCAGGATGTGCTCACGGCCTTCCTTGGCTTGCGCCAGTGCCACTTGCATGATTTCCTTGGTGATGCCCATGATCTTGATGTCCATCTGCAGCGCCGTGATACCGTTGCGGGTACCGGCTACCTTGAAGTCCATGTCGCCCAGGTGATCTTCGTCGCCCAGGATGTCGGACAGCACGGCAAACTTGCCGCCTTCCTTGATCAGGCCCATGGCGATACCGGCCACGTGCTCTTTCATCGGCACGCCGGCGTCCATCAGTGCCAGGCAGCCGCCGCACACGGAAGCCATCGACGAGGAGCCGTTCGATTCCGTGATTTCCGATACCAGGCGCACCGAGTAGCTGAACTCTTCGGCGGCTGGCAGGGCGGCGATCAGCGCGCGCTTGGCCAGGCGGCCGTGGCCGATTTCGCGGCGTTTCGGCGTACCGACACGGCCCGTTTCGCCGGTGGCGAACGGAGGCATGTTGTAATGCAGCATGAACGAATCGGTGAACTCGCCCATCAGCGCGTCGATCTTCTGGCTGTCGCGGGCGGTGCCCAACGTTGCCACGACCAGCGCCTGCGTTTCGCCGCGCGTGAACAGGGCCGAACCGTGGGTGCGTGGCAGCACGCTGGTGCGGATCGAGATCGGACGCACGGTGCGCGTGTCGCGGCCGTCGATGCGTGGCTCGCCGTCCAGGATCTGCGTACGCACGATTTTCGCTTCGATGTCGAACAGGATGTTGTTCACTTCCGCGCTGTCGATCGACGCGCCGCCGGCGGCAGCCGCTTCGGCCGACAGGTCGGCGATCACTTCCGACGTTGCTGCCTTCAGCTTGGCCGTACGCTCTTGCTTGTCCTTGGTTTGATACGCGTCATTGATCTTGGCGTTGGCGAAATGCGCGACGCGGGCGATCAGTGCTTCGTTCTTCGGCGCAGGCGCCCATTCCACTTCCGGCTTGCCGCCGTCACGCACCAGGTCGTGAATCGCGTCGATGACGACTTTCATCTGGTCGTGGCCGAAGACCACGGCGCCCAGCATGATTTCTTCGGACAGCTGTTGCGCTTCCGATTCGACCATCAGCACGGCCGTTTCGGTACCGGCGACCACCAGGTCCATCTGCGACGTTTTCAGTTGCTGGACGGTCGGATTCAGGATGTACTGGCCATTGGCGTAACCGACGCGCGCGGCGCCGATCGGGCCGTTGAAAGGCACGCCCGATACGCACAGGGCGGCCGAGGCGCCGATCATGGCGGCGATGTCCGGATCGATTTCAGGGTTGACCGACAACACGTGAATGATGACTTGCACTTCATTCAGGTAGCCTTCCGGGAACAATGGACGGATAGGACGGTCGATCAGACGCGATGTCAGTGTTTCTTTTTCGGAAGGACGGCCTTCGCGCTTGAAAAAACCGCCCGGGATTTTACCGGCAGCATAGGTTTTCTCGACATAATCAACCGTCAAAGGGAAGAAATCCTGGCCCGGCTTGGCATCTTTGCGTGCCACCACCGTTGCCAGAACGACGGTATCTTCGATCGACACCAGCACTGCGCCGGATGCCTGACGAGCGATTTCGCCGGTTTCCAGGGTCACTTGATGTTGACCGTACTGGAAGGTTTTCGTAACTTTGTTAAACATGGGGTATCCCTTTTCTAATTGCCGACAGATTTTCAGGGGCTGTCGTTCACCTCACCACAGGCGGCGGAAACACCGTTGCCGCCTTTACTACTTTACTTTTAAAACATGATATCGGTAGAGAATACTGTACTTCTCGACATAAATCCGGAATTCAAATGACAAAATGCCCGCGTCAGCGAACTGGCGCAGGCATTTCTGTATAAACCTTGTACGGCAAAAATTACTTGCGCAGACCAAGTTTAGCGATCAGGTCGCGATAACGGGTAGCGTCTTTAGCCTTCAGGTAGGACAACAGGCTCTTACGACGGTTGACCATCATGATCAGGCCGCGGCGGGAGTGGTGATCTTTCGAGTGGGCTTTGAAGTGGCCGTTCAGTTCGTTGATGCGAGCTGTCAGCAGTGCAACTTGCACTTCAGGGGAGCCGGTGTCGTTTTGACCACGTGCGTTGTCCGCGATGATAGCGGCTTTGTTGATGTTTTCTACTGTCATGATAAACCTTTCACATGCGGTGCACAGAGTCTGAACCCTATCCACCGTGAACTACGATTATTAAAATACTGGCCTAGGCTTCCAACCAGACGCGCAAGTATATCGGAAAAATGCCCGCCTGTATCCTGCCGTGCGCGCTTTTCTCGGTGCATGATAGGGTTTTCCTGCATTTCAGGAGGTCAAACATGAAAAAACTGCTCAAATTAGCAACGCCGCTGCTATTTGCCGCGCTGACCGGCTGCGCCAGCTGGAACGTCCCGCCGCCGCAGCCGGGTGAGCCGCGCGCCGCCGTGGAAGCGCGCCTGGGCCGGCCCACGGCCATCTACCAGCTGCCCACGGGGCCGGAACTGGAATACGCGACGGGCCCGTACGGCCAGTACACGTAC
This sequence comes from Janthinobacterium sp. BHSEK, assembly GCF_056174685.1. Classification (NCBI taxonomy): domain Bacteria; kingdom Pseudomonadati; phylum Pseudomonadota; class Betaproteobacteria; order Burkholderiales; family Oxalobacteraceae; genus Janthinobacterium; species Janthinobacterium sp. BHSEK. The sequence goes on from NZ_JBWBYV010000012.1 coordinate 59,887, forward strand.
ATGGCCCGCTTCGGCCCCGACGACAAGCTGATTTCCTACGAGCAAGTGCTCGACACGCCGGGCTTTGCCCGCATCAAGGTAGGCGTGTCGACCCAGCAAGACGTGCTGCACATCCTGGGCCGCCCGACGGAAACCTCGTATCTGTCGCTGCCGAAACTGCACGTCTGGTCCTACCGCTACAAGGAATCGGGCGTGTGGGATTCCATGATGCACGTGCACTTCGACCACGACGGCATCGTGCGCATGATGATGAACGGGCCCGATCCGGCCAAAGAAGAGCGGCGGTTTTTCTGGTGACGAGCGTCTTGCACCAAGACTAGCGCCTATCCCAAATGCAAATTCTGGGGTCAGACCCGGCGGGTCTGACCCCGACTTACGGCTGCGGGTCGATGCGCTCGTCTTTCGCGTGTAATTTATTCAGCGCCGACAAATACGCCTTGGCCGACGCGACGATGATATCGGGGTCGGCGCCCACGCCGTTGACGATGCGCCCGTCGCGCGACAGGCGCATGGTGACTTCGCCCTGCGACTGCGTGCCCGTGCTGATGGCATTGACGGAGAACAAGACCAGTTCCGCGCCGCTGGCGGCCGCGCTTTCGATGGCGTTGACGGTGGCGTCGACGGGGCCGTCGCCCCGCCCTTCGCAGCTGCGCTGTTCGCCGCCGACGAGAAATTCCACGCGCGCATGGGGCACGGCGCCTGTCGTCGATTGCTGCGTCAGGGAAATGAAACGGTAGTGCTCACTCTCCTGCGCCTGCTGCTCCTCGCTGACGAGAGCCATGATGTCTTCGTCGAAGATCTCGGATTTGCGGTCAGCCAGCTCCTTGAAACGCAGGAAGGCGGCGTTGACTTCCGCTTCGGATTCGAGCGCGATGCCCAGCTCATGCAGCCGCTGCTTGAAGGCGTTGCGGCCCGACAGTTTACCGAGGACGATCTTGTTGGCCGTCCAGCCCACGTCTTCGGCGCGCATGATTTCATACGTCTCGCGCGCCTTTAAAATGCCGTCCTGGTGGATGCCGGACGCGTGCGCAAAGGCATTCGCGCCCACGACGGCCTTGTTCGGCTGCACGGCAAAGCCCGTGATCTGCGACACCATTTTCGAGGCGGCCACGATTTGCGTCGTATCGATACCCACCGTCAGGTTGTAATAGGCGGCGCGCGTGCGCAGCGCCATCACCACCTCTTCCAACGCCGTATTGCCGGCCCGCTCGCCCAGGCCATTGACGGTACACTCGATCTGCCGCGCGCCGCCGATCATGACGCCGGCCAGCGAATTGGCCACAGCCAGGCCCAGGTCGTTATGACAATGGACAGACCAGATGGCTTTATCGGAGTTCGGTATGCGTTCGCGCAAGCGCTTGATGGTATTGCCGAAGATTTCAGGCACGGCATAGCCCACCGTATCGGGGAAATTGATGGTGGTGGCGCCCTCGGCGATCACGCCCTCCAGCACGCGGCAGAGGAAATCCTCGTCCGAGCGGCTGCCGTCTTCGGGGCTGAATTCGATGTCGTCCGTGAACTGGCGCGCGTAGCGCACGGCGTTCTGCGCCTGCAACAAGACTTCCTCGGGCGTCATGCGCAGCTTCATCTGCATGTGCAGCGGCGAGGTGGCGATAAAGGTGTGGATGCGCTTGCGTTCGGCTGGCGCCAGCGCTTCGGCGGCGCGGGCGATGTCGCGGTCGTTGGCGCGCGACAGCGAACAGATGGTCGATTCGCGCACGGCGCCGGCAATCGCCCGTATCGACTCGAAGTCGCCCTGCGAGGCGGCGGCAAAGCCCGCTTCGATCACGTCGACCTTCATGCGCTCGAGCTGCTTGGCGATGCGCAGCTTTTCCTCGCGCGTCATGGAAGCGCCCGGCGATTGCTCGCCGTCGCGCAGGGTGGTGTCAAAAATGATGAGTCGGTTGCTGGTGTTCATGGCTGCTCCTGGCTGGCTGAAGACTGGCGACGCTACCGACTCGGCGCATCAATGCTCGGGGTCGGTCTGGATGATGCTGACGGGCTTGCCCTTCGCCATGCGCCAGAAAAACACGGCGTAGCCGGACAGGCCATAGGCGACGAAAATCGGGAACAGCACTTTCGGCGGGTCGATGGAAATGAGCGCGAAGAACAATGCCAACAGGAATACCACGATGAAAGGCACGGACTTGCGGAAATTCACATCCTTGAAGCTGTAGAACGGCACGTTGGTGACCATGGTCAGGCCGGAGAACAGGGCGATCGTCCACGACACCCAGGCCAGCTGGTTGCCGGCAAATTCCAGGTCGTTCATCAGCAGGATGAAACCGGCCACCATGGCGGCCGCCGCCGGGCTGGGCAAGCCCTGGAAGAAGCGCTTGTCGACCACGGCGATGTTCGTGTTGAAGCGGGCCAGGCGCAGGGCGGCGCCGGCGCAATACACGAAGGCGGCCAGCCAGCCCAGCTTACCCATGCCGCGCAGCGACCATTCGTAGATCACCAGCGCCGGCGCGGCGCCGAACGACACCATGTCGGACAGGCTGTCGTACTGGGCGCCGAATTCGCTCTGCGTATTCGTCAGGCGCGCGATGCGGCCATCTAGGCCGTCGAGGATCATGGCGATGAAGATGGCCCAGGCCGCGTGTTCGAACTTCTGGTTCATGGCCATGACGATGGCGTAGAAGCCGCAAAACAGGGCTGCCGTCGTGAAGGCGTTCGGCAACAGATAGATGCCGCGGCGGCGCAAGGTTTTCTTGCCAGTGCCATCGGTCACCGGCTGGCGCACGAATTTACTGAAGCGGGACGCTTTGGATGCTGCGGGAGTGCCGTTCTTGCCTCTACGACGGGGGAAGTTTGCCATGTTGTTCCATATCTTGTGTACTGCAGGGGATTCGGTGCCAGATGGCAGGCGCAAGACTGTCACGGCGTGCGCCTGCCGATGTTGCCATTATAGAGGAGCCGCCGCCAAAGAAAAGCGCGGCGGCGTCAAGCCGGCAATATTGACACCAATACTAGCCTTATTTGAACTTGACCTTGGCCACCAAGCCCATGTTGAGGGTCGTTTCGCCCGGTTCGAAGCTCGGTTCGGCCACCTGGCTGCCGCCATAGCCCATGGAATCGGCGCTCATGGCGCGCGCGCCTGCCACGTTGGCGCGCTGCGCATAGTTGCCCGAACCTTCGAAATCGATGGTATCGATCACGGCGTCATTGACGTTGCGGCCCATGGCGCCGGCGATGGCGGCCACGCGCTCATTGAGGTTCTTGTACGCGGCGGCGATGCGCTGGTCGTCGAGCTTGCGCACGGTGGCGGGTGCCAGGCCGAAATTCAGGCGGTTCAGGGTCAGCACGCCTTGCGCTGCGGAAACGGTTTTCGGCAAGGCGGCCAGGTTGGTCGTCGTCACCTGCAGGTACTGGCCCACGCGCCAGCCCGTCGGCACCCTTGGCTTGGCGGCGACGCCCGGCGGCAAGGGCGCCGTTTCCGGGTACACGGCATACGTGTAATAGCCCTGGGTCTTCAGCACGGCTTGCGGGTCGGCCTTCTTGACGATGGCCGCACCCTGGTTCATCTTCTGGTTCACGCGCGAGGCGGCGGCGGCCTTGTCCTTGTCCTGCTCTTCGATGGCCAGGGTGACGGTCACCTGGTCGTTCGCGTGCACCACTTCGCCATTCGCGGGCACCACCACGAGGGTGCCCGAGGTGGGCAAGGTTTGGGCGTGGGCGCCCAGGGCTACGGCAGCGGCGGCCGCGGCCAGCAGCGATTTCATGACGGTCATGGTGTTCTCCTGGAAAATAATGGGGCAAAAACAACCATGGGGCCAACAGCCCCATGATTTTTAAAACATGCTAACGCGGAAACATTTCCACGCGGATGCGCTTACTTGAACTTGACCTTGCCGACGACACGCATGTCGAGCGTCGTTTCGCCCGGCTCGAAGCTCGGTTCGGCAACGGTGCTGTCTTCGGCCATCTTGGCGCTACGCATCATCATCGGCGCGGCGGCAGGACGGCTTTCCGTGGCGTAGTTGCCCGAACCTTCGAAGTCCACCGTATCGAGCACGGCGTCGGAGACATTGCGGCCCATGGCCTTGGCGATGGCGGCCACGCGCTCGTTCAGGTTTTTATAGGTGGCGGCGATGCGCTGGTCGTCCAGCAAGCGAACGGTTTCCGGCTTCAGGCCGAAATTCAAGCCATTCAGGGTCAGCACGCCTTGCGCCGCCGACACGGTTTTTGGCAAGGACGCCAGGTTGGCCGTCGTCACTTCCAGGTACTGGCCGACGCGCCAGGCAGTTGGCAAACGCGGCTTGGCCACGGCGCCGGCCGGCAATGGGCGCTCTTCCGGGTACACGGGATAGGTGTAGTAGCCGTACGATTTCAGTGCCGCCGACGGATCGGCCTGCTTGACGATGGCGATACCCTTGTTCATCTTCTGGTTGACTCTCGACGCGGCGGCAGCCTTGTCCTTGTCCTGTTCTTCGACGGCCAGGGTAGCGACCACCTGGTCATTGACATGCTTGACTTCGCCAAATGCGGGGACCACCACCAGGGTGCCGGAAGTCGGCAAGGTTTGAGCTTGTGCGTGGGCTTGCGCGCTCAGGGCAACGGTGGCTGCGGCGGCAACAAGGACGGATTTCATCACGGTCATGGGGGTACTCCTAGGTAGTTAATGTGGCTGACAGCCCGCGAAGGGGAGGCTTTGCCATCCCTTTCGCCTGAGAAACTTGTCAAACTGTGTAGATTCTAACGCCTCATTCATTCCTGTGGCGCAAATTAACAAATCGTCACAAAATGTGCCTGGCAGTCACATCTGCTCACATTTCAATACACTGCAATTTCAAATAACAACGTTATTAGTGGCCCAGCACCGCGCCGCCGCTGCGCCGGCCCGGCTTGAAACTGTGGCGGTGCGCGCACCAGGCGATGGTCAACGCCACCAGCAGCAAGGCCAGCATGGCCCACGGGAACGACGCCGCGCCATAACCGTCGAGCAACATGCCGCCCGCCAGGCCGCCGCCCGCGATGGCCACGTTCCAAATGGTCGCCACCATCGCTTGCGCCACGTCCATGCCGTCGCCGGCCGCGTCCGCCGACGCCGTCTGCAGCAAGGTACCGGCGCCGCCAAAGGTGATGCCCCAGATGGCCATGCTGACATAGATCACGGCGGGCGAGTCCATCGCCAGCCCCAGCGCCACCATCACGAGGGCAAAGGCGGCGATGCAGCCCAGCACGAGCGGGCGCAGCCAGCGGTCGATCAGCTGGCTGACCAGCCAGATGCCGGCCAAGGAGCCCACGCCATACACGAGCAGTACCAGGTCGACGCGGGGGCGCAAGCCGGACGGCGCCAGGAACGGCGCGATATACGTATATAAAATGTTATGCGCCAGCATCCAGGCGACGATCACCGCCAGAATCGGCCGCACGCCCGGCGTCATGAACACCTGGCGGATCGACAAACGCTCGCCCTGCTTTTGCCCCGGATAATCGGGCACGACCAGCAGCACCCACGCGACCAGCACCACGGCCAGGCCGGACATGATGCCGAAGATGCTGCGCCAGCCCAGCACGCCGCCCATCAGGGTACCCAGCGGCACGCCCAGCGACAGGGCCAGCGGCGTGCCGATCATGGCGATGGCCATCGCCCTGCCCTGCTGCTCGACGCTCACCATGCGGCGCGCGTAGCCGGCCATCAAGCCCCAGGCCAGACCGGCGGCCATGCCCGTCACGAAGCGCGACACCAGGGCGACGAGGTAGTTGGGCGCCAGGGCCGTCGCCGTATTGAAGATCAAAAAGCCGATGATGGCCAGCAACAGGACATTGCGCCGGCGCCAGCTGCTCGTCAGCGCCGTCAGGGGAATCGCCGTCAATATGGAACCGATGGCGTACACGGTGACCAACTGGCCCGTCATGACTTCGGAAATATTGAGGTCCTTGGCAATCTGCGGCAGCAAGCCGGCCGGCAAGGTTTCCGACAGGAGGGCGAGAAACGCCGTCATGGCCAGGGCCAGCAAGGCCAGCACGGGAAGCCGTTCGGAAATGGAAGATTCGGCAGTGCCCGGCATGGGCACTGCGGCGGTGATGCGGTCGGTCATAGGGGTCCTTCAGATTGCGCAAGCGGCTGATCAACCAGCGCCTGGCGTGCTACAAAAGCGGTGATGCGCGTTGCGGTCGGCAGATACCGAAACAGATGCAGTCCACAGGAAACTGCAAAGGAAGGGCGGAATTGTAAAGCAAACGCAGCAAAAGCGTGCGCACCTCAAGCTGGCGTCATGCAGGCATCATTGGCCGCCTTGCGCGGCGAAAACCAGGCATTCGATTTCGGACTGTACAGGAAGGCGCAGGTGACGGCCAACATGAGCGCGCCAGGCAAGACGTTCATCTTCAGCGGCAAGGTCGCCAGACAGAACGCAATGTCGATCACGCCCCACACCAGATAGACGGTGCGCGCGCCACGCTGCCTTTGCAGCATGGCCAGGGCTGTCACCAGGGTCAGGCCCAGGCTGAAGAGCATCATCACGTATTGCGCCTCGACGGGAATCGCGCCGTGTGTCATCCCGGCCAGCATGGCGGGATCGTTGCGGCCAAGGTAAGCCGAGGCCAGCGATAACAACGAGCTGAGGATCAGAAACCAGCAGCTGATGGCAACCGAGATGGGGCGCTTGACCGCATGAAGATTCCCTACAAAAACTTTAGAAAAAACAAGCATGGTGCTGACGGTATGGTTGACTGGGTCTGATTGTAACGGATGTTGGCGGCCAAACGCCTGCGCACAAAAAAAGCCGGCTTGCGCCGGCTTCCTGTAAAGAACGGTAAATGCTTAGTTCTTCGACTGGTCGACCATCTTGTTCTTCGCGATCCAAGGCATCATGGCGCGCAGTTTCGCGCCCACTTCTTCGATCTGGTGCTCGGACGTCAGACGGCGGCGCGAGATCAGGGTCGGTGCGCCTGCCTTGTTTTCCAGGATGAAGCTCTTCGCGTATTCGCCCGTTTGAATATCTTTCAGGCATTGACGCATCGCATCCTTGGTGGCCGAGGTGACGACCTTAGGGCCGGTCACGTATTCGCCGTATTCGGCGTTGTTCGAGATCGAGTAGTTCATGTTGGCGATGCCGCCTTCATAGATCAGGTCGACGATCAGCTTCAGTTCGTGCAAGCACTCGAAGTACGCCATTTCAGGCGCGTAGCCCGCTTCCGTCAGGGTTTCGAAGCCGGCCTTGATCAGTTCCACGGCGCCGCCGCACAGCACGGCTTGTTCGCCGAACAAGTCGGTTTCGGTTTCCTCACGGAAATTCGTTTCGATGATGCCGGCACGGCCGCCGCCGTTGGCCGAGGCGTACGACAGGGCGACGTCACGGGCGATGCCCGATTTGTCCTGGTACACGGCGATCAGGTGGGGCACGCCGCCGCCCTGGGTGTAGGTGGCGCGCACGGTGTGGCCAGGCGCTTTCGGCGCGACCATGATCACGTCCAGGTCGGCGCGTGGCACGACTTGGCCGTAATGCACGTTGAAGCCGTGGGCGAAGGCCAGCACGGCGCCTTGCTTGGCGAACGGCGCGATGTTTTCGTTGTAGACCTGGGCGATGTTTTCATCCGGCAGCAAGATCATGATGACGTCGGCCGCTTTCACGGCGTCGTTGACTTCCGCCACTTTCAGGCCCGCTTGCTCGACCTTGGTCCACGAAGCGCCGCCCTTGCGCAGGCCGACGGTGACGTTGACGCCCGAATCGTTCAGGTTTTGCGCGTGCGCGTGGCCTTGCGAACCGTAGCCGATGATGGCGACGTTTTTGCCTTTGATCAAGGAGAGGTCAGCGTCTTTGTCGTAAAAAACTTTCATGGTATTTCCTATAATTTGATGATGCGTTGTTGTTTTAAATGCGGCCCGCGGGCCGCGTAGTGCTGCTGTGTACTTTTATACCTTGAGGATGCGTTCGCCGCGGCCGATGCCGGAACCGCCCGTGCGGACGGTTTCCAGGATGGCGGCGCGGTCGATCGAATCGATGAACGCGTCGAGCTTGACCTTGTTGCCGGTCAGTTCGATCGTGTACGTCTTTTCCGTGACATCGATGATGCGGCCACGGAAGATATCGGCGGTGCGCTTCATTTCCTCGCGCTCCTTGCCCACGGCACGGACCTTGATCAGCATCAACTCGCGTTCGATATGCTGGCCTTCGGTCAAGTCCACCACCTTGACTACCTCGATGAGGCGGTTGAGGTGCTTGGTGATCTGCTCGATGATGTCATCCGAACCGCTGGTGACGATGGTCATGCGCGACAGGGTCGAGTCTTCCGTCGGCGCCACCGTCAATGTTTCGATGTTGTAGCCGCGTGCCGAGAACAGACCCACCACGCGCGACAGGGCGCCCGCTTCGTTTTCCAGCAAGACAGAAATAATATGGCGCATATTAGAGATCCTCCGAACCGAGCATCATTTCGGACAGGCCCTTGCCGGCTTTCACCATTGGCCACACGTTTTCAGACTGGTCGGTAATGAAGTTCATGAATACCAGCCTGTCTTTCATGCCAAACGCCTCTTTCAGGGCGCCGTCGACGTCGCCCGGTTTTTCAATTTTCATGCCCACGTGGCCGTATGCTTCCGCCAGCTTCTCGAAGTCGGGCAGCGAATCCATGTACGACTCGGAGTAGCGCGAACCGTAATCGATTTCCTGCCACTGGCGCACCATGCCGAGGAAACGGTTGTTGAGCATGATGATCTTCGGCGTCAGGTGATACTGCTTGCACGTGGCGAGTTCCTGGATGCACATCTGGATCGAACCTTCGCCCGTGATGCAGGCAACGGTGGCGTCCGGATTGGCCATCTGCACGCCCATGGCGTACGGCAAGCCGACACCCATGGTGCCCAGGCCGCCGGAATTGATCCAGCGGCGCGGCTTGTCGAAGCCATAGTATTGCGCGGCCCACATCTGGTGCTGGCCCACGTCGGACGTGATGAAGGCATCGCCCTTGGTGATCTGGAACACTTTTTCCACCACCGCTTGCGGCTTGATGACCAGGTCGGACGTTGGATATTTCAGGCATTCGCGGCCACGCCATTCGGCGATCTGCTTCCACCAGTTGCTCAAGGCATTGACGTTCGGCTTGGCTTCGGCGGCGTCGAGTTGCGCGAGGAACTCGATCAGCACGTCCTTGACGTTGCCGACAATGGGGATATCGACCTTGACGCGCTTGGAAATCGACGATGGATCGATGTCCACGTGGATGATCTTGCGCGGATGCGAGGCGAAATGTTTCGGGTTGCCGATCACGCGGTCATCGAAACGGGCGCCGATGGCAATCAGCACGTCGCAATTCTGCATCGCCATGTTCGCTTCGTAGGTGCCGTGCATGCCGGGCATGCCGACATACTGCTCGCTCGAGGCGCGGTAGCCGCCCAGGCCCATCAAGGTGTTGGTGCACGGGAAACCCAGGCGGTCGACCAGCTTGTTCAGCTCGGCCGAGGCATTTGCCAGGATGACGCCGCCACCCGTGTAGATCATCGGGCGTTCAGCTTGCAGCAGCAGCTGCACGGCCTTGCGGATCTGGCCCGAATGGCCCTTGTCGACGGGACGGTAGGAACGCATCTCGACTTCCTTCGGATAGTCAAAGTTGCATTTGTGCATGCTGATATCCTTGGGGATATCGACCAGCACGGGTCCCGGACGGCCGGTACGGGCGATGAAGAACGCTTTCTTGATCGTCGCTGCCAGGTCCTTGACGTCCTTGACGAGGAAGTTGTGCTTGACCACGGGGCGCGTGATGCCGACCGTGTCGCATTCCTGGAACGCATCCTGGCCGATGGCGTGGCTCGGCACCTGGCCGGAGATCACCACCATCGGGATCGAGTCCATGTACGCGGTCGACAGGCCCGTGACGGCATTCGTGACGCCCGGACCGGACGTGACGATGGCGACACCGACCTTGTTCGAGCTGCGCGAATAGGCATCGGCGGCGTGGATCGCGGCCTGCTCGTGGCGTACCAGGATATGCTGGAATTTGTTTTGCTGGAAGATGGCGTCGTAGATGTAGAGTACGGCTCCGCCCGGATATCCAAAGACGTGCTCGACGCCCTCTTCAGCCAGACAGCGCACGACAATTTCTGCGCCGGTAATGGGTCCTGCTGTTGCTTCGGTATTCATGAAACATTCCTTTCAAGGTCCATTGGAGATTGATCGGATGTTCTTTCCTGACGAGGTACGCCTAACGCAACAGTGCTCCTGCTTCCCTTTTCATGCGGTCACGCAATTTCTTTGGGCACCCATAGATACCTTACAAAACAACGCTTAACGCAACTCGTTTGGCTGGAGTTTCTGTGGCGCCTGTACGAACCGCTCGCGCTTGTGGCGCGGGTTAGAACAAACTGCCTACAAATGAAAGCGCGTCTTGCCGCGGATGGCCTTGTGTGCCGGTCGCGACCTGACCATAGGGCTTTGGGGTGTTCAAAGCGTCCCATACGTTATCGCGTTGCACCATGATGGTCAAGGAAAATGTCGGCCTCGCTGCATTTTTGCCCGCACAACGTGCAAAAACCCTGCGGAAACGCACATTTTTTGCTAGCATGCACGGGGTTGCAAAAAGCATACCCGCCCCCCATTCGCCCACCGCACCCCGCAGCCGCTAAGATCCCCATACCGCATGGCAACAGACAAAGAATTATCCGACTTTCTAGAAAATGTCGAGCGGCGCGCTTTCAAGCAGGCCGCCTACGCGGTCCGCAAGGTAGAATCGGCACTCGACATCGTGCAGGATGCCATGATCAAGCTGGCCGAGAAATACGGCGACAAGCCGGCCGCCGAGCTGCCGATGCTGTTCCAGCGCATCTTGCAGAACACCATACTCGATTATTTCCGCCGCGAAAAAGTTCGCAACACCTGGGTCAGCCTGTTTTCCGGCATGAAGCCCTCGGGCGACGAGCATGAGGATTTTGATATACTTGACACCTATGAATCGGAACAGGGCTCCAGCGCCGCCGAATCGTCGGCCGACCAGGTCGAACGCGCGCAAATCCTTGATTTGATTGATGCAGAGGTACAAAAACTGCCCTCACGTCAACGCGAAGCCTTCCTCATGCGTTATTGGCAGGACATGGATGTGGCTGAAACAGCGGAAGCGATGGGTTGCTCCGAAGGTAGCGTGAAAACACATTGCTCTAGAGCTACCCACACGCTCGCCGAATCGCTGAAAGCCAAGGGAATTAAATTATGAACACCGACGATCTCAATTTCGCTTACAAAGTGCGCCATGCACTGAACGAAAAACTCGACGAGCTGCCCGCATCGGCCACCGATCGCCTGGCAGCGGCACGCAAGCTGGCCCTGTCGCGCAAGAAGGCGGACGCGCCCGCCGCCGTCACCGTGCGCCAGAATGTGTTCGCCGGCGTGGCCAGCAGCCTGTTCGTCGAGCCGCTGTCGTGGCTGGGCCGCATGAGCGTCATCATCCCCCTGCTGCTGCTGGTCGGCGGCCTGGTGGGCATCTATCAGTTTGAGCAGGAACAACATATTGCCGAACTGGCAGAAATCGACGCCGCCGTACTGTCCGACGAATTGCCGCTCTCCGCGTACATGGACCATGGCTTCAACGCCTACCTGACGAAACGCGAGCAATAATGGCACGCACGAGCGTACGCAAAGGCTGGCTGGCCGGCGGCATCGGCCTGGGCGCCTGCGCCCTGGCCGGCGCCGCCTGGGTAGGCGCGCAGCAACATCCCGCTCCCGCCGCGCCTCCCGTGGCGGCGGCGCCCGTGGTGGCGCCGGCCCCGGCCTCAGCCGCCAAGCCCGGCTCGCCCCGCACGGCCGGCAAGGGCGGCACGCCCAAGGCCAGCGACAATCCGTCCTGGAACAAGCTGTCGCGCGTGCAGCAGGAAGCCCTGCAGCCGCTGGCGGGAGAATGGAACAAGCTGGAAGCCTTGCGCAAGCAGAAATGGCTCGATATCGCCAGCCGCTTCGCCTCCATGTCGCCCGACGAGCAAATCCGCGTGCACGAACGCATGCGCGAATGGATCAAGCTGACGCCGGAACAGCGCCGCCTCGTGCGCGAAAACTATACGCGCACGAAGAAGATCGATCCGGGTCAAAAAACCGCGCAATGGGAGCAGTACCAGCAATTGCCGGAAGATCAAAAGAAAAAGCTGGCGACGGAACTCGTGCCGAAAAAACCGCTGGGCAAGGTGCCGGCGATCAATTCGAATACGAGCAAGCCGGCCCCCATCCTGCTCCCCGCCACGCCGCCAGCGCCTGCCGCCGCCGCGCCCGTCCTGCCGCCAGCCGCCACGCCAGCGGCGGCCGTGCCGCTCACGGATCCTGCCGCGGTCCCCGCCACCGTGCCCGTCACGCCACCTGTTACGCCAGCCCCACTGCCGAACTATGTCAAATAGCGCGCCTGCCGCCAGCATCACCTCCCATCCCACGATCAAGCGCCGCCTGATTTCCATGGTGTACGAGTCGCTGCTGGCCCTGGCCGTGCTCTTTTTACCCTTCCTGCTGTTTGAACTGGCCGTGCAGTGCGCGCATACGCCCATGACGGAACACATGCGCCAATGCCTGGCCTTCCTCGTCATGGGCGCGTATTTCATCCATCAATGGAGCCGCGAAGGGCAAACCCTGGCCATGAAGACGTGGCGACTGAAAGTCGTGCTGCCGGGCCACGCCCACGTGCCGCTGCGGGTGGCCGCCTACCGCTACATGCTGTCATGGATGTGGCTGCTGCCGGCCCTGCTGGTGTCGTATGCATTCGGCTTGCAGCACTGGACAGCGCTGGGCGCCATCGGCGCGGGCATCCTGGCCTGGTCGGCCACGGCCCTGTTCACGGGCAATGGACAATTCCTGCACGACAAGCTGGCGGGCACGCAGATCGTGCAATTGCCGGCCCCCGCGAAAAAGTCGAAGAAAGTCGCCGCCTGAGTTTTTATGCGGCTTGACCTGCGTCATTGAAGCGCTACGGGGGCTCTGCGATCATGGCGTGCCATGAAGAATACCGCCCCCCTCCCCCACACACGTTTCGCTCCCTACCGCGAGGAAGTCTGCAGCGAAGACGACGTCAAGCACCTCGTCCACACCTTTTATGCGGCCGCGCGCGAAGACGCCATGCTGGGTCCCATCTTTGCCGCCGAGGTCAAGGATTGGGACGCCCATCTGGCAACATTGGTCGATTTCTGGTCCGGCTTGCTGCGCGGCACCATGCGCTACCACGGCAAGCCGCTGGCGCAGCACGCGAACATGGAAAACCTGACGCCGTGCATGTTCCGCCGCTGGCTGACCCTGTTCTTCGCCACCACCGAAAGCATGGGCAATGCCGCCTTGCAAGAAAAGGCCGACACCATCGCCTTGAATATTGCCGAACGGCTATGGAAAAGCTTTGCGGAAAACCACGCCATCGTGGCGCCGCAGCTTTAGAATCGTTCGTAACCCTGGAGGTAACGCCATTGACCCACGGGCATGGCGCCCATCGGGATGCGGCCGATGCGCAAGCGCTTCATGGCGACGACGTCCAGTCCCACCATCTTGCACATATGGGCGATCTGGCCCGGCTGCACGTTTTTCAGGGCGAAACGCAGGCGCGTCTCGTTCTGCCAGCTCACCTTGATCGGCGGCAAAGGCTTGCCATTGAAGGGCAAGCCGTGATTCAGCAGCGCCAAGCCGTTTTCCATGATATCACCCGACACTTCCACGATGAATTCCTGCTCCACCGTCTTCGCTTCATCGACGAGCTTGCGGGCCACGCGGAAATCCTGCGTGAACACGAGCAAGCCCGAGGCCATGGTTTCCAGCGGATTGGTGATGGTCAGGCCGATCAAATGGCGCTTGAGGAAGCGCGTGACGGAGCTGGGCGCCACGTTCTCCGGCGTGAAAATCTCTTCGGGACGCAAACAGCTCAATGCGGGTTTGCCCTCGCTGCCGATACCGCCATGGATGCCGGCCGGCTTGTGCAGCAGAATCGTCACGGGCGGCATTTCATCGAGGGTGGCGTTCGGCAACAGCACCACTTCCTGATTATCCGCCACGCGCGCGCCCGATTCCTCCACCAGCACGCCATCGACCGTGACCCAGCCGCCCTCGATATACAGCTCGGCCTCGCGGCGCGAGCAGGGCACGTCTTCGGACAGGCGCTTGGCCAGGCGGACGGTGGGCATTTCGTGTGGTGTGGTCATGGGGAGGCGCAAAAGCAAGAGGAGGAGAAAGCCGGTATTGTAACCGACCCGCTCCTCCTCTTTTGCGGTGCGCGCTGCTGATTGTCGGATTACGCTGCGCTAATCCGACCTACCCGACCTATCCGACCATGTGCGGTTTTGTAGGTTGGCTTAGCGGCTAGCCGCGTAAGCCAACAATCAGGCTTGCGCCTTGGCCAATTCCTCGGCAAAGAAACGGTGGCCCATCTCTTCCAGGCCCAGGGTCTGCAGCACTTCCTGCAGGCGCTCCGTCGGACGCTGGCGCGGCAGGTTTTTGTAGCTGGCGATGATCAGCTCATTCTTCATCGAATGCTCCCAGCCCACCAGCTCCGTCACGCTGACCTGGTAGCCGTGCGCTTCCAGCTGCAGACAGCGCAGCACGTTGGTGATCTGGCTGCCGAACTCGCGCGTGTGCAGCGGGTGGCGCCACAATTCCGTCAAGACGTTCTTGCCCAGGCTCTTGCCCTTGTTCTTCTTCAGGACGGAAGCGACTTCCGCCTGGCAACACGGCACCAGCACCATGAACTTCGCCTTTTTCTTCAGGGCGAAGTGGATGGCGTCGTCCGTCGCCGTGTTGCACGCATGCAAGGCCGTGACGATGTCGATCTGCTGCGGCAGCAAGTTCGATTCCGTCGATTCGGCCACGGACAGGGGTAAAAACGACATGCCGGGGAACTTGAACTTCTTCGCCAGCTCTTGCGAACGCTGCACCAGCTCTTCGCGCGTCTCGATGCCGTAGATGTGCGAACCGTCGTTGCCGTTCTTGAAGAACAGGTCGTACAGGATGAAGCCCAGGTAGGACTTGCCGGCGCCGTGGTCGACCAAGGATACGCCGGGATGGTCGAGTTGCACCTCGCGCAGCAGCGGCTCGATGAATTGCGTCAGGTGGTAGACCTGCTTGAGCTTGCGGCGGCTGTCCTGGTTCATCTTGCCGTCGCGCGTCAGGATGTGCAATTCCTGCAGCAAGGCGACCGACTGACCATCCTTGATCTCGGGCATGTTGCTGGCGGCCGTGATAACGTCTTTCGGCGCAGCGGCTGCGGTGGCGGCGGGTGCCGCGCCCTTAGCGCGCTTCATCGATCCACGCCATCTGTATCGCTTCGAGCACTTTTTCGCCGCCGCGCGTGTGGTCATCGTCGAAGCCGTCCAGTTCCACCACCCAGTTGTGC
Source organism: Janthinobacterium sp. BHSEK (assembly GCF_056174685.1). Taxonomy (NCBI): domain Bacteria; kingdom Pseudomonadati; phylum Pseudomonadota; class Betaproteobacteria; order Burkholderiales; family Oxalobacteraceae; genus Janthinobacterium; species Janthinobacterium sp. BHSEK. Next base: position 75,166 of record NZ_JBWBYV010000012.1, read on the forward strand.
AGGTCGGTGAATCGCACGGTCAGCGGGTCGATGTCCGGATGCGCGTCGAACAACGCCTCGGCGATCGCGTGTATGTCGGACCATTTCATCTTAGTGACTGCCTTCGCTGACCTGGTTGATCGTGTATTTCGGGATTTCGACGACGAGGTCGGCCTCGGCCACGATGGACTGGCACGACAGGCGCGACACGGCTTCCAGGCCCCAGGCCTTGTCCAGCATGTCTTCTTCCAGTTCCGTCGCTTCGTTCAGGGATTCGATGCCTTCGCGCACCAGCACGTGGCAGGTGGTGCAGGCGCACGATTTTTCGCAGGCGTGCTCGATGTCGATGTCGTTTTCCAGCAGGATGTCGCAGATGGACTTGCCGCTTGGTGCTTCGATGACGGCGCCGTCCGGGCAAAGCTTGGCGTGCGGCAGGATAACGATTTGTGGCATGGTTTCTTCTTTCAGTCTGTCATTCGGGGCGCGGCCGCGGCGAGTGCCTGCGGCGCGCATGTCAATTATCTTTAAACCACCTGGTCCAGCGTTTTGCCGGTCAGCGCCGTGCGCACGCTGCGGTCCATGCGGCGCGAGGCGAAATCCTCGGTGCCGTCGGCCAGCGCCTCGATCGCCAGTTTTAATGCCTGGTGGTCGATGGCGCCGCTTTGCGATTGCGCAATGGCGTCGCGCACCTTCTGCATCAGGCCATCCACGGCTGCGCGTTCGGCGTCGTCGAGCAAGCCGCCGTCTTCGTCCAGCGCCGACTGCGTGGCCAGCAGGATGCGTTCCGCTTCCACCTGCTCTTCGCGCAGCGCGCGCGCCACCATGTCGGTGTCGGCGGAGGTGTACGAATCCTGCAGCATGCGGGCGATGTCGTCGTCGCCCAGGCCGTAGGCGGGCTTGACGCTGATCGACGCTTCCACGCCCGAGCGCAGTTCGCGCGCCGAGACGGACAGCAAGCCGTCCGCATCGACCTGGTAGGTGATGCGGATGCGCGCGACGCCCGCCACCATCGGCGGAATGCCGCGCAATTCAAAACGCGCCAGCGAGCGGCAATCGCTGACCAGTTCGCGCTCGCCCTGCAGCACGTGCACGGCCAGGGCCGTCTGGCCATCTTTAAAAGTCGTAAATTCCTGGGCGCGCGCGCACGGTATCGTCGAATTGCGGGGGATGATCTTTTCCACCAGGCCGCCCATGGTTTCGATGCCGAGCGACAGCGGGATCACGTCCAGCAGCAGCCAGTCGTCGCCGGCGGCGCGGTTGCCGGCCAGCAAGTTCGCCTGGATGGCCGCGCCCAGCGCCACCACCTTATCGGGGTCGATATTCGCGTGCGGCGTCGTGTGGAAGAATTCGCTCACGGCGCGCTGCACGTGCGGCATGCGCGTGGCGCCGCCCACCATCACCACGCCGTCGACGTCGTCCGCATCCACGTTCGCGTCGCGCAGGGCTTTCTTGATGGCGTTCATGGTCTTGGCCACCAGATGCTGCGTCATGGCGGCAAAGTCGGCCGCCGTGATGCGCAGGTGGATTTCTTCGCCCGAGTTCAGCTTGGCGTCGATCGTCGTTTCCGGCTTGGTCGACAGCAATTCCTTGATCTCGCGCGCCTTTACCATCAGGATGGCCGTGTCTTCGTCCGACAGCGGCGCCAGCTTGGCGTGTTCGCTGATCCAGCAGAACAGGCGGCGGTCGAAATCGTCGCCGCCCAGGGCCGAGTCGCCGCCCGTGGACAGCACTTCGAAGACGCCCTTGCTCAGCTTCAGGATCGAGATATCGAAGGTGCCGCCGCCCAGGTCATACACGGCGTACACGCCTTCGGACGCGTTATCGAGGCCATACGCGATGGCGGCGGCCGTCGGCTCGCTCAGCAGGCGCAAGACATTGATGCCGGCCAGCTGGGCCGCATCTTTCGTCGCCTGGCGCTGCGCATCGTCGAAATACGCTGGGACGGTAATCACGGCGCCCACCAGGTCGTCGCCCAGCGAGTCTTCCGCGCGCTGGCGCAGGGTGGCGAGGATTTGCGCCGACACTTCGACGGGGCTTTTCACGCCGGCCACGGTTTTCAGCTGCACCATGCCAGGCGTATCCTGGAAGTCGTAGGGCAGGTTTTCCGCGTAGGCGATGTCGGCCAGGCCGCGGCCCATGAAGCGTTTGACGGAGACGATGGTGTTCTTCGGGTCGGTGGTCTGTGCGGCCAGGGCCTTGTAGCCGATGTTGGCGTGGCCGTTCGGCAGGTAGCGCACGACGGACGGCAGCAGGGAGTGCCCTTCTTCGTCGTTGAGCACCTCGGGAATGCTGTTGCGCACGGTCGCGACCAGGGAATTGGTGGTGCCAAGGTCGATGCCGACGGCCAGACGGTGCTGGTGCGGCGCGGTCGACATGCCTGGTTCGGAAATTTGCAGAAGTGCCATTGTATTCGTGCCTCGATTAATTTTTTGCGTGATGCAGCTGATGCCTGGTGCGCATTATAAGACGCGCGCCAGACTGGCGCTTGGCACGCCGGTCAAGCTATCCGGCGATCAAACCTCGATCGCCTCATAGGCAAAACGGACTTCCTCGCCGAATTTGTCGAGGAACATCAGGGCGAGCACGCTTTGCGCGGCATTCACATAGTCGCCGCCATCGAGCTGGGTCGCCACCTGGGCCAGCAGGGCCTTGCGTTCGCCGCGCAGCTGGCGGTCCAGGGCGTCGAGCGCCTCGGCATCCTTGCCCGCGCGCGCATCGCCCAGTTCCTCGCGCCATTCCATCTGCTGCATCAGGAAGCTGACGGGCATGGCCGTGTTCGATTCCGTCTGCAGATCGACGCCATTCAGTTCGCACAGGTATTGCGCGCGCTTTTGCGGGCTTTTCAGGGTTTGATAGGCTTCATTGGCGCGCGTGGCCCATTGCATCGCCACGCGCTTCTCGGCGCTGCTGGCGTTGATGAAACGGTCCGGGTGGACCTTGCCCTGCACGTCGCGGTAGGCCGCGTCGAGCGCGCTCATGTCGAGCCCGAACTGCGCCGGCAACTGGAATAATTCGAAGTGGTTTTGCATAATTGTCAGTGGTCGCTGTACCGCAATCGATGGGTACAGCGCACCGACCGGGGTCTTGCCAGCTGTTTAAATCCTGAAGGACTCGCCGCAGCCGCAGGCGTCTTTTTCGTTCGGATTGTGGAACTTGAAGCCTTCGTTCAAGCCTTCGCGCGCGAAATCGAGTTCCGTGCCGTCGATGTAAGGCAGGCTTTTCGGATCGACGAAGACTTTCACGCCGTGCGATTCGAAGACGCTGTCTTCGGCCGCCGCTTCATCGACATATTCGAGCTTGTAGGCCAGGCCCGAGCAGCCCGTGGTGCGCACGCCGAAGCGCAGGCCCATGCCCTTGCCGCGCCGTTCGATATAACGGTTGATGTGTTTCGCCGCTTTTTCGGTCAGTGTGATCATGTATTTCTCCGCGCCCGCCCCGCGCCTTGCGGCGCCGGGCAGGATGCAAACTTAGGCCGCAGCCGGATGGCGGGTCTGGTAGTCCAATACTGCCGCCTTGATGGCGTCTTCCGCCAGGATGGAGCAGTGGATCTTCACTGGCGGCAGGGCCAGTTCTTCGGCGATCTGCGTGTTCTTGATGGCCAGCGCCTGGTCCAGGGTCTTGCCCTTGACCCATTCGGTCACCAGCGAGCTCGATGCGATGGCCGAACCGCAGCCGTAGGTCTTGAATTTCGCATCTTCGATCAGGCCGTCGGCGCCGACCTTGATCTGCAGTTTCATCACGTCGCCGCAGGCAGGCGCGCCTACCATGCCGGTGCCGATGGTTTCATCACCCTTGTCGAAAGCGCCCACGTTGCGCGGGTTTTCGTAGTGATCGAGTACTTTGTCCGAGTAAGCCATTTTGATGCTCCTTTAATATTCTTGCCGGCCCCGTCAACAGGGGCCACGGTGTTGGTTAGTGGGCTGCCCATTGGATGGAGTTAATATCGATTCCCTCTTTGAACATGTCCCACAGCGGCGACAGTTCGCGCAGCTTGTGTACTTTCGATTTCAGCAGGTTCACGGCGAAGTCGATGTCTTCCTCGGTCGAGAAGCGGCCGATGGTGAAGCGGATCGAGCTGTGCGCCAGTTCGTCGCTGCGGCCCAGGGCGCGCAGCACGTACGATGGTTCCAGGCTGGCCGAGGTGCAGGCCGAACCGGACGACACGGCGATATCCTTGATCGCCATGATCAGCGACTCGCCTTCGACGTAGTTGAAGCTCACGTTCAGGTTGTGCGGCACGCGGTGATCCATGTCGCCGTTGATGTAGACTTCTTCGATCTCCTGCAGGCCCTTGGCCAGGCGGTCGCGCAAAGCCTTGATGCGGCCGATTTCGCTGTCCATTTCTTCCTTGGCGATGCGGAAGCTCTCGCCCATGCCGACGATCTGGTGCGTCGGCAAGGTGCCCGAGCGCAGGCCGCGCTCATGGCCGCCGCCGTGCATCTGCGCTTCCAGGCGCACGCGCGGCTTGCGGCAGACGTACAGGGCGCCCACGCCTTTCGGGCCGTAGGTTTTGTGCGCCGTGAAGGTCATCAGATCGACCTTGGTCTTTTGCAGGTCGATGACGACCTTGCCCGTCGCTTGCGCGGCGTCGCAATGGAAGATGATGCCTTTAGAGCGGCAGAACACGCCGATTTCGTCGATCGGCTGGATCACGCCGATTTCGTTGTTCACCAGCATCACCGACACGAGGATGGTGTCCGGGCGCACGGCCGCGGCCAGCTGCTCGACGGTGATCAGGCCGTTGTCCTGCGGTTCCAGGTAGGTCGCTTCGAAGCCGATGCGTTCCAGTTCGCGCACCGTGTCGAGCACCGATTTATGCTCGGTCTTGACGGTGATGATGTGCTTGCCCTTGGTCTTGTAGAACTGCGCAGCGCCCTTGATGGCCAGGTTGTTGCTTTCCGTCGCGCCGGAGGTCCAGATGATTTCGCGCGGATCGGCGTTCACCAGGGCCGCCACGTGGCCGCGTGCCTCTTCCACGGCTTTTTCCGCCGTCCAGCCGTACATGTGGCTGCGCGAGGCCGGATTGCCGAACTGCTCGCGCAGGTAGGGAATCATCTTGTCGGCGACGCGTGGATCGATCGGCGTGGTGGCCGAGTAATCCATGTAGATCGGGAAATGCGGTGCGGTTTCAAAGTGCACTTGGCCTACGTTTTTTTCTGGGGCGTTCATCAATAACTCCTGCAATCAGCAACTTGGTATTTTGTTATGTTCAACCGAGGGCGGCGTGGTTACGGTGCATCACCATCACGCTTTGTTCGGCAATCTTTTGTCTCTGCTGGTCGACCAGGTCCTGCAAGGACACAGAATCCAGATAATCGACCATTTTTTCGTTGAGCGTGGACCACAATTCATGCGTCATGCAGCGCGCCCCCGTGGCCGCGTCGGCGCCGTGGCAATGTTCCTTGCCGCCGCACTGCGTGGCATCGAGCGGCTCGTCGACGGCGATGATGATGTCGGCCACCGTCACCTTGTCGGCACGGCGCGCCAGGCTGTAGCCGCCGCCGGGACCGCGGATCGATTCGACGATCTCATGGCGGCGCAGCTTGCCGAACAGCTGCTCCAGGTAGGACAGGGAAATCGACTGGCGCTGGCTGATGCCGGACAAGGTGACCGGTCCCTTGCCCTGGCGCAGGGCAAGATCGATCATCGCTGTCACGGCAAAACGGCCTTTTGTAGTCAGACGCATACATCCTCTGGTCAACTGGTTTAAAATATTGCGGTTTTTCAACTTCTCAAACCCCGAGTAGTTGAATGATTTAGTCAAGTATAACAAATTCGGCGGGGTTTGTCAGAGCGCCCCTCGATGACCACAGGGCTGGAAGGGGCATGGCCGGCCGCGCCAGGCGCGGCGGCATCAGGAAAACAACAATACTGCTCAGGCACGCAGAGCGCTACGTACTTTCATTAACTCAAACCCCAGCAGGTTCAAGCCGTCCCAGCGGGCCGGATCGCCGATGCGCGGATTGTCCGACGCCAGGCCCACGCCCCAGATGCGGTCGACGGGGCTCGCTTCGATGATGACGCGCTCGCCCGTGCCCAGCAAAAACTTGCGCAGCGCGGCTTTTTGCGAGAACTTGGCAAAGTTGCCATCGAAGACGATGCCCGCGCGCGCCGCCTCCCACACCCTGGCGTCAAAATTGGCCACTTCGCGCCCCAGCTTCTTCACTTCCGACGGCCGTGCGGCCGCCACGATGCGCGCCTGCACGGCCGTGTCGCCAAACAGGGCCGCCTTTTGCGCCATCATGTAGTGCTCGGCCGTGGCGTACGTCACGCCGGCCAGGCTGAATGGCGAGGGAAACCACTGGCTGAAGCAGCTTTTGTCGGGCACCTGCGGCTGCGCCGGCGTGTGGCCCCAGAAATACAGATAGTCGGGCTCGCCGCCCGCCGCGATCCACGCCTTCAATTCTTCCACGTTACTGATTTGCATATTCCCCGCACTTCCGCCAGACAGGCGATGATTCAAGCTCAAGCACGCAACAGCTGCATCGGGCCAAACAGGGCCTGCATGTCGCTGTTGCCGATAAAGGACAGATTATACGGATGTTCCGCCGTCACCTGCGGCAAGGCTGCGGCCACCGGCAAGCGTTTGATGAGCTCGGCAATCTTGCCCCACAAGACCAGTTGCGGCAAGGCCGCCCCGCCCTGCTGCGCCAGCGCTTCCAGCACCACCTGCAGGAAGGGCAGCCAGCCGCGCGCATCCTGCACGGGCGGCACGTGGGCACGGAATACCAGCGCCGCGTTGAGCAGCAAGAAACCCTGCTCCGTCATCTTGCGCTGCAAATCGGGCAGGGTCTGGATGACGCCGCTGCCGGCTTGCAGCGCGGCCGCCGCCACGGGCGCCATGGCCACGCCGGAAGTATCTCCGCCCAGCAGTTGGCCATCGGCCACCAGCAGCATCTTCATGAAGTTGCGCAGGGAGGTGGCGCGGTTGACGGGCTTCGACAGGCCCGTCGCCGACCACAGGCTGCCGACGGCGCCATCCATGAAGCACACGCCCGTGGCGCTGTCGGCGCGCGGATACGGCCCCTCGCCCACCAGCACGTAGCGCACCTGCGCCAGCGGCAGGGCAAAGGCGGCGAACAGCCGGCCCTGCGTGGGCAGGTAATCGTCGACGGCCAGCGCCGGCAGGTAGGCGGGATCGGCCGCCATCACGGCCTGCAAGCCGCGCAGCAGGATGGGACGCCAGGAAGCATGCGCCAGGGACAGGGCATCGGTGATGCTGGCAGGAACGGTTGTTGCGGTCATGGCGCGTCAGTAAAATATTTGGGCAAACGCAAATTGTAGCGCACCGGCAAGCGGGTATTGACTGCCCAAAATCAATTCCGCATAAAAAAGCCCCGGTCTGCATGCTGACCGGGGCGGCTTACGTTTGATGCGGCTCAAACTTACTCGGCGTCAGGCTGCTGCGACGGATGCGCGGCGGCAAAGGCCGGCAAGCCGGCGCAATGCGCGTGGATGCGCGCCACGCGCGGGTACGGCGCCAGGTCGATGGCGAAGCGCTGCGCATTGAATACCTGCGGCACCAGGCAGCAGTCGGCCATCGTGGGGCTGTCGCCATGGCAGAACAGGCCCGTTCCGGCCGGGTCGCCCTGCGCCAGCAGCGCTTCCACGGCCGCCAGTCCCTCGGCCATCCAGTGGCGGTACCATTCCTGCTTGGCCTCGTCCGACAGCCCCAGGGTGTTTTTCAGGTATTTCAGCACGCGCAGATTCGTCAGCGGATGGGCGTCGCAGGCGATCGCCAGCGCCAGCGCGCGCACGCGGGCGCGTCCCAGCGCATCCGCAGGCAGCAGCGGCACGGCTGGCCGCGTCTCGTCGAGATACTCGAGCATGGCCAGCGACTGCGTCAGGATGGCGCCCTCGTCATCGAGCGCCGGCACCAGCGCCGACGGATTGACGGCGCGGTAGGCCGGCAGCAGCTGCTGGCCGCCGTCCTGCAGCAGGTGCACCGGGATGCTGTCGTAGGCGATGCCCTTCAAATTGAGGGCGATGCGCACGCGGTAGGCGGCCGAACTGCGGAAATAGGTGTACAGCTTCATGGCGCGGCCTCCCCCTCAGGCGCGGCCGGCGCTGTTGCCAACATACAGCGCGACCGCCTGCTCGATGCTGCCGAAGATGCTGGCGCCGGCCGCGTCGCGCATTTCGATGCGCACCGTGTCGCCGAACTTCAGGTACGCCGTCTTGGGCGCGCCATGTTCGATGGTTTCATACATGCGCACTTCGGCCAGGCAGCAGTAACCCACGCCGCCGTTCTCGATGCTGGAACCGAACAGGTTGCCCTGCTTGTTCGACACGGTGCCCGAGCCGACGATGCTGCCGGCGCCCAGTTCGCGCGTCTTCGCCGCATGGGCGACGAGCTGCGCAAAATTGAAGGTCATGTCTTCGCCCGCATTTGGTTTACCGAACGGCTTGTCGTTCAGGTCCACCAGCAGCGGCAGGTGCAATTTGCTGTCCGCCCAGTCGGCACCCAGCTCATCGGGCGTGACGGCGACGGGCGAAAACGCGCTGGCCGCCTTCGACTGGAAGAAACCGAAGCCCTTGGCCAGTTCGCCCGGGATCAGGTTGCGCAAGGAGACATCGTTGACCAGCATCACCAGGCGGATCGCTTGCGCCGCGTCGGCCACGCCGGCGCCCATGGCCACGTCGCCCGTAATCACCGCCACTTCCGCCTCCAGGTCGATGCCCCACTCTTCCGACAGGGCGAAGATGGGATCGCGCGGGCCGATGAAGCTGTCGGAGCCGCCCTGGTACATCAGCGGGTCCGTGTAGAACGAGGCCGGCACTTCCGCGTTGCGCGCCTTGCGCACCAGTTCCACGTGGTTGATGTAGGCGGAACCGTCGGCCCACTGGTAGGCGCGCGGCAGCGGCGAGTGGCACAGATTGGCGTCAAACGGCTGCGCGTCCGGCGCCCGGCCCGCGTTCAGGTCGGCGTAGGCTTGTTCCAGCTTCGGCGCCACGGCGTCCCAGTTGTCGAGCGCCGCCTGCAGGGTGGGAGCGATGGCGGCCACGCGCTGGTACTGGCGCAGGTCGCGGCTGACGAGGATCAGGGCGCCGTCGCGGCTGCCGTTTTTCAGGGTTGCGAGTTTCATGGTATTCCTTGTTAGGCGTAGGGTTCAGATGGATGCCGTGTGCGGCGCTCAGGCGTCGGCTGGCGCATGCATCCAGGCGGCGTGCTTCGGTGCGCGGCGCGTCTGCGACCATTCTTCCAGCATTTCCCATTTGACGGCGTCCAGTTTGGCCATCATCTCGGGCGTGCCCACGTTGGCCGCCAGTTCCAGGCGGTGGCCGTTCGGGTCGAAGAAATAGATCGACTGGAAGATGGCGTGATTGACGGGGCCCAGCACCTCGATGCCGCCGGCCACCAGACGCTCCTTGGCGGCCAGCAGTTCTTCCATGCTGCCCACTTCCAGCGCCAGGTGCTGCACCCAGGCCGGGGTATTGCGGTCGCGGTCCATCGGCGGCTGCGTCGGCAGCTCGAAGAAGGCCAGCACATTGCCCTGGCCCGCGTCGAGGAAGACGTGCATGTACGGGTCCGGCGCCTTGGTCGACGGCACCAGGTCTTCGGCGATGGCGAGGACGAAATTCATGTTCAAATGCTTGACGTACCACTCGACGGTTTTCTTCGCGTCGATGCAGCGGTAGGCAACGTGGTGGATTTGCTTGATCTTCATGTGCTTGTCTCCAATGGATGGCGCCCGGGGCGCGATGGCTGGCCTGTTTTTCAGCTTTTCACCATTAGAATCGAGTTACAGCTATCATACAAACAATTTTTAACCATTGATTTATCGGATTATCTTATGAGTCCCAGCCTGCGGCAAATGCGCGCCTTCGTGGCGCTGGCCAAGACCGGCAGTTTTACCCTGGCCGCCGAATACCTGCACGTGACGCAATCGGCCTTGAGCGGCTTGATCAAGGAACTGGAAAGCGTGCTGGGCGTGCGCGTGGTCGAGCGCAGCACGCGCAAGACGCAGCTGTCGGAAATCGGCCGCGAACTGTATCCGCTGTTTGAAAAGATGATCGAGGACCTCGACGGCGCCATGGCCGGCATCGCCCAGCGCAAGGCCCTGAAGACCGGCCTGGTGCGCATCGCCGCGCCGCAGATGATGGCCTGCACCCTGCTGCCGGAAGTGATCGCCGCCTACCGCCAGGCGCACCCGGACGTACAATTGCGCCTGGTCGATTGCCCCGTGGAAAACGTGTCGGCGCGCGTCTTCAGCGGCGAAGTCGATTTCGGCATCGGCCCCGAGCGCGACCCGACGGCGGAAATCGCCGCGCAAGTGCTGTTCGAAATGCCCTTCGTGCTGGTCTTCCCCGAGCAGCATCCGCTGCAACAGAAAGAGCGCGTGACCTGGGCCGACGTGGGCGACTACCCGTTCATTTCGCTGCAGGGCCAGTTCACGGAGCGTTTGCTGCGCGACATGCACGGCGCGTTTCGCGAGCTGTCGCTCAACCCCTACAATGAAGTGACCTTCATGACGACGGCGCTGGCCATGGTCAGCGCCAACCTGGGCATCACGGTCTGCCTGCCCTACGCGGAGCCGATGGTCAAACTCTACAAATTGCAGATGCGCGCCCTGCACGAGCCGGAACTGACGCGACGCTTTTTCGTCTACACGAAGACGGGCCGTTCGCTGTCGCCGGCGGCCGAAAGCTTCATGGCATTCCTGTTCCGCTTCGTCGAGACGCACGAGTGGAATGTGGGCGCGGGCGGGCCCGCAGCCCGCGACACGCTGCCGGCCGGCGGCCCTTTATAATGGCGCATCGCCCCTTGCCGCTAACGCCATGACCCAGCCTGACCAGCACGACCTGTCGCCCACCGACGCCGCCACCATCGCCATCAACCAGCGCATGAACAAATTCGACGGCCATGCGCAGGTCTGGCTGTTCGGCTATGGCTCGCTGATCTACAAGGCGGACTTCCCCTATATCGAACGGCGTCCCGCCAGCATCGCAGGCTGGACGCGGCGCTTCTGGCAAGGTTCGCACGACCACCGGGGCACGCCGATGGCGCCGGGCCGGGTCGCTACCATCGTGCCGCAGGCGGGCGCCGTGTGCGACGGCATGGCGTATCTGATCACGCCCGAAGTCTTCGCCCACCTCGACCACCGCGAAAAGAACGGCTACCTGCGCCTGGCCACCGAGATCACCTTCGACGATGGCAGCAAGGTCGAAGGCCTGGTGTACATCGCCAACGAGGAAAACGCCGCCTTCCTCGGTGCCGCATCGGAACTGGATATCGCGCGCCAGATCGCCCGATCAAACGGTCCCAGCGGTCCGAACAGCGAATACCTGCTGCACCTGGCCAACGCCCTGCGCGAACTGGGCAAGAGCGATCCGCATGTCTTTGCCATCGAGCAACACCTGACGCAGCTCCAGGCACATAGCCAGGACAGCGCCGCGGCACACCCCTGCGGCATCAGCGCTGACGCTGGTTTAACTTAAAACAGATCCAGCTGCCCCGCATTGCCTTTTTTTACGTTTGCGCCCAGCGGCGGCACCACCAGCGGGCGGCGGAACTGCGTGCAATCGAGCTGCTTGAAGCGCCCGCCCTTGCCATGCAGCCCCAGCCGATGCACGGCCTTTTCAAAGCGCTGGCGGATGAGATCGGCCCACACGCCTTCGCCCCGCATGCGCGCGCCGAACGCGCTGTCGTAGTCCTTGCCGCCACGCATTTCGCGCACGCGGTTCATCACCCGCTGAGCCCGTTCAGGAAAGTGCGCTTCCAGCCATTGCTGGAACAATGGACTCACTTCCCACGGCAGGCGCAGCACCACGTAATGGGCGTGGATGGCGCCCGCGTCGCGCACGGCTTCGAGCAGCTGCTCGATTTCCGGCTCCGTCACGAAAGGAATGATGGGCGCAATGCTCACGCCCACGGGAATGCCCGCCTCCGTCAGGGTGCGGATGGTGCGCAATCGCCGCGCCGGTGCGGCCGCGCGCGGTTCCAGGGTGCGCGCGATGGCCGGGTCGAGCGTCGTGACAGTGACGGCCACGGCGGCCAGGCGCCTGGCCGCCATGGGCGCCAGGATGTCGATATCGCGCTCGATCAGCGACGATTTCGTGATCAGCGCCACGGGATGATCGCACTCGTGCAGCACTTCCAGCACGCGCCGCGTCAACTGCCGTTCCCGTTCGCAGGGCTGATACGCATCCGTATTGACGCCCAGGGCGATCGGTTCGGGCACATACGACGGCTTGGCCAGTTCACGCCGCAACAGTTCGGGGGCGTTCACCTTGGCGTAGATGCGGCTTTCGAAGTCCAGGCCCGGCGACAGGCCCAGGTAGCTGTGCGTGGGACGCGCAAAGCAATATATACAGCCATGTTCGCAACCCCGGTACGGGTTCAACGACACGTTGAACGGCAAATCGGGCGAAGCGTTGCGCGTGAGGATGGTGCGCGCCTGCTCGTCGCTGACCTGCGTCTTCCAGGTCGGCGTGCTCTCCTCCCCGCCTGGCTCATCCAGGCCGCCCACGCTCCAGCCATCGTCGAAACCGGCGCGCGCATGCGTCTCGTGGCGCCCCTGCAGGTTCGAGACGGCCCCGCGCCCCTTGTGCGCTTTCAGCGATTGCGGCGGCAACATGGCTTGCCCGGCGAAGCTGTCATCGTGCTCTGGAATGATTGCTTTCATGAACGGCCCCATCAACTGTATATACGTACAGTATACTATGCCGCTGTGCGGCCAAGATCAAGGGCTGCCGTGCTGTCGTTTCAAGCTTTTTCGCCGTGCAGCATGACATAACTCAACTGCTGCGCGACAAAGCCGTCGAATGCCGCGATCAGGGGAACGAAGCGGGGGACGTCCTGCTCCAACTGCATCAGGGCATAACACGTCGCTTCCAGGGTCGATAACTGGTCTGGCGCGTGCGCCTTGCGGATCAGATAATGGGAGGCGGGCGTATCGCGCAGCGGCAGGCGCGGCAGCTGTTGCAACGAAGGATTCAAGTACAGCATCTTACGGCTCTTGCGCCAGGTGGCATCGAGCACCACCAGCCGCAATTGGGTCGCCAACCGGGCGGGATCGAGCAAGATGGCGGGGTCGAGCGCTGGCGGCGGCGCGATGCCCAGCGAACGGTCGCCGGGCGTATCCGGGTACAGCAGCACATTGTGCTTGCCGGCCAGCAATTCGGCGAGCGCCTCCGGGGCAAACTGTTCGCCCGTCAGCAGGCGGCTGTTGGGCAAGCTCAGGTGCAGCAAGCGGGCGCTGCCCTTGGCGTTGTGGACTTCCAGCGGATGCTGGAGGATCAGCACTTCCACGGCGTGGGCAACGGGAGCGATCCAGCGGCAGATGCAGCTGGCTGCGGCGCGCAGGCAGACCGGGCAACGTGCGCGTTTGGCCGGCTCCGCCAGGGAGGACGATGCTGAGGGATGACTGGAGCTAGTGCTGGAGGTACGGCGGGTGGTCATGGCGGAGCGCGTTCGCGGCTGTCTTCAAGCCGCGATTGTAGCGCCCACGCCATGCCAGCGGGAATGGCCGTGTGAAGGGCCGGTTAAAACAACTGCCAAAAACTGCTTGGAAAGGCCTGAAACAACGGATTAAAACAACGGATTAAAACTCTTCCCACTCATCGGCGCCGGAAGCGACCGGTGCGCGCGGCTTGCTGGCGGGCGTCGTGTCCGGTTTTGCGGCCTTGGCTGGGCCGCTGGCAGAGTGGGCGACGAACGTCGACGCGGAGGTGCGCGCAGAAGCGGTGACCGTGCGCCGTGCGGCAGGCTTGACGACGGTGGCTGCGGCGGGACGGGCGGATACGCTGGCCGAGACATATTGCTGCGTGGCATCGAGCTTGAACACGCCCACCACGTCGGCCAGCTTGGCCGCCTGTTCCTGCATGGATTCGGCCGCGGCGGCCGCTTCTTCCACCAGGGCCGCGTTTTGCTGCGTCACCTGGTCCATCTGGCCGATGGCCTGGTTGACTTGCTCGATGCCGGCGCGCTGCTCATCGCTGGCGTCGGTGATCTGGTTCATGATCTGCGTCACATGGCTGATGCTTTGCACGATTTCATCCATGGTGCGGCCCGCCTTGTCCACCAGTTGCGAACCGGCCTCGACCTTTTGCACGGAATCGTCGATCAAGCCCTTGATTTCCTTGGCCGCCGCGCTCGATCGTTGCGCCAGGTTGCGCACTTCGGAAGCGACGACGGCAAAACCACGGCCCTGCTCGCCGGCCCTGGCCGCCTCCACGGCCGCGTTCAATGCCAGGATATTCGTCTGGAAGGCGATGGCGTCGATGACGCTGATGATATCGACGATCTTGCGCGAGGAATCGTTGATCGAGCCCATGGTGCTGACCACTTCCGACACCACCACCCCGCCCTTGCTGGCGATCTGCGAGGCGTCGATGGCCAGTTGGTTGGCGCTGCGCGCATTGTCGGCATTGAGTTTCACGGTGGAAGTGAGCTCTTCCATGGATGACGCCGTCTCTTCCAGCGAACTGGCCTGCTCTTCCGTGCGGGACGACAAATCCAGGTTGCCGGCCGCAATTTCGCTCGACGCCGTGCTGATGGATTCAGTGCCGGCGCGCACCTGGCCGACAATACTGACCAGTTTATCGTTCATATTTTTCAGCGCGTGCATCAGCTGCCCCGTCTCATCGCGGCTTTCCACCACGATATGGCTGGTCAGGTCGCCAGCGGAAACGGCTTGCGCCACCTCGACGGCGCGCGTGATGGGACGCGTGATCGAGCGCGTGATCCAGTACGCGCAGGCGATGCCCAGCAAGATGGCAACCACGCCCAGCGAGATCAGCAGCAAGCGGCCGTTTTCGTAGCGCGAACGGATTTGCGCGGCCGTTTCATCGAGCAATTTGGCTTCCAGCAATTCCAGCTTCTTCAGCGCCGCCAGGTAGACGTCGCGCTTGGCGGCCATGTCGCCTTCGTACAGGCGCTTGCCCAGTTCCAGGTCGCCCGCATTCTTGGCCTTGAACACATTCTTGCGCACTTCCGTGTAGGCCTTGCGCGTGCTCAGCACCTCCTGGTACAGCGATTGCTCTTCAGCGTTCAGCTCGCTCTTGCCGATCGCGTCCTGGATTTCCGTGGCACGCGATGACGAGACCGCCATTTCCTTTTCAAACTGCTTCTGGTGTTCGGGATCGCTGACTTTCCAGGCGGCCGCCGTGCGCGCCGCGTTCACCTCGATGACCTTGGTCCATTCACCGATCAGGCGCTCGTTGCGCACCTTGACGTTGACGAGCGCATCGGTTTCCTTGCTGGCGCTTTGCATCTGCACGATGCCCACCACGGTCAGGGTCGTCAACAGGAGCAGGACGGCAGCGAAACCGCCACCGAGTCGTACGCCGATTTTGAGGTTTTTCATTGCGTGATTCCTATCTGAAGAAAACAATGCACAGACGCCACGAAACCGACTTACTGCTACAAATCACTATAGCAGGCATCCGCCGTGCGGCAATCACGAGCGGCGACGCAACGGTAGGCGCGTCACCAGAATGGCAGCACGCCGCAGCGCACCACTTTGGAGCAGATTGTGAGTGAATCAGGATGGTATTGCAAGAAATAACATGCAGAAAAGCAACAACCAGAAGGTGCTTTGCCGCCACGAACGGGCGGCAGGCAAGCAAGGTCAGTTTTGCTTCACGTAGATCAATTTTGACGTATCGAAACCCAGCCCCCGTGCTTTCTCGATCAGGCGCTGCTGCAAGGCAGGATCCATGCTGGGCGTGCGCGACAGCAACCAGAAGTAGGACTTGTCGGGGCCGCTGATCATGGAATAGCTGTATTCTTGCTGGTCCAAATCAAACACGATATAGGCACCATAGAAGGGGCCGAAAAACGACACCTTCAGGTAACCCACGTCTTTCTTGTCGACGAAATACGCCTTGCCTTCCGCTTCCTTCCACTTCGCGTCCGCATCCTGGTAGCCCCGGTTGAGCACTTTCAGGCCGCCATCCTGGCGCAGGCTGTAGTCGGCCGTCACATGGCTCAGGCCCCGTTCGAACGAATGGTCGAGGCGCGCGATCTCGTACCATTTGCCCAGATAGCGGGTCGTGTCGAAGTTGCTGACAGGTACAATATTCTCGGGCCGGCCCACGCAGCCGGCCAGCACGAGCACACACAGGAACAACAGTTTTTTCATGGTCTTCTCCAACGAATGAAATCAAGGTAGCAGTTTCTGGGCAGCAAGGTCAGGGCAGCAACGCGCGGTCGACGATGCGGCGGATCGCGCCACTGGCTTGCATGCGCACAATGGCGGCATTGAATTGTTCGATAAAATCATCGCGGTACGGGTAGGCGGCGGGCCGGCGCTCCGTCACACCCAGGTGCCCCTGCTGGCTGGCCAGCTGCGCGGTTTCCTGTATCGCCTGGATCGCCTGCACCGGCGTGCCCGGCGCACCCTCGCGCCGGATGCGCTGCAATTCCCACTGCGCCGACAGGCGGTCGCTGACATAGCAATCGATACGCCCGCGTATCAGCTTGAGCAGATTCGTGCGCGTGCCCTTGGCCGTATCGAACACGATGTTGGCCGCTTGCAGGGCTGCCGTCTGCTTCGCATCGCCCAGCAAAAAACCCGCGTTCACGCCGATGTGCAGGCCGCCGTAATCGGCGGGCCACTGCCGCAGCGCGCGTTTCGCCAGCACGTCCTGGTTGCACAGCACCACCAGCTGCTCCATCAGCAGCGGCACGGAATAGCGCACGTACGGCCGCTCACTGCGCCACGAATACGGCGGATACAGGGCAAACGCCTCGCCCGTCTGCAGCATCAGCACGCCCCGTTTCCAGGGCACGGGGCGCAGCTGCACCGCGTATTGCGGCATCGATTGCACGGCTTCGCGCACGATCTCCGTGTAGATGCCCTTCAGCCGGCCGTTCTCGACGTAGGAGTACGGCGGATAATCGTCGTCGCCATAGATCACCAGCGGCGTCGCACCCTCGGCCCGCGCGCCGGCGGCGATGAACAGGCATAGCGCGGCAGGCAGGATGAGCATTCTGGACATGCCGGAAGATTAGCATGGAAGCGCGCAAACCGATCATCCGTTCGCGCCGTTCGTGCCCAACATCTCGTCGAGCTGCGCCAGGGTGCTTGAATCCTTCACGACGGCGCGCAGCCACAGGTGCAGCGGCAGCTCGCCCCAGCTGGCGGCCTTGTCGGCCAGGTAGGCGACGGGGCTGTGCGGCTCCGTGCGGCGGAAGAAATCGGCCACCTGGCGCAGCTGGGCCAGCGCCTGCTGGCGCTGCACGATGGCGCCCCCGCCTGCACCTGCGTCAGCGCCCTGACCGGCGGCCGGCGCGCCGGCAAGGTCCGCGCCAGGCGACAGCGGCGCGATGAAATGAATGGCGTTTTCCAGCGCTTCGCGCGCGGCGCGAAAACTCGGGCCATCGACGCCGAAGCGCGCATCGACGCTGCGCTCGAAGGCCAGCAGCGACTGCATGCAGTATTGGGCATCGGCCAGCAAGGCGTCGGAAAAGGCGCGCGTGTTCCTTTGCCGCGCCGCCTCCATCTGCGCCAGGGTCACCCCTTCGTCGTGGCGCGCATCGCCCCAGCCCTGATCGGCTGCGCCCTGCGCCAGGCTGGCGGCCGCGCGCTGGCGCGCCGCATCGAAATCCTGCAGCGAGAACAGGCCATCGCTGCCTTCGGTCAGCGGGATCTCGCGCAGCAGCTGCGGCGTGCGCGAGAGCAGCCAGAAGACGTTGCCGATGCGCTGTTCCTGGTCGCCCTCTTCCGCCGGCGGATACAAGCCATCCCAATAGCGCTCGCACAGGCCGGCCAGCAGCGCGTAGCCGTCGCCCAAGCCGCGGAAATGGCGCGTTTTCGCGTGCGCCTCGGCCAGCCACACGGCCACGCGCAAATCCTTGCTGTGCGTGGCGATCAGCTGTTCGCAGCGCGTCGCCACGAAAGGCCAGTCGGCTTCCTTCAGCGCCGTCACCCACTCGCCCTGGTCCAGGCTCGGGTCGTCGTACTGGCGCGCGCGCGCGATGGCGTCGAGCTCCTGGCTGAAGGTGATGTCTTCGCCGCAGGGGCTGACGGCGCTGACGGGGTGCAGCAACTGCTCCAGGTTGAACATGGCGCTCTCCGGAAGGTGGATTATCGGATAGTGTACTTGAATTGCCCCTGCTTGCTGGCAGTGACGCGTATCGACGCGACCGGCTCGCCTGCAGCCATGCGCGCCAGCACCGCTTCGGCGATGGCCGGCAGCAGGCTGCCGTTCAGAATTTGATCGACATTGCGCGCGCCCGAATCGACCTCGGTGCAGCGCGCCAGCACGGCGTCGACCAGGCCCGCGTCATGGCTGAACTGCGCCTGGTGGTTGCGCGCGATGCGCGCGCCTATCCTCGCCAGCTTCAGGGCGATGATCTCGGCCAGCACCGCGTCGTTCAGGGGATAGAACGGCAGTACCTTCAGGCGGCCCAGCAGGGCCGGCTTGAAATGCGCCACCAGCTGCGGGCGCACCAGTTCTTCCAGCGCGGCCGGCGTGGGCAAGTCTGGCGCTGTGCGGTTCAGGCAGGCGGCCATCATGGCGCCCGACCCCAGGTTCGAGGTCGCGATGATGATGGTGTTGCGAAAATCGACTTCGCGTCCTTCCGCGTCATCGAGCACGCCCTTGTCGAAGACCTGGAAGAACAGTTCCAGCACGTCGGGATGGGCTTTTTCCGCCTCGTCGAGCAGCACCACGCTGTAGGGCTGGCGCCGCACGGCTTCCGTCAGCACGCCGCCCTCGCCATAGCCGACATAGCCGGGCGGCGAGCCTTTCAGGCCGGCCACGCTGTGCGCCTCCTGGTATTCGCTCATGTTGATGGTAATGAGCTTGCGCTCGCCGCCATACAGCAGATCGGCCAGCGCCAGCGCCGTTTCCGTCTTGCCCGTGCCGGACGGCCCCGTAAACAAAAACACGGCTTGCGGCTTGTTCGGGTCGTCCAGGCTGGCGCGCGCCGTGCGCACGCGCTGCGCCACCGCGTCGATGACGTGGTCCTGTCCCAGCACCCGTTCGCGCAGCGCGCCATCCAGGGCCAGCACCGTGCGGATCTCGTCCTTGAGCATTTTGCCCAGCGGGATGCCGGTCCAGGCGGCGACGATGCCGGCCACCACCTGGGCGTCGACTTCCAGCGGCGACAACGGTGCTTCTCCCTGCAGGACCGCCAGTTCTTCCTTCAGCGCCAGCAGGCGCGCCGCGCCCACTTCGCCCGGCCGCTCGCCGCGCAGCTGCGCGCGCAAGTCGCCGATCTGCGCCACCAGCGTTTTTTCGCGCTCCCAGCGCTGCGCCAGCGCCGCGACCGCCGCCTGGCCTTCGTCATGTTCGCGCCGCAGCCGCGCCAGGCGCGCGGCGCCGGCCTTGCCGGGCGCTTCGCCATCGGCCGCCTCGCGGCTCAAGGCGGCGATTTCCGCGCCGATGCGCTCCAGCCGCCGGTGTGCGTTTTCCAGCTGTGCCGGCGTGGCGCGCTGGCCCAGCGCCACCTTGGCGCACGCCGTATCGAGCACGCCGATGGCCTTGTCCGGCAACTGGCGCCCGCTGATGTAGCGGTGCGACAGGCGCACCGCCTCGACGATGGCGGCGTCGCGCACGCGGATGCCGAAATGGCGTTCCATCAGCGGCGCCATGGCGCGCAGCATGGCGCAGGCGATGTCTTCGCTCGGCTCTTCCACCTTGACCACCTGGAAGCGCCGCGCCAGCGCCGCATCCTTTTCAAAATATTTTTTGTACTCGCTCCAGGTGGTGGCGGCGATCGTGCGCAGGGCGCCGCGCGCCAGCGCCGGTTTCAGCAGGTTGGCCGCGTCGTTCTGCCCCGCCTGGCCGCCGGCGCCGATCATCGTGTGCGCCTCGTCGATGAAGAGGATGACCGGGTGCGGGCTTTTCGCCACCTCGTCGATGACATTTTTCAGGCGGCTTTCGAATTCTCCCTTCACGCTGGCGCCGGCCTGCAGCAAGCCCATGTCGAGCGCGTGGATGTGCGCGCCCTGCAGCACCTCGGGCACGTCGCCGGCGGCGATGCGCAAGGCCAGGCCTTCCGCCACGGCCGTCTTGCCCACGCCCGCCTCGCCTGTGAGTATCGGATTGTTCTGCCGGCGGCGCAGCAGGATATCGACGGCCTGGCGTATCTCCGCCTCGCGGCCGATCACGGGATCGAGCTTGCCGTCGCGCGCCAGCTGCGTCAGGTCGGTGGTGAACTGATCCAGCGCCGGGGTTTTGCTGGCCAGGCTAGCAACAGGATCGTCACCGGTGTCGGAAAGCCGCGGCACTGCCGCGCTTTCCTCCTCGCCGGAGCCGGCCGTGAGTCTATCCGGATGATGCTTCAATTGCTCGACGCTGAAGCGGGCGAACAGCTTCGAGCCGCGGTACGCGAGCTGCGACAGTTCCGGCTCCGTCAGCAGCGCCAGCAGCAGATGGCGGCTGCGGATGGGCCCCGGCTGCGCCGTATCGAGCGAGGCGACCAGCCAGGCATGTTCGAACAGCAGCGGCAAGTGCGGTGAAAACACGGGCGTGCGCGCGCTGCCCGTGCGGAAGCCGCCGATTTCGCGGCGCAGGTCCGCCTCCAGCGCCGTCAGGCTGATTTCGCTGCGCCGCGCAATGGTGACGAAATCGCTGCGCTCCTGTTCCAGCAGCGCCAGGAACAGGTGTTCGATATCGACTTCATACTGGCCCAGTCCCACGCAGATGGCGGCGGCGCGGGTGGCGGCCGTGCGTGACGTGTCATTCAGTTTGGCGATCAGGGTTTTGAGGTTATTGCTCATGCGGCGGCTCCCTTGCGGTTGATCGAATAGCGCAGCGACGATGGCTGCAGCACGGCGTCGAAATTGACCGTCTCGCCGCCGGCCATCACGGCCAGGGTGCCGCTGATGACGAAGCCGACGCGGTTGATGGCGCCCGCTTCACGCTCCAGGCGGGCGCGCACGTTGCGCAGGCGCGGCTCGTGGCGTTCGATGGCCCCCTTCAGCGCGGCGCAGATGCGGGCGCGGTCATCGCTGCTGGACAGGCACATGCCGGCGAAATCGATCAGGCCATAGTTGACGATGGACGCCGCGCATTCCGGATAGGCGTCGAGCGCGCCGGGCGGCAGGGCCACGCGCGTGTTGAGCAGTTCCTCCAGGTCGCGCGCCACCGCATCCTTCAATTGATCGAGCGACAGGCGCGCCGCCACGCCGCCCGCCGCACCGCCGTCGCCCATCAGGCGGTCGAACAGGCCAGGTACATAACTGTCCATGCGCTCTCCTGAAAAGTCGGCGCGGCGCGGGCGAAGGTGGCCGTCGCGCGCCGCGCGCCATGGATCAAGCCACGCGGTTCGCGGCCAGGTCCCAGCCGCCCGAGGTATTGCCGCCGGCGCCGCCCGTCACCTTTTGCTGCGTGTATTTCCACTTCACTTTCGAGAACTTGAAGCCGACGTGTTCACCGAGGATGTCGCCCTCTTCCACGTTCGGCGTGACGGCGCCGATCAGCACATTCTCGATTTCGATCTCAAAATACTTGACGCGTTCGCCCTGACCGTCGGCGCGCATGAATTCGAAGCGCGCCTTGGGGATGGTCTTGCCGGCCGAGCAGGTCTGCAGCAGCACCGGCGAGGCCAGGTCGGCCAGCTTGGAGATGACGATGTCCTTGTGCTCGCAGCGTTCGGCCGTGTGGCCGCCGCCCGTCGAGGCGGTGGCGGACTTCGGCTGCTCGACGCTCCAGCTGACCGATTTGCACTCGATCCAGTCCTTGTGCTTGTCATCGGTGGACTCGCCCTTGATGCCGTCTATCTGCAGATATACATCGATTGCCATGGTGTGCTCCTCTGGTTGAAAGATGGGTGAATCAGGAATTGGTCGACTTCGGCAACTCCGCGACCAGTCGGAGCGAAACGGATAATTCATCGAGCTGGAAGTGCGGCCGCAGGAAGGACACGGCGCGGTACACGCCGGGCCGGCCCGGCACTTCATGCACCTGCACGGACGCCTCGCGCAGCGGGAACTGCGCCTTCTGTTCCTGGCTGGCGTTATCGTCGAGCAGCACGTACTGCATCAGCCAGCGGTTCAAGAAATCTTCCACGTTGGAGGCGGCGGCAAAGCTGCCGATCTTGTCGCGCATCATGGCCTTCATGTAGTGGGCGATGCGCGAAACGGCAAAGATGTACTGCAGCTGCGACGACAGCACCGCGTTGGCGTTGGCCGCGTCGCTGTTGTACTTGCGGCTTTTCTGCGCCGACTGCGCGCCGAAAAACGCCGCATACGCCGTGTTCTTGCAGTGCACCAGCGAGATGAAACCCAGATCCGACAATTCCTTTTCGCGGCGGTCCGTGATCGCCACTTCGGCCGGGCATTTCAGGGCCACGTCGCCCTCGTCCGTCTTGAAGGTATGGGTCGGCAGGTCGTCCACCAGGCCGCCGCCTTCCACGCCGCGGATGGCGGCGCACCAGCCATAGTCGGCAAAGGCACTTGTCAGCTTGCAGCCGAACGCATACGCGGCGTTGCACCACAGGTATTTGTGATGGTCGCTGCCGTCGACTTCCTCGACAAAATTGAAGCCCTCGACGGTGGTGCCGTCGACGGGATTGAACGGCAGCCGGCCCAGGAAGCGGGGCAAGGTCAGGCCGACGTAACGCGCATCCTCGGATTCGCGGAAGGCTTTCCATTTCGCGTATTCGATGGTGTCGAACACCTTGGCCAGGTCGCGCGGCTTGCCCAGGTCGCCGTAGCTTTCCAGACCAAACAGTTCCGGCGCGGCCGAGGCGATGAACGGCGCATGCGCGGCGGCGGCGATGTGCGACATCTGCTCGACGAAATACATGTCTTCCGGCTGGCGCGAGATGGCGAAGTCGCCCAGCAGCGCGGCGAACGGCGCGCCGCCGAAGGTGCCGAATTCCTCCTCATACACCTTCTTGAACATGCTGCTCTGGTCGAACTCCAGCGCCGCCTGGAAATCCTTCACCAGTTCGCGCTTGGTGGCGTTGAACATGCGGATCTGCAGCCGCGTGCCCGTGTCGGAATTACCGACCAGGTAGCGCAGCCCCGTCCAGCTTTGCTCGAGCTGCTGGAACGGCGCCGCGTGCATGATTTCGCTGAGCTGGGCGGAGATCAGGCGGTCGATTTCCGCCACGCGCCCGTCCAAGGTGGCCGACAGGCTGCTGGACATCAGCACCGTGCCATCGAGCACCTGCGCCACCAGTTCCGAGATCAGGTCGCGCGCGCGCGCATGTTCGGCGCCGGACTTGGCGACGCGGCTCTGCTCGACGATCTGGTCCAGCAAATCGGTGGCGGCCGGCGCATCGGATGCGGATACAGAGAGGGATTCTGGGGCTTCTGCCTGGGCGTTCATCTCAATCCTCCTGCGCTGGGAACTGCGGTTTCAGGGTGGCCAGGCTGTCCGTGTTGTTCAGCACTTCCGTCAGCAAGTCTTCCAGCTTGTCGTTGCCGGCCAGCTTGTTGCGCAAGTCGGCCAGCTTGGTGCGTGCCTCGAGCAGCTTGCGCAAGGGTTCGACCTGGCGCACCACCGATTCCGGACGGAAGTCGTCCATCGAACGGAAGTGCAGGTCGACGGCGAACGTGCCGCCCGCCTCGCTGAGGCGGTTCGGCACGGCGAAACGCGCCACCGGCTCCACGCCGGCCAGCACTTCGTCGAAGTTGTCGCGGTCGATGGCGACGAACTTGCGCTCCTTCAGGCGTTTTTTCTCGCTGTCCGGATTGCCGCCAAAGTCGCCCAGCACGCCGACCACGAAGGGCAGCTCCTTGTTTTCAATCGCGTCGCCGATCTCGACGTCATAGGTCATTTGCACGCGCGGCGCGCGTATCTTTTGCAGGCGTTTCTGCACGCTGTCGGACTTGGGCATATCGCTTCCTTTGCAAGGAGATGGTGGGGATGCTGGCTTATTTCAGGCCGCTGAACGGGTCGGCCGCACTGCCTGGCGCCGCCGCGCCCTTCGCCGCCGGCGTGCCGGCACCGGCGGCGCGCTTGCCGGCCGCCGGGCGCCTGGCCGGCGGCAGCAGCACGTCCTCGCCGATGCTCGCGCGCAGCAGCTTGGCCAGGTCCTGCGCCTCCGAGCGCAGCGAGCCATTCAGATTGTTTTGCCGCGACAGGTCGGCCAGCGCCTTGCCGGACAGGCGCAAGCCGCTCACGGCGACGATGCTGTTGGCGACCTTGTCGTCCGGGTCGCGTTCCAGCGCTTCGAGCGCATGGCCGATGGCGTCGCCGTACTGGCCGCGGTCGAACTTCATCTGCGCCATCTGCAGCCACGGCGCCTTGTCGGCCGGGTAGCTCGTGCCGCCGCGCTGAAGCAGGGTCATGGCGCGCTCGTACTGGCCGGCGCGCGCGGCCGCATCGGCGTCGCTCATGACTTGCGCCAGCGTCGGCGCGGCAGGTTGAGGGGGCGCCGCCTGCTCTGGCGTGGCGCAGGAGGCCAGCAGCAAGGCGCTGGCGAGGCAGGCAATACGGGGCAACGTGGTGGCTGGCTTCATCGGGGGCACTCCTTCACGTGGAGGACGCTACCGCTGGGAAAGATGGGCGGCGCCTTGGTGGAGGCCATTATTGATCGCCAATTTTTTGGCCAGATTGAGATTAATCAGCAAAGAAGAAGTTCCACATCACAGCCGTGTACAGCGACATGAATCCTGATCTGGCGCAGGAACTGCGTTGATCGCAGGCGGATCTTGCGCCAACGCAAGCAGGTCGCCACTGCATGCGTTTAAATGACTGCAGCACTTTTATTTCCTCCATTCACCTTGCAAAGCTAGCCCAGCCTATGCCATCTGACGCCCCGTTCCGCCGCCCGGTCCGCGCCACCGCGCTATTGCTGCCGGTGTCGCTGCTGGCCTTGCTGCTGGCCGGCTGTGCGGGCGGCGCCATCGGCACCCTGGCCAACGCGGCGCTGCAGATGGCGGGCTTGGCCAAGCCGCCGCCGGAACTGCCCGACGCGCAGCAGCCGCCGCGCAACGTCAGCATCCGCCTGCACGCGGCGCAGCGCCTCAACACGGATGCCGACGGCCGGCCGCTGGCGCTGGTGGCGCGCATCTACAAGCTGCGCCAGAACGCCGCCTTCGAGCAGGCGCCCTACGACAGCTTCCTCGACGCACAGCGCGAAAAGGCGGCGCTGGGCGCCGACCTGATGGAAGTCAAAGAGGTCCTGCTGGTGCCGGGCCAGCGCTACGAAGTGCAGGAAAAAGTCAGCAAGGAAGCGTATTTCATCGGCGTCGTGGCCCTGTTCCGCGCGCCTGCGGCACAGCGCTGGCGCGCCACCTTTGCCGCCGCCGACGCGGCACGCGGCGGCATCACCATCGGCCTGCATGCCTGCGCGCTCAGCATCAGCGGCGCGTCCACGCCGCCGGCCGCGCGCTGCCAGTAAAGCAAACCCGTACAACGCAGCGGCGCACCACACATACAAGGAGAAACGAGATGGGCATGGCAGCGAAAGTCTTGTGGGGAGAAGGCCTGTTCCTGCGGCCGCAGCATTTCCAGCGCCAGGACCAGTATCACGAAGCGCGCCTGCATCACACGGCCAGCGCGCTGCATCCCTACCTGTGGGGCGTGGCGCACATGCAGTGGGACCTGGCCGCGCTGAAGACGGGCACCCTGCGCCTGCACGCCCTGTCGGCCATCTTCCGCGACGGCGAAGTGTTCGAGGCGCTGGGCGACGGCGCGCCCGGCAGCGACACCCTGCCCCCTCCGGTCGACCTGGAAGCGCTGCCGCCGGCGGTGCAGGAAGTGACGTACTACGCGGCGCTGCCCATCCTCAACCGCGAGGGCATGAATTACACGGCGCAGGCGGCGGGCACGCCGGCGGCCACGCGCTTTGCGCACGCCATGCGCGCCACGCCCGACCTGTTTACCGAGTCCGCCGTGGCCGACGTGGCCTACCTGAAGAAGACCGTGCGCCTGATTCCCGACAGCGAGGCGCGCGGCTCCTACGACTGCCTGCCGCTGATCGCCTTGCGGCGCACGGTATCGGGCGGCTTCGAGCCCGTGCCCTCGTTCATGGCGCCCAGCCTGGCGATCGCCGGCGCGCCGCGCCTGCAGGGCGTGCTGGAACACCTGCTCGACGCCTTGCAGGCGAAGGTGAGCGCGCTGCACGGCCACCACCGCGAACCGAGCCGCAACGTGATCGAATTCCGCTCGGGCGACGTGTCCTCGTTCTGGCTGCTGCACACGGTCAGCACGGCCGCCGCCGCGCTGATGCACTATGTGCGCCATCCGGCCCTGCATCCGGAGCGCCTGTACGAGGCGCTGCTGGGCCTGGCGGGCGGCTTGCTCAGCTACTCCAAGCATTACACCCTGGCCAGCCTGCCGGCCTACGACCACGCGCAGCCGGGCGCCTGCTTCGACGCCATCGACGCGATCATCCGCGAACTGCTCGACACCGTCATCTCGTCGAAGTATTTTTCCATCGCCCTGCTGGAAGACAAGCCCTCGTATCATCTGGGCAAGCTCGACTCGGGCAAGATCGACCAGCACACCACCCTGTACCTGGCGATACGCGCCGCCATGCCCGCCATCGAACTGGTGGAGGTGGTGCCCGTGCGCGTGAAAGTGGGCGCGCCCGACGACGTGGAAAAATGCGTGCTCACGGCCATGCCCGGCCTCAAATTGTCGCATGCGCCGCAAGTGCCGGCGGCCATCCCCGTGCGGCCCGACACCTATTACTTTGCGATTGAAAACCGCGGCGCCCTGTATGAACAGATGCTCAAGGCGCAGTCGATCTCCGTGTACGTGCCGGCCGGCATACGCGACCTGCAGCTGGAACTGATCGCGGTGACGGCATGAGCCAGCTCATCGAACGGCGCGCGGCGCCCTCCCTGCTGGGATCACGCGGCGCCGCCCCGGCAGGCGGCAGCCGGCATGCGGGCAGCGCCCTGCTGGACCTGATGCACGAAGGCTTTTACATGCTGTTCATGCTGAAGCACGGTTCGGCGCCCGGCGACGAGCAAAGCTTCATGGACCGCATCACGACCTTCCTCGACGACTTCGAACGCGAAGCGAAAAAGATCCGCGCCGATGGCGACGATATCGAGGCGGCCAAGTATGCGTTCTGCGCGGCCGTCGATGAAATCATCCTCGCCTCGCCGTTCGCCCTGCGCAAGCAGTGGGAGCGGCGCCCGCTGCAGCTGCTGATCTTCGGCGACCAGCTGGCCGGCGAACACTTTTTCGACCGCCTCGACGCCTTGCGCGGCAAGGGCGCCATGCGCGTGCAGGCGCTGCAGGTGTTCCACATGTGTTTATTGCTGGGATTCCAGGGCAAGTATGCGATCGACGGCGGTGAAAAACTCAGCTATCTGACGGCGCGCCTGGGCGACGAGATCGCCCACATCAAGGGCAAGAGCCGCGGCTTCGCGCCGCGCGCGGAACGCCCCGACCAGGTGGTCAACAAACGCGGCAGCGACGTGCCGCTGTGGGCGCTGTCGAGCTTTTTCGCCCTGCTGGCCATCTGCGCCTACCTGGGCCTGAAAACGCATCTGACGCGCGGCACGCAAACGACCCTGGCCGCGTATGCGGACCTGGTCAAACTGGCCCCGCGCCCTGCGCACCTGACGATCACCCTGCCCTGATCATTGCGCGCGGATCATTGCGCGATGCGGAACTCGATGCGCCGGTTCCGCGCCCGGCCATCGGCCGTCGTGTTGCTGGCCACGGGGCGGTCCGGCCCCTGACCCGACACCAGCACGGTATCGGCCGCGACGCCCTTGCTGGCCAGGTAGGCGCGCACGGCTTCGGCGCGCGCCTGGCTCAGGGCCACGTTGCTGGCGCGCAGGCCCGTATCGTCCGTGTGGCCGATCACCTCCACCTTGCGGCCCCGCAGCCTGAGCATGGCGGCCGCCATCTCGTCGAGGATGGCCAGGCCGGCCGGCGTGATGGAAGCCTTGCCGCTGTCGAATTCGATGATGCGCTTGTCCAGCGCGGCATCGAGCAAGCCCTGCTCGGCCTCGGCCGCCTTGATCCGCAAGCCGTTGTTGACGATGTAGGTGGGATTGAGACTGGTGGCGATGTCGCTGGCGATCTGCTGGCGCTGCGCCTCGTTCGCCACTTCGCCGCGCACGCTGACGTTGTTGCCGTCGATGCTGATCTGCCCCCGTGAAATGAGCTTCAGGTTCGGCGCGATCAGCTTTTGCACGTAGCCGTTCCAGTTGGCCGGCACGGCCACGTTGCCGATGGCGATCTGGTCGACCACGCGCTCGGCGCCGTACAGTTCGCGCAGGCGAGCCAGCACGGCAGCCTTGCCCGCCTCATCGGCCAGGGTGCCCGTGACGAGGATCTGCCCCGGCATCGGGGTCTGCGGCGCTTGCGCCTGCGCCTGGGCGGTGCAGGGAACGGCGGCGGCCAGCAGCAGGAAGAAAACGGTTGGTTTCATCGCAATCCTTCAGGCAAAGGTATCCGTGAACATGGCGCAGGCCGAGCGCAGCGACAGCTGCTCCTGCTGCAGGCAGGCGGAAAACCGGCGCAGCGCCGCAGCGCGTCCCAGCTGCTCCTCGACCCAGTCGAGCCGGTCGAAGACGATCAGCCGTTCGCTACCGGCCTGCGGATCGATCAGCGCGCGCAAGCCGTGCGGGTCGGCGCCGCAAAAGCCGATCACCAGCACGGGCGCCTCGTCGAGGTGGGAAAAGAACAGCGCCAGTTCGAAATCGGCCTGGCGCAGGAAAGGCGCGATCAGGTGCAGCCAGAAGCTGGCCACCAGCTCGCGCAGCTGCGCCTCTTGCGGCAGCGGCAGCACCAGGCTTTTCTCCAGGCGCGGCAAGCCGCTCCGGCGCACCGGCTGCAGCAGCAGGCCCAGGCCCAGCAGCAGTTCGCGCACCGTCACGGGGAACGCGGGCGAAGCGAGCATCGTTTGCAAGCCATGCACGGTCTGCGCCTGCAGGAAGGCGGCCAGCCGCGCCGCGTGGCACGGTGCGGCCGGTTCGATTTCCACCACGTTGCCGGCCAGCGCCAGCAGCGCCGGTCCCGGCTCGGCGCTGGCCACGATGCCCTGCGACAGCTGCTCCACGCGCTGCCACAGCGGTGCCAGCGCCAGCGGGCTGCAGCCGACGAAGGCCTCGGCGTCGTCAACTTCCAGCGCGCCCATGGCCATGAAGGGAAAGCGCCGCAGCGACTGGTCGTTGCTCGCTTCCAGGCGCCCGGCGATGGCGCGCCGGCTGCGCGTGCCGACGAAGGCAAAGCGCAGCGGCGGCAAGGCGTCGTAATTGAGCTTCCAGCGCGGCTCCGCCGTCAGCGCAGTCATGACCTGCGCCAGCCAGTCGTCGAGCAGCTGCACCAGCGCGTGGTTGTCGCAAGCCTTGATGAAATCGCCGCGCGCGGGGATCTTGCCGAAGTAGCCGAGGCGCACCTGCTGTTGCGCGCGCATCATGGCGACACTCCCGCAGCCGCGGCGATGACCGGCACAGGAGGCGCAGCACCCACGATGGTCTCGGGCAGCTGCATGCCGCGAAAGCCCTGTTCCTGCACCGCCGCAGTCCCGCCCGCACCCGTCGCCATCGTTTCCGCACTGCTGGTGATTTTCAGGTCGACCGCCACGGCCACCTCGCCGCGCGCCCAGCGCAGTTCGAACACGCCGCCGTCCTTGCGCTTCTTGGCCGCCGCATCGATCATGCGCTTCAGGCCGAACTGCCCCGGCTCGTTGAACAGTTCCACCGTGCGTCCGTCGAAGGTGACGGCCGTGATGCGCGCCCCTTGCATGCCCGACGCGCCCTGCGGGCCCGGATGCACCATGTTCGTCCACTGCGCCGGCGTGTTGCGGTAGCGCAGCTGCTGGCCGTCGATCTCCACCGTGTATTCCAGGGTACCAGGCGCGGGCGACGGCTGGATCTGGAACACGGTTTGCGCCGCCGTCGACGTGGCCGCCACGCCGCCCGCGCCCAGCGGCGCGATCCAGCCGGGAAAGCGCGCCACCACCTGCGGCGACAGGCTGATGCCCATGTCGGCCCAGGTGCGCGGCGCCAGCACGTCGCCGCGCCGCACCACCAGGGGGCCCATGGACGTCGTGACGAATTTCGCCACCAGGCCTTCCGGGCCGAAGAACTGGCCGATCTCCAGATTGCTCGCCTCGATGCGCGCCGTGGGCGCGAACGGATACTTGTTGGCCAGCGACTTCTGGAACGGCTCATACACCTGCGCCGCCCAGGTCTTGTTGATATCGAGTTCGGCCGGCGCGACGATGACGGCAAAGGTCTGCATCAGCGGGCGCACGAGGATGGGACGTATCGCCTGCTTTTGCGCGTCGCTCATCCCCGTGAGCAGCTGCTCGTCGACCAGTTTCAGGGCGTCGGACAGCTCGGAACCGCTGCCCTCCAGGGTCTGCTGCATGAACTGGCGCGCGCCCGGCCCAGCGTCGCCCTGGTTCTTCAGCAGGTTCAAGCGGCTGCGCAGTTTCGACAGCGCTTCCAGGTAGGCGCGCATCAGCGAGCCATTGTTGTCCCTGGCCGCCACCAGCTTGCCCACGCCGGCAAATTCGCGCCCCACGGGCCCCATCGGTTTGTCCAGGCGCGCCGGGTCGAGCTGCGCATTGACGCCGGGACTGGCCGTCAGCTGCGACGGCGCGCGGCGCAGCACCGTTTCCTTGAACCACGCGATGATGCCCCGCTCGGCCTTGCGCAATTGGGCATTCTGCAGCGCCGGGTTGTCCCACGAGGTTTCCTCGTAGATGGCCGTCAGCAGCCTGGCGACCGGCGACGACTGCGGGTCGCCCAGGCGGTTCATCGCCTGCACGGCGCCGTCGAAGCCTTTCAGGTCGGCGACGGCCACGCCCTGCACGAATTTCTGCCACTCGCGCGCGTAGTCGGCCTTGTACATGGCCACCAGGTTTTTCTCGATCTGCTCCGGGCTGCCTTCCAGAGTCAGGTCGTCGGTGGAGGCGCTTTTCAGCACCCAGTCGGCGCTTTGCAGCTCGCGGTTGGCGGCATCACGAAACGCGCCTTCGACGAACTTTTCCCAGGCCTGGCGCGTAAAGGCGCCGGAGACGGCGTAGCTCCCCGCCAGCAGGGCCTGATCCTGTTCGCCGACGATGCGCGCCACCGTCATGCCGGGAAAGCGCGTCGAGGCGCGCGCCTTGACGTCGGCATACACGCGTTCGCGCGCCGGCATGCCGCGCACCACGCGGCGCAGGTTTTCGCGCGCCTGGTCGACCAGCGCCAGCTTCTGCTCGATGCGCGGCCAGGACGGGTCGCCGATCTGCGCCAGGTAAAACGTCAGCAGCCGTTCGGCGCTGCGTATCATCTGCTCGCGCGGCATGGCGCCCCGGTTGCCCTCCAGCCAGCCGCGCCAGAAACGCGTCAGCTGGTCGTTCAGGTGGCTGCTCTCCGCATGCGTCTTGTCGGCCAGCATCAGATAGGTTTTCAGCGCGTTGTAGGCGTCTTCCACATTCGTCGCGCTGGCCGCCTGGTACTGCACGCTGCGCGGCGCGGCGGGTGCTGCAGCGGGCGATGCGGCGGCCGGCGTCTGCGGCGTGCGCGCCGTGGGCTGCAGCTGGTCGGCGCTGGCGTTCATTTCGAACAGCAGGGCTTCCAGCGCGCCCGCCACGGGGGTCAGCATGACCTGGCGCGCGCCGGCGAAATACTCCTCGCGCAGCTTGCGCTCCAGTAGGTCGCCCTGGTACAGGCCCAGGCGCAAGGACCACGGCCTTTGCTCCCGGTACGCTTCCAGCTGCTCGATGCGGTCCTGCAATATCTCGAGCGCTTCCAGACGCGACTGCAAGTCCAGGCGCTTCTCCTGCAGCTTCACCACCTTGTTTAAATCAGCCTCGACGTTGGCCACCAGTTGCCGGTTGCCCAGGTAGGACCAGCTCCAGCCGCCCAGGCAGGCGCCCAGCGACACGGTGGCGGCAAAGAACACGGCATATTTGAAGCGCAGCCTGGCGCGGTTGGCGTAGTTGGCCACCAGGTGCTTGTCGGCAAAAATGACCTTGCGGAACAGCTCCAGCAGGAAATAGCCGTGCTGGCGCGCGCCCGATGGCACGGCGGCCGGGGCCGGCGCGAAGGCCAGGTCGAAGCGGCGCGCCACCTGCTGCGAGGAGGCACTGACGGGCTCGCCCTCCTGCAGCGCGCTGGTGAAATAAAAGCCGCGGAACACGGGCTGGAACTGGAACGGATTTTCCTCGAACAGGGTGGCGATGAAGGCACGCAAGGCCGGCTTGACGGCGGCAAATTCCAGCGGGAACGTAAACACGCCCGGCGCCATCGTGTTGCGTTGCCGGTGCGCCATGTTGGCCAGGCTCAGCTCCGTCAAGCCATCGTGCAATTCATCGAAACTCTGGTCGAAAAAACTCAGCAAGTCGGCCGTGGGCAGCTTGCGCTGGTACGGCATGGTGGCGCCCCAGACGCGCTCGCGCTCGCTGCGTTCGGCGTCCGCGAAAAACTCCGTGAAGCCGGCGATCAGGTCCGCCTTGGTAAATACGATGTACAGGGGCGCGAATACTTCCAGGCGCTCGATGACGTCCTGCACGCGCTTGCGCAGGCTGCGCGCCAGTTGCATGCCGACGTCGGGGTCGCCCTTCAGTTCGGCGATGCTGACGGCGATGAGGATGCCGTTGATGGGCGCCTTGCGCCGGTATTTTTTCAGCAGGTCGAGAAAGCCGAACCACTCGCCCCGGTGCTCGTCGACGACGGAGTAGCGCCCTGCCGTGTCGAGCACGATGCCGTCCGTGGTGAAAAACCAGTCGCAGTTGCGCGTGCCCCCCACGCCTTGCACGATCTTGCCGTCGGCGAAAGGAAATTGCAGGCCCGAATGCAGGATGGCGCTGCTCTTGCCGGCGGCCGGATTGCCGATGATCATGTACCACGGCAATTCGTACAGGGCGGCGGCGCCCGACTTGAGGCCCAGCTTGGACGTCTTGATGGTATCGATGGCGGCCAGCATGCCCGTGCGCACCGCGTCGAGTTCGCCATGCTGGGTGTTGTTGGCCGTCGATGCCGAGGCCGCTTGCGCGGCGGCGATCTCGGCCTCGTTGAGGATGGCCTGGCCCAGCGCCTGCGCATCGCGCCGCGCGCGTCGCCTGCGCCACAGCCACAGGCCCAGCCAGGTGAGAAAAGCCAGCAGCAGCAAGGCCAGCGCCCAGACCAGCGCCACTTCCAGCACCTCGGCGCCCAGGTACAGGGACACGGCCAGCGCCACGAAGCCGAAGATGGTCAGATTGCGGCTGTCGGTGAGGAAATGCCAGAGTCGTCGCAGCATGATGAGCCCAGGGTGAGGTCGCAAAGCAGGAGGAACGCCGCCGCGCAGCGAGGCGGATTCGGCCCATGCTGACAGCAATGCGGCGCGCCTTTGTTGACATATGACAAGTTCAAGGCGCCAGCGCGCGGCAGGCGCCGGCATGCCATTGACGCTGCGCAAGCAAGCTTGCAGCGGTGAAATGCGGGCCGGTACGCGGCGCTAGAATGGCTGGCGCGGCTTACTTGCCCAGCACGCGCGGTTGCGGCAATTCCGTGTGGCCAAAATCCATCATGGTCCAGCGCCCGCCCCAGCGCAGCCCCACCGATTCGGCCGTCACGCCATATAAACGGTAGCCGCGCATGGCCCAGGCATTTTTTTCAGAAATGATGAGCTTTCCTTCATGCATGAATGCGCAATCGGCGGCCAGGCCGTACTGGTGATAGCTTTGAAACGCCCTGGCGTTCGTCACGTTCGGCCCGGCCGCCGCCAGCTGGTCCTGGCGCGCCGGGCTGCGGTAGCCTTCCAGCAAGACCATGTCGTAGCCATGCACGTCCTTCATGATCTTGAAGACCAGCAGCAGGCGCTGCGCGAAATCGTGGTCGAGCAATTGCCAGTTGCGGCTGGCGCCGCCCAGCAGCGGACGCAGCTGCGTCACCTCCGCCGTGGAAAACAGCAGCGGCGGCAAGGCCGGCGGCGGCACCAGCTGCTCGCCTTTCAGCAAGTCGCTGACCTGGTCATTGATCACGTGTTGCTGGTCGGCATAGCCGCGCAGGGCGATACGGTCGCTGGACAGCCAGGCCAGCAGGGGCGGCACGATGACCAGCACGCCGCCTGCCAAACTCAGCCAGCGATGCCGCCACAGCAGCCGCCATGCGCGCGACATGCCCGAGCCCGTGTGCCGCTGCACGCGCTGCCATTGCGCGCCGCCGCCCCGCTGCAGCCCCTGCGCGCGCCGCTGCATGCGCCAGCCCAGGTTGACGAGCGTGTGCAGCACGATGGCGCGGCCGCCGGGAAACAGCAGCAGCCAGCAGGCAAAACAGGCGAGCAGGAAATACATCAGGATCAGGGCGACGAACATGGGACGCTCCGTGAGGGAATCGGCGGGACCGGGCAAGTCATTGCTCGGCGGTATCGCTAGATCGTAGGCGTCCGCGGCCCGCATGAGCGCGGTTTACATCAAGGTCAGTCGAATTTGATCCACTGCGGAGGTGATATTTTGTCTTTACTGAAAACCGGGGATGGCCAGGCACGCGGTCCTGACCTGCTGAGCAAAGCCGGCGCGGCTGGCGCGCGCATCGAAGGCAAGGGCATCCTGTCGCAGCTCGAGCACGGCGTCGCCGCACCCGCGGCCATGCAGGCCCTGCGCTGGCGCCCCGGCTGGCGGCACGGCGCCGCCGGCGCGCTGTGCCTGGCGTTGCTGGTAACGGCCGTGCTCGCCTACGACACGGAGGTGCCGCCCCTGCCGCCGGCGCCCGCCACAGCCATGACCGAGATTCCCCCCGTGCCAGCAGCAACGGCGCTGCCGCACGCGGAGCAGGCGGCCACCATCGTCAATACGGCGGGACCGCCCTTGCCCGCTGCGGCCGCCGCGAACGCCAGCGCGCCGCACAAGACGCCGCCGCCCGCGCGCCAGGCGGCCGCCCGCCCACAGGGGACGAGGCCGGCTGCCGCGCCCGGCGACAGCGACGTCGCCTTGCTGACGGCGATGGTGGCCCATGCGCACCGGCAGGAAGGCACGGCGCCGCCTGTGCGCGACGTGGTGCTGCGCAGGCAGGAACAGGGACAGGAACAGGGACCGGAACACGAAACGGCGGAACTGTTGCGGCGCTGTCAGCAGCTGGGCCTGATCGAAGGCATGCTGTGCCGCTCACGCATCTGCTCGGGCCGCTGGGACAGCGATCCCGCCTGCCATTGAACGCCTGGGCGCCGCATGCAACCTCAGGCGCGCTCGGACACTTCGATCAGGTTGCGGTCCGGGTCGCGCAGATACACGGAGCGGATGGGCCAATTGGCGCCCGTGCGGGACACTGGTCCTTCCTCGATGGCAATGCCCAGCGCCGCCAGATGGGCGATGAACACGTCCAGCGGCACGGCGGCGATGAAGCACAGGTCCAGCGCGCCGGGCGTGGGCAAGTCTGCCTTGGGCAGGAATTCCTTGCCGGCTTCATGCAGATTGATCTTTTGCGCGCCAAACTTGAAGGCATGGCGGCCGGCACCGAACGTTTCCAGCTGCATGCCCAGCACGCGCGTATAGAAATCGATGCAGGCCGGTTTGTCGCGGGTGGTCAATACCAGGTGATCGAGATGGTCTATCATATAGTCTTCGGGTGAGCGGCCGCGTCCATGCGGCCTTGCAAGAAACCTTCCATCAGCGCCAGCAATGCCTGCGGCTGCTCCTGGTGCGGCGTATGCCCGCACTGCTCGACCATGGCGGGCATGGCGTTGAGGGCCTGCGCCACGATCGTGTCGACCTGGGCCGCGCTGCCGTACTGGTCCTCGCTGCCCTGCACCACCAGCGCCGGGCATTCGACGGAGGGCAGCAGATACTCGATGTTCCAGAACTGGAAGCCATAGCTGAGCCAGGTGTCCGACCAGGCCTTGAAGATGGTTGCCGTCTTGTCGCCATGGTATTTCGCCAGCGCGCGCAGCTTGCCCGCGCCAAACGCCGCGTCCGCCACGCGGATGCCGTCGAGCGTGATGCCTTCGACAAACACGTGTGCCGCTTCGGTGATGATGCCGCGCAAGCGCGGCGGCTGCTGCGCCGCATAGATCAGGGCGATGCTGCCGCCATCCGAGTGGCCGACGAGAAAATGGTCCTGCCCCGGCAGCAGCGCCGCGAGCACTTGCGGCAGCTCGCACAGCGCGTAATCGTGCAAATAATGGAGCTGGCGGCGCGCCGCCAGCGGCGACGACAGCCCATAGCCGTGGCGGTCATACAGCAAGCCGCGGCAACCCGTCGCCTGGCATAGCTGCGCGGGAAAATCTTTCCACATCGCACAGCAACCGAGCCCCTCGTGCAGGAATACCAGGCAGGGCTTGGCGGGGTCGCCGTCGATCAGCTCGTAATAGATATCGGTTTCGGCGCTCAGGTTCAGTATCGGCATGGGCTAGGTTCGCAAGGGGTTGCGTATCGGCAGGTCGGCTGGGCCTATTGTGCCATTGTCCTGCGCGCCATGCGTGGCGCCCCCGTAAAAATAGCCTGCCGGAAAAGATCTAGCCCCCTGCCTGCAAGGTGTTTGCGCCAGCACAAGTTCGCACCGTTTTTCCGCCGGCGCCGCGCACTTTCCGCCCCCGTGTATGCCTAGAATGGCTTACTCCAACAGCATGGAGCAGGCGGCTACCTTATCAGCCAGGACGTGACACTGGCCGTCACGGCAACAGATAGGGCGTCTTGCCGCACGACGACAGGCGCGGCGTCCAAACTATCGATCAGGAGTACATCATGGAAATGAAAGTAGAACATCGCACCGGCAGCAACCTGGCACTGGATGAAACCGATGCGCCGATGGAACAGGAAGGCCAAAGCGCCCAAGGCGCGGCCGCACAGGACTTGAACCTGAGCCCCGCCGCCTTCACCACCTACTACACGTGGACGGCCAATGGCGTGCATCCTTCGGTCAACTTCGTCAACGCCAATGTGCACGCCAATTCGCGCGTATTTCTCAACATCAGCGAATATAGCGCGAATCCCCAGGACCGTTTCATTGGCGCCGCCCGCATGGCCGTGTACAACATCGCACCATATAACGGCGGCTTCCGGGCCTGGGTGGAAATCTCCTGGGGCAGCCCGCTCAAGGTGCGTTTCGACGTGTTTGTCGATCCCTGATCAGGGGCTCGCCGCGCCTGCCCCCGCCACCCGCGGGACGGCATCGCGCAGGCCGTTGATGCACTGACGGGAAGGAAAGCGTGAATGGGAAACCGTGCGCGCATGACAAAAGGGCCACGTGTTGCCACGTGGCCCTTTGCTACTGCTTGTTCTGGCTCCCCGACCTGGACTCGAACCAGGGACCTGCGGATTAACAGTCCGTCGCTCTACCAACTGAGCTATCAGGGAAAGGAGGCCGCATTATATACGTCAAAATTTCCCATGTCCAGTTGTTGCTGCATGACCGGCCAAAACAGGCCCTTACGCCAGCAAGCGTAGGGGGCAACGGCCGCGCCGCCGCGCGGACATGCGCTTGCAAGACTCGCCTTGCCCCTGGCTGGCTGCGCTCGCCCGGCATGACAGGATCAAGCGCATCCCCGGCGGACCAGCCCGGCAGCGGCGTCAGCTCGTGGGGCATTGCCGGGCAGATGGCAGCGGCGTGCGCTTCGACGGCAGCGCCCAAAGACAAGGCCGCCCTGCTGGTGCGCGGGCGGCCTTGTCTTTGCAACGGCAACTGCTTGCCGGCAAACCCGCTATTCGCCCAGGTAGATGAACTTGAAGAGGAAGATGGCGGCGATGATGTAGGCCACCACCGAGACCTGCTTGCCCTTGCCCGTCAACAGTTTCAATACCGCATAGGTGATGAAACCGAAGGCCACGCCGCTGGCCACCGAATACGTAAACGGCATCATCAGCGCCGTGATGGCGGCCGGGATGCTTTCCGTGCTGTCATCCCAGTCGATGAAGGTCAGTTCGCGCAGCATCAGGCAGGCCACGTACAGCAGCGCGGGCGCCGTCGCGTACGGCGGCACCGTGTGCGCCAGCGGGGCGAAGAACAGGCTGCCCAGGAACAGCAGCGCGACGGCCACGGCCGTCAAGCCCGTGCGACCGCCCGCTTGCACGCCGGCCGCGCTTTCCACGAAGGCCGTGGTGCTGGACGTGCCCAGGCAGGCGCCGGCGGCGATCGCCGTACTGTCGGCCAGCAAGGCCTTGTTCATGCGCTCCATCTTGCCGTCTTTCAACAAGCCGGCACGGTTGGCCACGCCCATCAGGGTGCCCGTCGCATCGAACAATTCCACCAGGAAAAATACCAGCACCACGTTGACGATGCCGATCGACAGCGCGCCCATGATGTCGAGCTTGAACAGGGTCGGCTCGATGGCGGGCGGCGCCGAGACGATGCCGTTGAACTGGTTGCCGCCGAAGAAGAAGCTGGCGACGGTGATGGTGAGGATGCCGATCAGGATGGCGCCCGGCACTTTCAGGCGGTCCAGCGCGACGATGATGAAGAAACCGAGGATGGCCAAAATGGGCGCCGCCTGGTGCAAGTCCCCCAGCGCGATGATGGTGGCGGGGTTCGACACCACCACGCCGGCGCTTTTCAGGGAAATGATGGCCAGGAACAGGCCGATACCCACCGTGATCGCCGTGCGCAGCGCGGGCGGGATGCTGTTGATGATCATTTCGCGCACCTTGAACAGGCTGACCAGAATGAACAGGCAGCCGGAAATGAAGACGGCGCCCAGCGCCACTTCCCAGCTCATGCCCATGCCCTTGACCACCGTGTACGAGAAGTACGCATTCAGGCCCATGCCCGGCGCCAGCGCGATCGGGTAGTTCGCGTACAGGCCCATGATCAGGGTGCCGATGGCGGCCGCCAGGCAGGTGGCGACAAACACGGAGTCTTTCGGCATGCCCGCGTCGCCAAGGATGGACGGGTTGACGAAGATGATGTAGGCCATCGTCAGGAACGTGGTCAGGCCGGCCAGCAGCTCCGTGCGCACATTGGTCCCGTTGTCCTTCAGTTTGAAATAGCGTTCCAGGAACTGCATGATTAATCCCTTGTTTTGGTAAAACCGCGCGCCTGGTCTTGGACTATGCGCATCTCTTTTCTTGCAACTATTTATTTGGTCGCTGCACCGGTCGGCTTGAAGGCCCACCAGCGGCTGCCCGCGAAATTCCAGACCAGCCCGATGCCCGTCGCCAGCACCTGCGCCAGCCAGTAATACCAGCCCAGCTGGTGCACCAGCAGCCACATCAGCCCCGTATTGATGCACCAGCCGATGCCCAGCAGGGTGAAATACTTGCTGGCCGCCTCGCCGTGCCCCTTGTCGCTCTTAAACGTGAAAAAGTAATTGAGGAGGTAGTTGACGACGGAACCGAGGATGTAGCCGATGCCGGACGCGGCGGCGGCGCTGATGCCGGCCCATTCCACGCCGCCCCACAGCACGCTGTATTGCACGGCCGTGCCGGAAGCGCCGACGGCGGCGAAACGCAAGAATTGGTGATGCAGGGAATGGGACATTGTCAATTTTCAAATGAAGCGAAAACAATCGCCAGGATCGGGCCAGAATAAAAAATGGCTACGATTGCTCGTAACCATTTTTCAGCCTGCATTTTACTGCAAGTTGCGCCCAACGTTCATATTCGCCGCCGTTTCGACACTTATTCCTTGCCTTGACGGCGCCGGCGCAGCCATACAAACAGCGCGATCAGCAGCAATATACCCACGATGCCGCCCGGCAGCATGAACGGCTGCACGCGCGCCAGCAGCGGTTTTTCGCCGCCGCTGCGCGCCTGCGCCACATACGCGGGCGTCACCGACACGTCCGGGTTGCCATACTGTTTCAGCACGTAATTGGCGATCGAGGCGATCTGCTCGTCCGTCAACGGCTGCACGTAGGAGCGCTGGTCGAAACGGGGCATGAACGCTTCGTGCTCTTCCCCTTCGATCTTGCGCTCGACGCCAAACAGGATGGCCGAGACCAGGTTGGCCGGCGTGTTGCCGCCCGTCGCCGTGTTGTTGAACAGGGCCGGGTAGCTTTGCCCCGTGCTGCCGGCGCCGCTGGCCGAATGGCAGCTGGCGCAATAGCCGGAAAACAGCACGGCGCCGCTATTCAAGGAATGGCGCTCGGTGGCAGCGGCCATGCCGCGCAATGCCGCTTCCTCGCTGGCGGCGCTGCCGTGGCTGAAGGCAGCCTTGGCCTGCCCCGGCGCGCGCACGGGCGGCACCGTGCGCAGCCAGGCCACGATGGCGGCCACGTCGTCGTCGCGCAAGAATTGCAGGCTGTTCTGGATGGCTTCGGCCATGCCGCCCGCCGCCTGCCCCTTGCCTTCCACGTGGCCCGTCTTCAGGTAAGCCGTGAGCTCCGCATCCGTCCACGCGCCGATGCCGCTGACC
Organism: Janthinobacterium sp. BHSEK; assembly: GCF_056174685.1. Lineage (NCBI taxonomy): Bacteria > Pseudomonadati > Pseudomonadota > Betaproteobacteria > Burkholderiales > Oxalobacteraceae > Janthinobacterium > Janthinobacterium sp. BHSEK. The sequence goes on from NZ_JBWBYV010000012.1 coordinate 115,227, forward strand.
TTGTCGGACGTGATGTTGGGCGCATGCCAGGAGCCGAGCGCGGCGCCCGCCAGGGTCTGGCTGCCGATTTCCGCCATCAGCGCGTTGCGCGGCGTATGGCAAGCGCTGCAGTGCGCCAGGCCTTCGGCCAGGTAGGCGCCGCGATTAATCTGCGCGCTCTTGGCCGGATCGGGCACGAAGCGTTTATTGTCGAGGAACAAGGTGTTCCAGCCCAGCATGGACAGGCGCACATTGAACGGGAATGGCAGGGCCGTCTGGCGCGCCGCTTCATCGACGGGCTGGACGGCCTGCATGAAGTAGTAATACAGGTCGCCCACGTCCGCGTCCGTCAGCTGCGCATAGCTGGTATAGGGCATGGCCGGGTACAGATGGCTGCCGTCGGCGCGCACGCCTTCGCGCAGGGCGCGGGCAAAGTCGGCCTCCGTGTAATGGCCGATGCCGCCCTTTTTCGATGGCGTGATATTCGTCGCATAAATCGTGCCCAGGGGCGAATCGATGGCGTAGCCGCCCGCATACGGCTTGCCGCCCGCTGCCGTATGGCAGGCCATGCAATCGGCCGCGATGGCCAGGTAGCGGCCCCGCTCCAGGCGGGCATCGGGCTTGGCGGCTGTGCTTGCGGCCGGCGCGGCCGGACGGTCCGGCGTCAGGGTGACGGGCGGCGCCGGCGGCACAGGTGGTAAAGCACGCGCGGCCAGCGGCAAGCCGGCCGCCAGGGTCAGGCCCAGCAAGAAACGGCGCATCATGCCGCCTCCCTTGCCAGGGTGCGGGCGATGTCGTCGGCCGCGCGCAAGCCGAGCGCTGCCATGCTGAGGGTGGTGTTGACGACACTGGCCGACGGCATGGCGCCGCCGCCCGGCAGCCACAAATTGGCGTGGTCGTGCGCGCGGCAATTGCCGTCGACCACGGAGTCAAGACGGTTACTGCCCATGATGACGCCGCCCATGATGTGATTGTTCGCGTTCAGACTCTCGGTGATATGGAATTCCACGGCGCCGAACAGCTTGCCGATGTGTTCGAGCTGCGCATGCGCTGCCTTCGCGCCATCGCGCACGTAATCGCCCACGTCATAGTAGATGTCGGGACAGGCCAGGCCCAGCGGGTCCTTGCGCGTCTTGCTCAAGGTCAAGCGGTTGTGCGCTTCGGGCAAGGGTTCCAGGCTGATCGACAGGTCCACGCCGAACGCGGCGCGGCGGCGGATTTCGTCGTCGAGGTCCTTGCCCACCAGGCCCAGCTTCAGCGATTGCTGCGTAGCAGGTCCGACCCGGGTGATATTGTTCAAGATCATCTTATTGGCCGAATACTGCGCGCGGAAGGCGCCGTCGCGCGGGCCCACCAGGCAGCTGCTTTGCGCGGGGCCACGGCCCGTCCAGATCGGCTCATTGGCCAGGAAGGTACAGTGGAAGCCGGAGTGGTCCATCATGTTGCGGCCGACTTGATCCGAACTGTTGGCGATGCCGTTCGGGTTGTTCCGGTTGGCCGCCAGGAGCAGCAAGCGGGGCGTTTCGATGCCGTTGCAGGCGATGACGAAGGCCTTGCCCGTCGCCATGTGCGACTGTTTCTTGGCGTCATACCAGTGCACGGCGGTGACGCGGTTGTTCTGGTCCGTGTCGATGCGGTAGACGACGGCCTCGGCCAGTACGCCCGCGCCTTTCAGCTCGGCCCGCTCCACGTGGTGGATGCCGTTGTACATGGCGCCAATGGGGCAGATCGGCTGGCAATTATTGTTGCCGCAGCAGGTGGGACGGCCCTGCCACGGGCGCGTCGAGCGCCCTTGCGGGATCGGCACGGAGCGGTAGCCGTGCGGGTTAACCACTTCGGCGAAGCGCTTGTCGCCATAGCCCCAGGGCACCATGTCCATCGGGTACGGCGCGCTGCGCTCACTGGGCGACTGCAAGGCGGGATCGTTGGGACCGGCCACGCCCATTTCCTGCTCGGCGCGGCAATAGTAGGGTTCCAGCTCATCATAGGAAATGGCCCAGTCGCGCCCGACGCCGTAATCGCTTTTCATGCGCATGTCGGACGGCAAATGGCGCCAGCACGACGCAGCCCAGTGCCAGGTCGTGCCGCCCACCGTGCGCAGATAACCCTGCTGGAAACTGCTGCCGCTGGGGCCGGACAATTCCACATAGTTATTCTTCGGGAAATACAGGGGCGCGGGCGCATTGTCCGCCTGCGGATACAGGCCCTGGAAGTCGGAGCCGACGCGGTTCTCGAACGGCATGTTGCGCCAGTTTTCCACGGCTTGCCCCCGCTCGATGCGCAGGCCCGCTTCCAGCATGATCACGGAATGGCCTTGCGCGGCCAGCTGGTCGGCCATCATGGCACCGACGACACCCGTGCCGACGATGACGACATCGGCGACGACGTCGCCATTACTCTTGAATTGGGGGGATTTCATTTTGCTTGCTTGCCTTTCGGTTCGGGAGTGCCGGTGGTGGCCGGGGCCGGTACGGGTTTGGGCGCCACGGGCGCGGAGACGCGCACGGCCGGCGGCGCCTTCAGCCACCACAAGGGGCCGTAATTGCAATAGGTCGGCACGACCTGGCCATCGGCCACCGTGCGGTACATCAAGGCTTCCGCATACGCGACGACGATGGACTTCGTGCCCTGCTCAGCATGGCCGGCGACGGTGCCCGTGTACCAGGCGGCGACGATGGCCAGCGCCAGCTCGCGCAAAGCCGCATCGGCGGCGCTGGCGGCCGCCAGCAGCGCCTTGGCTTCCTGGCCTGTGACGAGCAGCGCGCCCAGTTGCGGCAAGCGCTCGGCGAATCCGGGCACATTCGTGCGCATGGCTTGCTCGATGCGCGCCGCCGTCGCGGCGGACAGGTCGCGGTGACCCGTGATGGTTTGCGACAAGCTGTAGAACAGCATGGTGGCGGGCGCCAGGCCGGTCGCCGCAGCGCTGGCCGGCGCCTGCATGGCGGCCGACAGGGGATTGCTCCAGAAACCGGCCTGCGCCAGCAAGGCGGCCAGGCCGATCAGAGCGTGGCGGCGGCTGATGCGGGGAAGGGATGAAACGGATGTTGCAGATGGTTCGCTGCCTGGATAGTTCATGAGACTCCCGCAAGACTTGTTGTTTTGTTGACTTCGATGATTGCGTTACATTGCATTTGCGCATATGGAACCGGTTCCATATTATCCTACAGAAGTAAATTGTCTGCCAATGTAGTATTACTACTGAGGATTTTCCTTGTGCAATGCTGGCGTTTCGCGCAGGCAAAATGCCAGTCCCGGCTGGCTCCCCAGACGGTAATGGAAATCGAGCACGCTGCCGCCGGCCAGGGCCGGCTTGCCCGGCAAAGGCAGCGGGAGGTTCAGGCTGCAATCATGGTCGCCCAGGACGATGTCGCCATGCACGCGGATGCGCGTCAGCAAGCGCGGTGCCTGCTCCAGCACCTCGGGCAAGCGGATGCTGGCGGCCGGCAAGCTGTCGCCCAGTTCCCCCTGCCAGGCGCGCAAAGCGTCACCATCGAGGGCAAATATGCGGCCCCAGTCCGTGCACGGCGCATCCGGCGCGCACCGGTCCAGGCCCAGGTGCACGGTGACGGCTGCCGGCAGCAGCGCCGCCGCGGGCGCCTGCGCGTGCAGATTGCGCAGAATGGCCACCTGCGGCTCCTTGCCCAGCGCCGTATTCATGGTTTCGCTGACGATCACGTCCGGCATTGCGCCGGCAGGAATGCGCCAGGCGGCCGCGTCGGCGCAAAGGTAGTCCGTCACATGGCCGTCCAGACCCAGGGCCGCAATCAGCTCGCGCGCATACGCCAGAGTCTCGGCATGCACGTCGAGGATGGCAAACCGCACCAAGTCCGCATCCAGCACGGCCATCACGGGCAGGGCCAGCAAGGCAAACGGGCCGCAGCCCGCATACAGCACGCGCACGGGCCGTCCGCCGCTCGCGTCCAGGCGCTCGCGCACGGCCAGCGCCAGGCCCTGGATGAAGGCGGCGCTGCGGTACGGCTCGCGCGCGCACAGCCCCGCCTGCACGGGCGAGATGGCCCAGCCGCTGGGCAGGAAACTTTCGCCATCGCGCAAGCCGTCCGGCCCGTCCATGGACAGGCGCGAGTGGCGTTCCACCAGCTGGCGCAGCCGCACCGTGTCGCCGACCAGGCTGGCCAGGGAACGCCGCGGATCGCACAGGGCGGCCGCGATGGCGGCCAGTTCCGCGCGCGCCGGATTCACGCGCGACGCCACGGGCAAGGCAGGAGACGGACAAAATGCATGGCGGCTTCCTTGAAATGATTGCAAGTACGGGGAAAAATTGGCAGCATAGCAAACAAATACACGCCTGCGCATTTTCCGCCATCCGCAACGATCTACCGGAGCACCGATGCACGCCTTGCCGCTTTCCCCGCCCTACCAGTTGCGCGTCCAGCGCGACGACGACGATGGCTTTGCCGCCGCCCTGTACAGTTCCACGCGCGACGACTTGCGCCGTATGCCGGCCGAGCCCGCCGTCATCGAACAGCTGATCGCCATGCAGCAGCGCATGCAAAGCCACGGCTATCTCCAGGCGTATCCGCGCGCAGCGTATCTGGTGCTGCAGCACGGCGACACCCCCATCGGCCGCCTGATCCTGGACCGCCAGGGCGACGTGCTGCACCTGGTCGACATCGCCATCCTGCCCGCCGCGCAAGGCCAGGGCGCCGGCAGCGCCGTGCTGCGCGGCCTGCAGGCGCAAGCGGGCGCGGAGCACTGCCGGATCCACCTTGCCGTCAACAAGAGCAATACCGCTGCGCGCGCGCTGTACCAGCGGCTGGGCTTTCTCCTGCGGGGGGAAAACGACGTCCAGGAACAACTGGAATGGAGCGCGCCATAGCGCCGGCGCCGACGCCGCCCAGCACCTGGCTGCGGCTGCCGCTGCACTTCGACGTGGCGCGCCTGCGGCGCGACAGCGACCAGTTCGCCGCCTGCGAGTGGATCAGCCATTTCAATACGGGCGCCTACGACACCGGCTGGAGCTGCGTGCCGCTGCGCTCGCCCGGCGGGGCAACGGACCACATCATGCCCGTCGATGGTGCCGCCTATGCCGGCACGCCGCAACTGGCGCGCTGCCCCGGCCTGCGCGAGGTGCTCGCCAGCTTTGCCTGCGAGATCAACTCCGCGCGCCTGCTGGCGCTGGCGCCGGGCGCCCTCATCCGCGCGCACCGCGACGCCGGCACGTCGCTGGCCGATGGCTTGATCCGCATCCACATCCCCATCCACACCTCACCGCAAGTGCTGTTCACCATCGATGGCGAGACCGTGCATTTTACTGCCGGACACGCCTGGTACATGGATGCCAGCTGCCTGCACGCCGTGCACAACCAGGGAAGCGCGCCGCGCATCCACCTCGTGCTCGACTGCGTCACCAATGCCTGGCTGGAAGCGCTGTTTGCCGCCGCCGGCTTCGTGCCGAAGGCGATCCATAAATATGGCGACCCCGGCATCCACGACGGCAATGTGCGGGCCATCATCGCCCAGCTGCGATTGTCGCCCTCGCCTGCCAGCCTGGCGCTGGCCAGGGAATTGGCCGCGCTGGCCGACGGGAGCGCACCGTGAACGCTGTGGCGGGCCTGGCCCAGCAGGAACGCCTGCTGGCCAGGGGCGAGGCGGTGGCATGGCACGAGGGCATGGACTTGCGCGGCTGGTATCCGCTGTACGTGGAACGCGGCGATGCGCCGGCGGATGCCGCCATATGCTGGCGCGACCTGGGGGAAACGGTCTTCAGCGACGCTTTTTTTGTCAATACGCTGGCGCGCCAGCCGCCTGAGGAGCGCCGCGTCTGCCGCACGCCGCTGGCGGCGCTGGCGGCGCTTCGCGATGGCCTGGCGCCCGATGCCTTCATCTTCCACGTCTCGCGCTGCGGCTCAACCTTGCTGAGCCAGCTGCTGGCGTGCTTGCCGCAATGCATAGTCATGTCCGAGCCGCCCGTCGTCGACTCGCTGCTGCGCCTGTATCACGACGGTGCGGACCCGGCCGCCAGCCTTGCCATGCTGCGCCAGGCCATCCTGGCCCTGGGCCAGCGCCGCTCCGGCGACGAGACGCATTTCTTCATCAAGTTCGATTGCTGGCACATCCACAGCCTGGACCTGCTGCGGCAGGCGTTTCCCGGCACGCCCTGCCTGTTCGTCTACCGCGAACCGCTGGCCGTGCTGTCCTCGCACCAGCGCCAGCGCGGCCCGCAAATGGTGCCCGGCATGCTGCACCCGGCCCAGCTGCCGCTGCCCGCGCACCAGCTGGCGCCGGGCGATCTCGATGGCTATGCGGGCCTGGTGCTGGCCAGCCTGTTCGATGCCGCGCTGCCGTACGCCGCCGCGGGCCAACTGCAGCTCATTAACTACAGTCAATTGCCTGGCATCGTATTGGACGAGCTACTCCCCCGCTTCCGCATCGCCACCACCGCAGGACAGCTGCAAGCGATGCGCGAACGCGGCGGCGTGCATGCGAAATATGGCACGGTATTCCAGGGTGACGCACCGCCGCATGCGGCAAGCAGCCTGTCTGGCATGGCGGAGCAGATACAAACCGGCTATCAGGCGCTGGAAGCGCTGCGCACAGGAAATTGAAGCTATACCAGCGTGCCATCAGCGCGCGCCGTGAAAAACAAAAAAGCCCGGCGGAAAGACCGGGCTTTTTGTGTGGCGGCTGTTGCGCAGCACTGAGCGGCAGTGGCTCAGCCTAGAAAAACTCCTTAACCGCGTTGCGTGCGCCGGCGGCGTGCCATCAAACCCATCAGCCCCAGGCCGGCAGCCAGCATGGCATAGGTCGATGGTTCCGGCACGGCCGTGACCGATACGTTATCGAGTGCCGCACCCCACACACTGTTTTTGTTATTGCCTTGGAAATACAGGGTGCTGTTGGCAGCAGTAGCAATAAAGCTGAAGCCTTCGGTAACCCATCCCATGTTCGCAGGCGACCGCCCTGTACTGTCAAACGTGAAGCTGTGCACGCCGGTGACGCCCACATCCACCAGCTTGAGACTGCCGCCACCTTCGGCATTGCCGGCAAGGCTGAAACTGACGTTGTACTGCTGCCCGACCACGGTGCCGAAGGACTGGGAAATACGTCCGCCAGAACTGCCATTCAAATCCAGGCTGTAGTTTCCCTCCGCATGCTTCCAGTATTGATTGACGATATCGACGCTGCCACTGTCCACGTTCCAGGCGCCCAGACGCGCACCGCTGTTTATCTGAGTGAAGGGGCCGCTAAACGTGCTCGATTCGAAGCCGCCATTGCTCAACAAGTTAGCGTGCGCCATAGGCGCAACCAGAATCAGTGCAGCCACACCGGCCAATGCAGTCAACTTACGCATAATCCAATATCCCTTTTATTTTATTCAAGAAATTTATTTTTCTCGAAGACATCAGCTTAAGACCTAAAAATTAAAAAATCAATAATATTCTTAAGTTAATAACAAATAATTAGCCAAGATCAGGCTGCCCTCTCATCGGGGATCTGGCGAGCAGGAAATTGAAACTGATGAGGATGACCACAAAATGATGTGCCATGCACAACCGAGCAGACCCTGAAACGCAAAAAGCCCAACCGCAATGGCTGGGCTTTTCGATACTGCTGATGTTCTGGCTCCCCGACCTGGACTCGAACCAGGGACCTGCGGATTAACAGTCCGTCGCTCTACCAACTGAGCTATCAGGGAAAAGAGGCCGCATTCTATAGCGCAAATTTTCAGTTGTCCAGATTTACGCGAAAAAATTTATGCGCGGCGCCTCTCAGCCCGGATTTTCCTGCGGATGATAGTCGAACACGAGTACGCGGCCCAGCCATGGCTTAAGCAGCTCGACAAAAGCCTGGTGCGCGGCATGGGTCAGATACGCATCGCGCGCGCCCGTATCGGCAAAACTCAAGCTGAAGCAATCGGTAAAGCCGTCATCGAGGCCCTCCGGGCTGACGTTCGGCCCCCATTCGAATTGCAGCACGCCGGGAATGCGGTTCTTAAGCTGGGAAAATTCATAGACCAGCTCGGCATGCTTGGCCGGTGTGATGTCCTCAAGAAAATCACACAGGACGATATGGCGCAGGGGAATGGAACAGGTCATGGTGGCAACTCTCCTATGTGGTTGCATTCAGGATAGCGCAAAACGGGAAAAGACACAGGCCGCGGCCCGCCATGGCGCCACTGCGGACGCGCTGCAGATATTTTTCATTTGCAACATGTTATTCGGATAATATCCTACATGGACACTCGATACCTGCAAGCAACCATCCATACCAGCCCATGACAAAAAACAGCATACTGGCCGCGTTATTCATCGCCTTGATTCCATTTTATGCATGTAAAGCACAACCCGTTCCGCTTGCCATCGACGCGCTGCTGACTCCCGACATTGGCGGGATAAAGCAGTTTGTGGAAATCAAAACAGATGACTCCAACAAGCCTGCTCTTCTCTTTTTATCGGGCGGGCCGGGAAGTTCGATGATGAAGAATGCGGATGCGTTTACCGCCATCCTGAAAAAGAGATTTACGCTTGTGCAATGGGACCAGCGCGATGCGGGAAAAACCCTGAAACTGAATCCATCGCCAAGCCAGCCTTCTGTCGCGCAGATGGAGCAGGACACGTACCAGGTCATCACGTTTCTACAAAAAGAGCTCAAGCAGAAAAAAATATACTTGCTGGGCAGTTCCTGGGGCAACGTCCTGGGCTTTTATATCGTCAAGCATCATCCGGAACTGCTGCATGCCTATTTCGCGTCCAATCCTGTCGTGAGCCAGCTGGAAAGCGAGAAAGAATTGCTGAAAACCTTGAAAGTCCATTTCAAGGACAATGCCGTCGCCAGCCAGGAACTGGACAGCGTCAGTTTCCCGTTTGCAAGTGACGAAAGCATGTTTTATTTAAGGAAATGGCTTTTTTACAAGGATGGCAAGGAATTTGCCACGAGCGAAGGCTTCAAGACGGGGTTTCTTCAATGGTCGAAAACCTGGTCGCCCGTCTGGAACGAGGTCATGAACATCGATCTGCCCAGGACCTTGAAGAGCGTTGACTGCCCCGTGTATTTCTTCGTCGGCAAAAACGATATCCAGACCTCGACCAGGATCACGCAAGCGTATTTTGAGACATTGAAGGCGCCAAAGAAGGGGCTGTTTTTCTTTGACCATTCCGGGCATCAAATTCACCAGGATGAACCGGTGCAATTTCAGGAAGCCATCATCAAGACATTGGATGCGGCGCCGAAGTCCTGATACGACGCCCCGTCACGGGACGCCAATCCCGGAAGCGGACAGGCTGGCCTGACCGCCGGCAATGCTGGCGGCGGCTTTGCGGATCAGCGTCGCCACCGCATGGGCTTGCGAAATGTAAATGGCATGGCTGCCGGCGACTTCGACCGCCTTCGAGCCCGCGCGTTCGGACATCTCGCGTTGCATCGCCGGCGCAATCATCTTGTCCTCGGTCGCGACCAGGTACCAGCTGGGCTTGCTCCTCCACGCTGGCGCGCTGACCACGCCGGTCAGCGCGGCCACTCCCCAGGGCACTTGCGATGCCGCCATGAAGCGGGCCTTATCCCTGGGCACATCGGCAGCGAAGGCGGTCGCAAACTTTTTCTGGTCGAGCAACAGGAAGCCATCGTGCGAGGGCAAGATCGGCGGCACCGGCGCGCCAGGCGGGGCATTCTTCAGCAAGGAATCGACAGACTCGCCTTGATCCGGCACAAACGCCGCGATGTAGACCAATGCCTTGACCTTGGGATCGTTCCCCGCTTGCGTGACCACGGCGCCGCCATACGAATGACCGACAAGGACCACGGCCCCCGGCGACGCGGCGATGACCCGCACGGTCGCGGCCACATCGTCCGCCAGCGATAGTGTTGGGTTTTGCACAATAGCAACGTGGCAACCCTCGTCACGCAGCGCCCGGTAAACGCCTTCCCAACCCGCCCCATCGACAAAACCGCCATGCACGAGCACGATCGTTGCCGACCCAACACTTGTGACCTCATCCATTTCAGCCCCTCCAGGAAGTTGAAGGCGATGACAGGCCTGCCGGCGCCTTGTCGCCTCCAGCATAGCGCCGGGCTCCGGGCGGCCTATGCGCTGGATCAAGAGTGATGACACGGATGCCTCATGCAGGCCCTGAAACGCAAAAAGCCCAACCGTAATGGCTGGGCTTTTCGATACTGCTGATGTTCTGGCTCCCCGACCTGGACTCGAACCAGGGACCTGCGGATTAACAGTCCGTCGCTCTACCAACTGAGCTATCAGGGAAAAGAGGCCGTATTATATAGGGCAAGCAAGCACATGTCCAGATTCCCATGGGAAATTCTTATGCCGGCCATGACGCCTGCGCCGGCGGCGCAAAAACAAAAAAGGCCACATTTTTCAACGTGGCCTTCCGAATTCTGGCTCCCCGACCTGGACTCGAACCAGGGACCTGCGGATTAACAGTCCGTCGCTCTACCAACTGAGCTATCAGGGAAAAGAGGCAATATTATATGTCGCTTGTTCCATATTTGCAAGACTGATACTGCATCCTGGCAAACACGGCCATCGCCGACCTTCTACTGCCATCAGCGCCGCACTTGCATGCAGCGCCGAAGAAGCAAGATATTAAAGCACTTTGGCGATCGCGTCAATAACGATGTCGATGTTGCGCGAGTTCAATGCTGCCACGCAGATACGGCCCGTGTCGACGGCGTAGATCGATTGCTCGCGCAGCGATGCCACCTGCTCCTTGGTGAGACCGGAGTACGAGAACATGCCGATTTGCTGGCGCACGAATTCGAAGTCGTGGCCCGGCGCCTTGGCTTTCAGCTTTTCCACGAAGGCATTGCGCATTTCGCGGATGCGCACGCGCATGCCGGCCAGTTCCTCTTCCCACAGCTGGCGCAGTTCCGGCGTGGCCAGGACGGTGGCAACCACCTTGCCGCCATGCGTAGGCGGGTTCGAGTAGTTGGTGCGCACGACGCGCTTCAGCTGCGACAGCAGGCGTGCCGCTTCATCGGCGCTCGAGGCGACGACGCTCAGCGCGCCCACGCGCTCGCCGTACAGCGAGAACGATTTCGAGAACGAGTTCGACACCAGCAGCGGGCCGCCCGCGTCGGCAAAGCGGCGCACCACGGCGCCGTCTTCGGCGATGCCGTTGGCGAAACCTTGATAGGCCATGTCCAGGAACGGTACCAGGCCGCGCGACGTGACGACGGCAATGATCTGGTCCCACTGGGCCACGCTCAGGTCGGCGCCGGTCGGGTTGTGGCAGCAGGCGTGCAGCACGACGATGGAGCCGGCTGGCATGGCGTTCAGGCTAGCCAGCATGCCGTCGAAGTTCACGCCATGGGTGGCGGCATCGTAGTAGGTGTAGTTATTCACGACGAAACCGGCGTTCTCGAACAGCGCGCGGTGGTTTTCCCAGCTTGGGTCGCTGATGTAGACCTGGGCACCCGGCGCGAAGCGCTGCAGGAAGTCGGCACCGATCTTCAGTGCGCCCGTGCCGCCGATGGCTTGCACGGTGACGGCGCGGCGCTCTTGAATTACGGCGCTGTCGGCGCCAAATACGAGTTCTTGCACCGCCTTGTCGTAGGCAGCCAGGCCTTCGATCGGCAGATAGGTGCGTGGGGCGGCCTGTTCGATCAGGATGGCTTCCGCCTTGCGTACGCAAGCTAACAGAGGCACCTTGCCGTTGTCGTCATAATAGACGCCAACGCCCAGATTGATTTTGGCGGGATTCTGGTCCGCGTTAAATGCTTCGGTGATGCCCAGGATCGGGTCGCGTGGGGCCATCTCGATGGCGCTAAACAGACTGGCAGAAACAGTTGGGTTCGTCATGATAAGATTGGATTCGATTGGAAGCAGGTTCACAGCGGAGTTGTAGACAGCGCCCCAAAATACAACGCCAGGGCCGCCAGCAGAGCACTATTCTAACAAAGGTCTGATTCACATGCCCGAATTATCTACCGCCAGCGAGGCGGAAAGCGCAATTATCTCTTTCCCGGACTCCCCCTTCAAGCTGCACCAGCCCTTCCCTCCGGCCGGCGATCAGCCCACGGCAATCGCCCAGCTGTCCGAGGGGATTGCCGACGGCCTGGCCTTCCAGACCCTGCTGGGCGTGACCGGTTCGGGCAAGACCTACACCATGGCCAACGTCATCGCGCGCATGGGCCGGCCCGCCATCGTCTTCGCGCCCAACAAGACCTTGGCGGCGCAGCTGTACAGCGAGTTCCGCGACTTCTTCCCGCAGAACGCCGTCGAATACTTCGTCAGCTACTACGATTACTACCAGCCCGAAGCCTACGTGCCGCAGCGCGACCTGTTCATCGAAAAGGATTCGTCGATCAACGAACATATCGAGCAGATGCGTTTGTCGTGCACCAAGTCGCTGATGGAGCGGCGCGACGTCATCATCGTCGCCACCGTCTCGGCCATCTACGGTATCGGTAATCCGAACGAATACCACCAGATGATATTGACCCTGCGCGTGAAGGACAGGGTCGCCCAGCGCGACGTCATCGCGCGCCTGATCCAGATGCAGTACACGCGCAACGAGGTCGATTTCGGCCGCGGCACCTTCCGCGTGCGCGGCGACACCATCGACATCTTCCCCGCCGAGCATGCGGAGCTGGCCGTGCGCCTGGAAATGTTCGACGACGAGATCGAATCGATCCAGCTGTTCGACCCGCTGACGGGCCGCGTGCGGCAAAAGATCCCCCGCTTCACCGTGTACCCGGGCTCGCACTACGTCACGCCCCGCTCCACCGTGCTGCGCGCCGTCGAGACCATCAAGGACGAGCTGCGCGAGCGCCTCGAGTTCTTCCGCAAGGAGAATAAGCTGATCGAAGAGCAGCGGCTGGAACAGCGCACGCGCTTCGACCTGGAAATGATGGCGGAAATCGGTTTCACCAAGGGCATCGAGAACTACTCGCGCCATCTGAGCGGCGCGCTGCCGGGCGAACCGCCGCCGACCCTGGTCGATTATCTGCCGCCCGACGCATTGATGTTCCTCGACGAGTCGCACGTGCTGACGGGCCAGCTGAGCGCCATGTACAACGGCGACCGCTCGCGCAAGACGAATTTGGTCGACTACGGCTTCCGCCTGCCGTCGGCGCTCGACAACCGGCCCTTGAAATTCGAGGAATTCGAACAAAAGATGCGCCAGACCGTGTTCGTCTCGGCCACCCCGGCCGAATACGAAAAGACCCATTCGGACCAGGTGGTCGAACAGGTCGTGCGCCCGACCGGCCTGGTCGACCCGCAGATCATCGTGCGCCCCGCCAGCAGCCAGGTGGACGACCTGATGTCGGAAATCGTCGAGCGCATCAAGAAGGACGAGCGCGTGCTGGTGACCACGCTCACCAAGCGCATGTCCGAGCAATTGACGGAATACCTGGGCGACCATGGCATCAAGGTGCGCTACCTGCACAGCGATATCGAAACGGTGGAGCGCGTGGAAATCCTGCGCGACCTGCGCCTGGGCACCTTCGACGTGCTGGTGGGGATCAACCTGCTGCGTGAGGGCCTGGACTTGCCGGAAGTGTCGCTGGTCGCCATCCTCGACGCGGACAAGGAAGGCTTCTTGCGCTCCGAGCGCAGCCTGATCCAGACCATCGGCCGCGCCGCGCGTAACCTGAACGGCACGGCGATCCTGTACGGCGACCGCATCACGGACTCCATGCGCCGCGCCATCGACGAGACGGAACGCCGCCGCGCCAAGCAAATCGCCTTCAATACGGCCAACAACATCATCCCGATCGGCGTAAAAAAATCGATCCGCGAAATGATCGACGGCGTCTACAGCCCGCAGGAAGCGCGCGAAACCCTGCAGGTGGCGCAGGAAGCGGCGAAGTTCGAAGCGATGAGCGAGAAGCAGGTCAGCAAGGAAATCAAGCGCCTGGAAAAACTGATGGTCGACCACGCCAAGAACCTGGAGTTCGAAAAGGCGGCGCAGGTGCGCGACCAGCTGCACATCCTCAAGCAGCAGCTGTTCGGCGCGCCCGGCACCGACAACGTGGCGTCGATCCTGGGCAAATAAACGGCTGGCCGGACCCGGGCCAGGCCTTGGCCCGCCTACGGCGCCGGCAGCGAATAATCGATGTCGTAGAAATGCTGGCCATTCTCAATGCGGATGGCCAAGGTGCCGCTGATGCCCGTCAGCTGTCCCGTGCCGGAATGCGGCACGATCACGATGGACAGCTGCTGCTGGCCATCGGCCATGGTGCCCGCATGCTGCGCGACGAAACTGCCCTCTTTTCCCTGCAGCACGCCCGTGATGGCTTCCATGGCGACATAGCCGGCCGCGCCCTTGGTGTCGGTGACGGCGCTGAGCATCTCGCCCTTGGCCGTGGCGACCAGATCGCCGGCATAGACTTTGTCGAGCAGTACCTTGCCCAAGATCGTGCGCCCCGCGCGCTGCGCTGCCGCGGACGGCGTCATGGTGATGCTAAAACTTCCCGTAGCGTGCACATGCATGCGATGATCCCCCTCTGTAGACGAAGCGGCGCCGGCTGGCGCCACCGATAGACAACATGCGGCCAGCACCAGGCCCGCCAGACTGCGTGATTTCATGACGCCCTTTCCATCGATGCGAGAGTACCAGCTTAAGGCCGCGCAGGAGACAAATATTGGATAAAGCCGACAGCAAGGTCAATCTGCTCAAGGTACCTGGGCAGGCGCCGAAAGGCATCGTCGACCCGCAGGCGGCGGCGCGCCGCATACGCCTGGCGACCTACCCGCCGGCGGCCGCGCTGGCGCCGTTCGTCGAGTATTTCTGGGTGGTGGAATGGGACAGGCGGGGCTGCGCGCCGGAGACGCAGCGGGTGCTGCCGTATCCGAATGCCCACCTGGTGTTCGACCTTGGCCGCAGCGCCATCCATGGCGTGGTGCGCGGCGCCTTCGACCGGCCTTTGCTTGGCGCCGGCAAGGTATTGGGCGTGCGTTTCGCGCCGGGCGGCCTGCGCCCGTTCATCACCCAGCCCCTGTCCACCTTCACCGGCACGACCATCGCCGCCGATGGACTGCTGGGCATGCCGGCCGCGCAAGCCGAGGCGCTGGTGCTGGCGCAAACCGGCGATGCTGCCATGGTGGCGCAGGCGCAGGCACTGCTGCTGGCCAGGCTGCCGCAGATCGATGAGACCGCCCTGCTGGCCGCCAGACTGACTGCCGCCGTGGCGGCCCACCACGGCCCGGCGAACGTGGCGCAGCTGTGCGAAAAAATGGCCATCGGCGAACGCCGGCTGCAGCGCCTGTTCAGCGATTACGTGGGCGTGCCGCCGAAATGGGTGATCCAGCGCTACCGCCTGCAGGAAGCGATCTGGCGCCTGGCGCAGCCCGATGCGCCCGACCTGGCCAGCCTGGCGCAGGAACTGGGCTTCTTCGACCAGGCCCATTTCAGCCGCAGTTTTACGGAACTGGTGGGCAGCACGCCGCTCGACTATCGCCGCTCGCAGCTGCCCATGCCCGCCTAAGCGGCCGCCTTCGCGTCGTCCATGTAGGCGCGGATGATGCTGGCGAAATCGGCATCGGCCGTCAAGCCCAGCGCTTCGGCCCGTGCCGTATCCCAGGCGCCGGGCCAGCTCTTGACGATGCGCTCGACGGCCGGATCGGGCGCATAGCCGATGCGGGCAACGACGTCCGCGCCGGCCACTGCTTCCAGCGCGGCGATCATCTCGCCCACGCTCACGCTCAAGCCCGGCAAGTTCACCGTGCGGCTGGCGCCAAACATCTCGCCCGCCAGTTCGTGGCCGGCGATCAGCGAGGCGATGGCGCCGCGCGGCGACAGCAGCCACAATCGCAAATCGGTGGCCACGGGGCAGACGGCCGCCTCGCCATTCAACGGTTCGCGGATGATGCCGCTGGCGAAGGACGACGCCGCCTTGTTCGGCTTACCGGGACGCACGCTGATGGTGGGCAGGCGCAGCACGCGGCCATCGACAAAACCGCGGCGGCTGTAGTCATTGAGCAGCAATTCGCCGATGGCCTTTTGCGCGCCGTACGAAGACTGGGGATTCAGGGCCGTCGTATCCTGCACCACGTCCGGCAGCTTGCCGCCGTAGACGGCCACGGAGCTGGTAAACACGACCTTCGGCTTGTGCCCCAGTTCGCGGCAGATATCGAGCAGCAAACGCGAGGCATCGAGATTGATGCGCATGCCCAGTTCGAAATCGGCTTCCGCCTGGCCGCTGACGATGGCGGCCAGGTGGAAGATCGACGCGGTCCGCGCATCGATGGTGGCGCGCATCAAGGCACCATCGGCAATGTCGCCCGTGATGACCTTGACGCGCGCATCGTTGAAGTCATGCGCAGCCACCACGTCGACCAATACCAGCTCGCTGATCGTCTGCAACTGGCCGTGGCTGTCCGTCAGCCGGCCTTGCGCCAGCAACTGGCGCGCCAGGCGCTGTCCCAGGAAACCGGCGCCGCCGGTAATCAGTACTTTCATCTTCATGCTCCTTGTGTGTTGTTGTGTGCGGCGAGCCAGCCCAGGCCATCCTCGGTGCGCCCGCGCGGACGGTATTCACAGCCGATCCAGCCCTCGTAGCCCAGGTCATCGAGCAGTCTGAATAAATACGGATAATTGACTTCGCCATCGTCCGGTTCGTTGCGGGCGGGGACGCTGGCGATCTGCACGTGGCCGATGCCGTCGAAGTTATTCTTGAACGTCATGGCGATATCGCCCTCGACGATCTGCGTGTGATAAAAATCCATCTGCACCTTGACGTTGGGCGCGCCCGACTCCAGGCGCAGCGCATGGCCCTGCGCCTGCGTGACGAGGAAGTAGCCGGGCATGTCGCGCCCGTTGATCGGTTCGATCAGGAGCTCGATGCCATGCTCGCCCACGGCTTTCGCCGCGTACCGCAGGTTGGCCAGGTAGGTGGCGCGGTGCAGATTGACGTCTGCACCCACGGGCAGCAGCCCCGCCATCATGTGCACGCGCGGGGTGCCCAGCGCCAGCGCATACTCGATGGCGCGCGCCACGCCGGCACGGAATTCCGCTTCGCGGCCCGGCAGCGAGGCGAGGCCCCGCTCACCGGCCGCCCAGTCGCCCGGCGGCAGGTTGAACAGCACGTTCCGCAGCTTGTTTTCGCGCAGCCAGCCGGCCACTTCCTGCAGCGCGTAATCGTAGGGGAACAGAAATTCGACGCCCTGGAAACCCGCTTGCGCGGCGGCGGCAAAGCGCTGCGGGAAAGGCACTTCATTGAACATCATGGTCAGGTTGGCGGCAAAACGGGGCATGCGTGTCTCCTTGAATTCTATAGTTCGAGTTTGAATGTCTGCTTCAGGTCCGCGATCTGCGCCGCATCGAGCGGGCGCGTGGGCACGTCGCGCAGCAGCAGGAACAGCTTTGCCGTCTCTTCCAGTTCCTCGGCCGCATACACGGCCGCTTCCAGGCTGGAACCCGACACGACGGGACCGTGATTGGCCAGCAGCACGGCCGAGTGCTTGCGCGCCATGGCGCCGATCGCGCCGGCCAGCGCCGGGTCGCCCGGACGGTGATACGGCACCAGGGGCAAGCGCCCCACCTTCATCACAAAGTATGGTGTCAGCGGCGGGATGCAGTCGTCATGGTTCAAGCCGCACATGCATGACACGGCGGCCGAATGGGTCGAATGCAGATGCACGATGGCGCCCGCGCTGCTCCGCTCTGCGTACATGGCGCGGTGCAGGAACGCCTCCTTGGACGGCGGCGCCCCGCTGATCAGCTTGCCGTTCCAATCGAGCTTGGACAGCTGCGCGGGATCGAGCCGGCCCAGGCTGGCGTTCGTCGGCGTCAGCAGCCAGCCGTCGGACAGGCGCACGCTCAGGTTGCCGCTGCTGCCGGCCGTCAAGCCCCGTTCGAACAGCGACTTGCCGAAGTCGACGATCAGCTCGCGCTGGCGCGATTCGGTGGCGCTCATGCCAGCACCTGCCAGGCCTTGCTGAAGAAATCCACGGTGCCGAAATTGCCGGACTTGAGCGCCAGCGCCAAAGGCGCCCTGCCTTCGTCACCCGGCGCGGCCAAGGCTTGCGTCCACGGCACGCCGGGGTCGATTTCGGGGCCGATGCGCAAGCCCGCCACGCCCAGCGCTTTCACCACGGCGCCCGAGGTTTCGCCGCCGGCGACGATCAGCTGGCCCACGCCGAGGCGCACCAGGCCCTGCGCGATGGCGGCCAGGGTTTCCTCGACGAGGGCGCCGGCACGCTCCACGCCCAGCTGCGCCTGCACGGCGCGCACGGCGTCCGGCGTGGCCGTGGCATAGATCAAAATGGGGCCTTGCGCCAGGTGCTGATTCGCCCAGGCCAGCGCCTGCGCCACGACGGCATCGACCACCTCGCCGCCCGCGGCCAGTTGCAAAGGGTCGACGTGGAATGACGGTGCGCGCTCGCGCAGGTGCGCCACCTGCTGCTGCGTGGCCACGGAGCAGCTGCCCGAAATCACGGCGCGCAATCCGGACGCCGGCGGCAAGCGCCCCGCCTGTCCGGCATGCGATGGCGACAACTGGCCCCGCTGGCGGAAGTTCTGCGGCAGGCCCAGCGCGATGCCGGAACCGCCCGTGATCAGTTTCAAGTCCGCGCAAGCGGCGCCAATGGCTTCCAGGTCGCGGTTCGAGACGGCATCGACGACGGCGAAATGGCAGCCCTGGCCGCGCAAGTCCGTGAAGCGCTGGGCGATGGCGGCCGCGCCCTTCTCCACCACACTGTAATCGGCCAGGCCCACCTTGGCCTGCACCTGCTGCTGCAGCACGCGCACCAGATTCGAATCCGTCATCGGCGTCAGGGGATGGTCGCGCATGCCCGACTCGGCCAGCGGCACGTCGCCGACGAAGAGGTTGCCCTTGTAGATGGTGCGGCCATTCGCGGGAAACGCCGGGCAGGCGATCGTGAAGTCCGTGTCCAGCGCCCGCATCAGCGCTTCGGCCACGGGGCCGATATTGCCGCGCGGCGTGGAGTCGAACGTGGAGCAGTACTTGAAGTAGAACTGGCGGCATCCGGCTTGCTGCAGCCAGGCCAGCGCGGCCAGCGATTCGGCCACCGCCTCTTCCGGCGCATTCGTGCGCGACTTGAGCGCGATGACGACGGCATCGACATCGGCCGGCGGCGGACCTTGCGGCACGCCGATCAGCTGCACCGTGCGCATGCCCGCCTTGACCAGCATGCCGGCCAGGTCGGTGCCGCCCGTGAAATCGTCGGCGATACATCCCAGTAATACGGTCATCATGGTTCCTTTTTGATTCAGTTACGCTTGCGCCGGCAGATCGATACCGGGGAAAGTTTTAATCACGGCAGCATCGTCCTCGCCGCCAAAGCCAGCGGCCGACGCCTGCATGAACATCTGGTGCGCCGTGGCCGACAGGGGCAGTGGAAAGACGCTCTTTTTCGCATAATCGAGCACGATGCCGAGGTCTTTGACGAAAATGTTCACGCTTGATAACGGCGTGTAGTCGCCCTTCAAAATGTGCGGCACCCGGTTCTGGAACATCCAGGAACTGCCGGCGCTGTTTGAAATGACTTCGTACAAGGCATCGGCGTCGCAGCCGGCGCGCAAGCCCAGCGCCATCGCTTCGGCGGCGGCGGCGATGTGCACGCCGGCCAGCAGCTGGTTGATCATCTTGACTTTCGAGCCCTGCCCCGGCTGTTCGCCCAGGCGGTACAGCTTTGCACTGATGGCGTCGAAAATGCCGGCGCAGGCGTCGAACGCCTCGGGCGCACCGGCCGCCATCACGGACATCTCGCCGGCTTGCGCCTTGGCCGCGCCGCCGGAAATGGGCGCGTCGATGAAGCGCAGTCCCATGGCCGCCAGGCGCGCACCGAGCGCTTCGGCAAACTCGGGCGCCACGGTGGCGCAGGCGATGATGACGCTGCCCGGCGCCAGGGCGCTGGCCGCGCCATGCTCGCCAAACAGCACGGCTTCCGTCTGCTGCGCATTGACGACGACGATCAGCAAGGCCTGCACCTGCGCCGCCAGCGCGGCCGGCGATTGCGCCGCATGGGCGCCCTTGTCGACCAGCGTTTGCACGGTTTCCGGGCGCACGTCGCAGGCATGTACTTCAAAGCCCGCGCGCAGCAACGATTGCGCGATGCCCATGCCCATGGCGCCCAGGCCGATCACGCCCACTTTTTTCATTTCCACGTTCATCTGCTACTCCAGTCTTATTTGTTCACCAGCTTGGCCGGCACCCGCATGATGATGAGCGCGCCGATCACCAGGATGCCGGCCAGCAGGTAGATGGCGATGTCGGTCGATTGCGTCAGGTCCTTGATCGAACCGATCATGTACGGCGCCGCGAAGCCGGCCAGGTTGCCCACCGAATTGATGGCGGCGATGCCCGCGGCGGCCGAGACGCCGCCGAGGAAAGCCGTCGGCAGGCTCCAGAACATGGGCGAAGCGGCCAGGATGCCGCCGGCGGCGATCGTCAGGAAGAAGATGGCCCAGCCCGTGTTGTGAGCGCCGGCCAGCGCGCTGCAGACGATGGCGGCGGCGCCGACCACCAGCGGGATGGCCATGTGCCAGCGGCGTTCGCGGTATTTGTCCGAGCTGCGGCCCAGCAGGATCATCGACGCCACGGCCACCGAGTACGGAATCGCCGTGAACAGGCCGATATTGAGCACGCCCGTCACGCCGGCCGCCTTGATCAGGCTGGGCAGCCAGAAGGTCAGCGAATACTGGCCCATCACGCAGCAGAAATAAATCAGGGCCATGACCCAGATGCGCGGGTCGGCGAACATGGCGCGGATCGACGGGTGCGATACCTTGCCCTGGGCTTCCGTGGCGATACGCTGCTCGAGGATGACTTTTTCGTCTTCCGTCAGCCACTTCGCGGCGCGGATGCTGTTGTCCAGGTACAGCAGCACGGCCACGCCCATCAGCGCTGCGGGAATCGCTTCGAGCACGAACATCCACTGCCAGCCCGCATAGCCGTGCCAGCCGGCGAAGGTTTCCATGATCCAGCCCGACAGGGGGCCGCCGATCAGGCCCGCCACGGGAATGGCGGCCATGAAGGTGCACACCATGCGCGCGCGGCGCTCGGACGGGTACCAGTAGGTCAAATAGAGAATGATGCCGGGGAAGAAGCCCGCCTCGGCGATGCCGAGCAGGAAGCGCATGACGTAGAACTGGGTCGGCGTGGTGACGAACATGAAGGCGCCCGAGATGATGGCCCAGGTGATCATGATGCGGGCGATCCACACGCGCGCGCCGATCTTGTGCAGCATCACGTTGCTGGGCACTTCGAACAGGAAGTAGCCGAGGAAGAACACGCCCGCGCCCAGGCCGTACACGGTTTCGGAAAACTGCAGGTCGGCCAGCATTTGCAGCTTGGCGAAGCCCACGTTCACACGGTCGAGGTAAGCGACGATGTAGCACAGCATGAGGAAAGGGATGATGCGCCAGGTCACCTTGCGGTAGACGGCGTCGTCGATGGTTTTCTGGCCTGCGGCGGCGCCGGCCGGCTGCCCGGGCAATGCTTGTGTTACGTCCATGCTTGTCTCCTGATCGCTGGGGGATCGACCGTGCCGGGTTTTTATGGTCCACCGGAGGTGGCTGGCAACTTGTCTAAAATTTGTATGGATGTATATTATGTGTGTGTTTTATGTGTGTCAAGCTGTATATTCCATATAATGGCAAGCAGGCAAGCCCGCATAAAAAACCGCTAGCACAAGGATGTCCCCGATGGACCGCACGTTCAGCTTTACCCTTCCCCCGCCGGAGCCCGCCGCGGGCAGTTTCACCACCGGCACCCTGGGTGCGCGGGTGGCGGCACGGCTGCGCCAGCAGATTCACCACGATGGCCTGGCCGGCGGCACGCGTTTGCCGTCAGAACAAGCCATGGCCAGCCACTTCGGCGTCAGCCGCACGGTGCTGCGCGAAGCCATCGCCCTGCTGCAGGCCGACGGCATCGTCGCCACGCGCAAGGGCAGCGGCACGTTCGTGTGCGCGCAGGACGGCGCGAAGACGGGCGAACGGGGCGACGAGCTGACGGAGCAGTCCGTGCAATCGCTGCTGAACCTGATCGAGGTGCGCCAG
The DNA here is from genome assembly GCF_056174685.1 of Janthinobacterium sp. BHSEK. Taxonomy (NCBI): domain Bacteria; kingdom Pseudomonadati; phylum Pseudomonadota; class Betaproteobacteria; order Burkholderiales; family Oxalobacteraceae; genus Janthinobacterium; species Janthinobacterium sp. BHSEK. The sequence goes on from NZ_JBWBYV010000012.1 coordinate 137,150, forward strand.
GGACTGGAAGCGGAAATCGCCGCGCTGGCGGCCGTGCGGCGCACGCCGGGCCAGCTGGCCGACATCGAGCACGCGCTGCGCCGCATCGAGGAAGCCGTGGCGGCCGGCGTCGATGGCGTGGAAGAAGACGTGCGCCTGCACCTGAGCATCGCCGAAGCGACGGGCAACCCCTATTGGCCGAAATTCGTCGCCATGTTCGCCGACCCGATCCGCTCGGCCGTGAAGGTCACGCGCGCGAATGAAGCGCGGCGCACGGACTTTTCCATCGAAGTGCGGCGCGAACATGAAAAGATCGTGCAGGCGATCGCCGACGGCGACCCGCAGCGGGCGCGCCAGGCGGCCATGGAGCACATGCAGCACGCGGCCGAGCGCGTGCGCCTGGCCGACCGCGAATTCTGGCGCGGCGACGGCGGCGCGCTGGCGCGCACGCTGGGGCGCGATCCCATCATGCAGAAATAAGGTCTGCTTCAGGGATAGCTGGGCCGGCGCATGCGGAACAGGCTGTCTGGAGTGATTTCAAAGTAATCGGCCGGACCGCCGCCGCGCAATATCGGCGCGGCGGCCGCCGTGTCGTACACGCCATCGGTCAACAGATGGCGCGCGATGTGCACGCCCACCACTTCCCCCAGCACCAGCCAGCTGCCGACGCCATCCCCATTGAGTCCTTGCAGTTCGATGATCTGCGTGCGCCGGCATTCGAAGGAGACGGGGCTTTCGGCCACGCGCGGCACATCCACGATGCGCGAGGCGGCCGGCGTCAGGCCGGCCAGCGCAAATTCATCGACCTCGGGCGGCGCCGGCGCGCAGCTGGCGTTCATGGCCCCGGCCAGCGGACGCGTGGCCAGGTTCCAGACGAATTCGCCCGTCTGTTCGATATTGCGCAAGGTATCCTTGCGGCCGATGCTGGAAAAACCGATCAGCGGCGGCGTGTAATTGAAGGCGTTGAAAAAGCTGTACGGCGCCAGGTTCAGCACGCCCGCGCTGCCGCGCGTGGCGATCCAGCCGATCGGACGCGGCCCCACGATGGCATTAAAGGGATCGTGCGGCAGGCCATGGCCCTGCGCAGGCTCATAAAAATGGATGGGATCGGCCATGCGGATTCCTGAAGTGAGGGGCGCCGGGAATCGGGCACCGGGAACGACAGCTTACTGGAATTGCCGCCGCCGCGTTGCCAGCCCGCCGGCGCGCCAGGTGCGCTCGCGCACGCAGCGCGACAATTGTATGGCGCGCTGCACCACGCCTCGCTTATGATGGGCCAACTCAACCCTTATCATTCCGTTACCGCCCATGCCTACCCTCACGCTGCACCAGAAAGTGTTCCTGCTCCTCTTGAGCATCGTCACCATCGGCTTCGGCTGGATACTGGCGCCGTATGCGGGCGCCATCTTCTGGGGCGTCATCCTGGCGATCCTGTTCGCGCCCGTGTACCGCTGGCTGCTGGTCAAAACCCGTGGCCGCGCCGGCCTGGCGTCGCTGCTGACCTTGCTGCTGATCATCGTCATCGTGATCCTGCCGCTGTCGCTCATTTCCGTATCGCTCGTAAACCAGGCGGCCAGCGTCGTGGAAATGGTGCGTTCGGGCGAAATCACGGTCGCCATGTTCTTCAATAAAATCATGGCGGTGCTGCCGCAATGGCTGATCAATTTGCTCGACCGTTTCAACCTGACCAGCCTGGCCAGCCTGCAGGACAAGCTGGCCGAGGGCGCCACGCAGGTAAGCCAGGTGGTGGCCGTCAAAGCCATCAATGTGGGCCTGTACACCTTCGAATTCCTTACCAGCCTGTGCATCATGCTGTACCTGCTGTTTTTCCTCATGCGCGATGGCTCGGCCCTGTCGGTCCGCATCAAGGCCGCCGTGCCGCTGAGCCGCAAGTACAAGCAGCGCCTGTTCACCAATTTCACCACGGTGATCCGCGCCACGGTGAAGGGCAACATCCTCGTGGCGATCGCCCAGGGCGCCCTCGGCGGCCTGGCGTTCTGGTTCCTGGACGTTCCCGCCCCCCTGCTGTGGGCAGTGCTGATGGCCTTCCTGTCGCTGCTGCCGGCCGTCGGCGCCGCCCTCGTCTGGGCACCCGTGGCCGTCTACTTCCTGGCCACGGGCGCCATCTGGCAGGGCGCAGGCCTGGCCGCCTTCGGCGTCTTCGTCATCGGCCTGGTCGACAACGTGCTGCGTCCCATTTTAGTGGGCAAGGACACCAAGATGCCCGACTACGTGGTGCTGCTGTCGACCGTGGGCGGCATGGCCCTGTTTGGCCTGAACGGCTTTGTCATCGGCCCCGTGGTGGCGGCCCTGTTCATCGCCTCGTGGGACCTGTTCGTCTCGGCCAGCGAATTCCAGGCCGAGGATTGAGGCGCAGTCCCGTCCTGCAGAAATAAACCCTCCAGAACCCGGCGCTGCCAGCGGCGCCGCTTGCGCTTCCCGCAACAGGCAGGAACAGCCTGGCGGCAGAGCGTGCGCCGGTGCCGGCCAGCCCCGGCGACTATCCACATGAGACCGGATTTCATATCGACTATCATGTTGCAATAGTGTGGATTTAACAACAAATCCGAAAATATAGTTTTTGACGCAGTGCGCGCCGCGGCGTAGTGTCGGCCCTCCCGACAACCACGTAATGAGGAGCTTCTCATGGCAAATCCACTGTGCTTAATGATGCCGGTACTACCCGGCACCAATCCGACCGCCATCGCCGCAACATTGGTGGAATTCCAGGCGAAGATCAATGCCGCCCTCACCGAGATCGGCACCGTGCACTTTGCCCGCTTCACCCTGCTGGACCGCTCCCAGCCCAATCTGCTGCCCAACATTAGCTCGGCGGGCACATCCAATAGCCTGATCATCGGCGTGATCACCGAGTATGACGGCAGCTTCAATGACTACATCGAAGATTTCGTGGCCCGGCTGGGCGAGGTATTCGACGCATTGCTGCAGTTTGTCGTGGGCGGCAAGGCGCTGATGCCCGTTGCCAACCATGTGGCCGCATTTGAAGCCTTCATCACCGCCAACGACGCCGCGCAGCACGTGCCCAATAAAGGCCTGTACAGCGCCTATCCGCAGACCGTCCAGAAAATCCTCGCCTCGGTCTGAACCGAACACCACGCCGGGGCTGCGCAAGCGGCCCCGCCACCCTGCCAGTCACGACCCCAGCCCCCGGAGAGACAGCATGGCCGATCCCACCATCGATTACGACGACGTGCAAGGCACGATCCTGCGCGGCTACCGCGTCAACCTGGCGCGCCATTTCATCCTCAGCATCACGGATGCGGCGCAGGCGCGGCGCACCATCGCGGCCCTGCTCGACGGCAGCGACGGACTGCCGTCGATAACCACAGCGCGCCATATCCATCCCAAGCCGCCCTGCTTCCTGAACCTCAGCTTTACCGCTCCCGGCCTGTCTGCGCTGGGAGTCGCTGCGACCGACCTGGCCACCTTTGACCAGGCATTCCAGCGGGGCGCGGCCGATCCGGCCAGCGTCACTGCCGTGGGCGACGTGGGCGCCAGCGCCCCCGAACACTGGCTCGGCAACCTGGGACCGGCCACCGAGGCTGGCCAGGTGCATGCGCTGCTGAGCCTATGGGTCAGCGAATCGACGGAAGTGCTGCAGGCGACCTCGGCCACACTACGCCGCGCCTTTGCCGCCGGCTGGCGTGAACTGTATGCGCACGACGGCATGGCCCTGCTAGACAACCGCGTGCATTTCGGCTACCGCGACAGCATCGCCCAGCCCGACGTCGATGGCGCCCCGCAGCGCAAGCGCGAACATGACCCCGACCCGCTCAACAACGTCAAGACGGGGGAGTTCCTGCTCGGCTATCAGAATGAAAATGGCGGCACCTACCAGGTGCAGCCGCCGCAGCTGTCCACCAACGGCAGCTATGCCGCCTTCCGCATCCTGGAGCAGGACGTGGCTCTGTTCGACAGCATCCTGAGCCAGGGCGCGGCCAGTTCCGGGCTCAGCACCGAAATGGTGGCCGCCAAGATGTGCGGGCGCTGGCGCAACGGCAATCCGCTCGTGCTCAGACCGGACGAGGCGGGCCCCGTGCTGCCGGACGCCAGCCTGAACCGCTTTCACTATGTCGATGAACAGCCGGAACTGGACGACACGCTGGGCCTGAAATGCCCGATCGGCGCGCATATCCGGCGCAACAATCCGCGCGACGAAGCCGTCGTGGGCGCCTCCGCCCGTCACCACCGCATCGTGCGGCGCGCCATGCCCTACGGTAGCGAATATGATCCGGCCGCACCCATCGCGCAGCAGCGCGGCCTGGTCGGCTATTTCATCAATGCCAGCCTGCGCAATCAGTTCGAATTCCTGATGAAGCAATGGAACGATGACGATACCTTCGTCAAATCGGCAGTCGGTCCGGCCGGTCCCGAGGCGGGCAATGCCACGCTCAACATCAGCGGCCAGGACGTGTTCCTGGGCATCAACGACCCTGCCGTCAGTTCCTTTACCTTGCCCGGGGTAGGCCCCAAGGGCAGCGGCAATACCAAACTGCAGCATTTCTCGCGCAGCGTCATCACGCGGGGCGGCGTGTATTGCTTCTTCCCCAGCATCACGGGATTGCGCTACCTGGCGAGCCTCGGCTAGGCGGGCGAGCCTCAGATGCAAGCGGGAACGGCCCGTACCGCTTGCATCGATCCGGCCATGGCACTAGCGTTGCTGCACGCGCGTGTTGCCAACCTTGCGCAGGAGATCCGGCAAAAGGTGCTCATCGCCTGTAAGAGAACGTCATGCCGCCGGGGACCACTTCTTCCCCCCAGCGCACGCCGCAGCGCGACGGCATCTTTTCAGTCAAACACGGGCCGGAAAAAACTGCGCTCATAGCTGACGATGCAACGCGTCTCCTCGGCGTAGCGGAAGGCGGCCTGGCATTCGGCATCCTGCATCGAATCGCTGCGGTACTGCTCGTACAAGGCCAGGCTGGGGAACGAGAACATGGCCAGGGCCACGTTGCTGGCCCCTTCCGACGGCAAGAAGTAGCCGTGATGCTGGCCGCCGAAGCGCTCGACCAGCGGTATCCACAGCTTGCCGTAGGCTTCGAATTCCCGCAATTTATACGGGTCGATGATGTAGCGCAAATAACAGGTGATCATGCGGTTTCCTTGTGAACGTTCAACTCCATCAGCATGCCGGATTCCCAGGAGCCGATGGCGGCCAGTGGCGAGTCAGGTAGAAAATCCAGCGCGCAGGGATACGTAAAAGCGTGTTGTGTCAGCACGCCGAGGCCCGGCCAGCCATACAACAGCAACTTGCCCTTGCCGATGCGTCCCAGCGCGCTGCCGTCGGGCAGCCAGCGCAAGGCGTCGCCCGTGCCGCCGCCCGCCTCCACCGGCACCGAGGCCAGCAGGCGGCCATCGGCCAGCGCATATACCGACAGGAACTCCTCGCCGCCCGCGTGATGCAGCACGGCCAGGGACGCCCCGTCCGGCGACGGCGCGCACGACTTCAGTCCTGGCAGCGACAGCGTCACGCGCCCGCCGCCCGCCCGCAGGGGCCAGTCCCACACGCTGCAGTAGTCGGGCGGCTGCACCTGCCCCTCGTCCACCGATTTGACCCCGTGCTGGAGCAGCAAACGCCGCCCGCCATCGATGGCGCAGAGCCCCCGCAGCATCTCGCCAGGGTACTCCTGGGTGAAGAGCACATCGCCCGTCTGTGCGTCGCGCATCCGCAGGCGGCCATCCCAGCCGCCGTCGGCAAGATACCGGCCGCACGGCGACCACGCGGGATCGCAGCCTTCGCCATCCTTCCTGTTCTGGAAGTTCAGCAGCAGTTGCCCCGATGCCGCCTCCACCACGGCCAGCTGGCCCGTCGTGCTCTTGATGGCCAGGCGGCCGCCGTCGGGCGAGAAGGCCATGCCCGACATGTGCGCGATGAATTTGCCACGCCACAGTTTCTGGCGTGCCGCCACGTCCCACAGGACCAGGTCGCGCCCCAGCACCGCCAGACGCGTGCCATCGGGCGAAAACCGCACGGCGTAGCTGCAGCCCAGCTTCAGGGGCTTGCGCGTTGCCGTCATGGGCGCGCCAGGCGGTACACCACGCTGTCGATATCGTAATGGCGTTCGATGCCGACGTACCGCATGCCCATGCGGGTCATGACCTTGATCGAGGCCGCGTTGTCGGGATGGGCCACGGCCGCCACTTCGGGCGCGCCGACGACGTTGAACGCATGCGCGACGATGGCGGCCGCCGCTTCGCTGGCATAGCCCTGGCCCCAGCCCGTGCGCGCCAACCGCCAGCCGATTTCATGCGGCTTGTCTTTGTCGCCATCAAGGTGCTGCAGGCAGGCCATGCCCACCATCTCGCCGTCATCGAGGCGGATCAGCGCCCACCACGAATAGCCCCATTCGATCCAGCGGCCCGTGATGCGCTTGACAGCCGCGCGTGTATTTTCTTCCGTCTCGGGCTGGCCCGCGTTCAGGTAGGTCATCACCTCGGGATCGGTGTTGAGCGTGCGCATGCGCTCGTAGTGGCTCTCGTTGATCGGTTCCAGGCGCAGGCGCGCCGTCGTCAGTATGGTCATCGCATTTCCTTGGACGAAAAAAAAGACGATACACGATCGTCTTTTTTTTGCAAGCGCGCACGCAATTACTTGCCTGCTTCGCCCTTCTTGATCCACGCCGCCAGCTGGTGCGGACGCAGGCCGTCGTAGTCTTCGAACGGCTGATGGATCCACGGATTGTGCGGCAGTTCGTCGAGGAAGTAGTCGGGACGCACGACGGAGCAGCCCTTCAGCCAGATCACGGCCGATTTGACTTCGGTCACGTCTGGGAAGTTTTCCTTCAGGTGACGCGTGACCTTGTCCAGCGTGACGCCGGAATCGGCCAGGTCGTCGACCAGCAGGATGCGGCCGGCCAGCGGGCCCTTGGTCATGGTCATGTACTTGGCGATATCGAGGTCGCCGCGCACCGTGCCCGCGTCTTCGCGGTAGGAGCTGGTCGACAGGATGGCCAGCGGCAAATCAAAAATGCGCGAGAACACGTCGCCAGGACGCACGCCGCCGCGCGCCAGGCACAATACCTGGTCGAATTTCCAGCCCGATTCGTAGACCTTGAGCGCCAGGCGCTCGATCAGGCGGTGGTACTCTTCCCAGTTGACCCAGAGATGTTGATCGTTCGATTGTGGGGTAGTCATGATAGTGGAATCTTATTATTAGCGTGATTAAAAAAATCCGCCTTGCGGCGGATTGTGTCCAGCAGCTTACTCGAATGGGTGGCGCAGCACGATCGTTTCTTCACGATCCGGACCGGTCGAAACCATGTCCACCGGTACGCCGACCAGTTCTTCGATGCGCTTGATGTAGGCGCGCGCCGTGGCAGGCAGGGCCGCCAGCGATTTCGCGCCGACCGTGCTTTCCGTCCAGCCCGGCATCTCTTCGTACACGGGCACGCAACGGGCGGCTTCTTCAGCGCCCGATGGGAAGATGTCCGTGGCCACGCCGTCGATGGTGTAGCCGGTGCACAGTTTCAGCGTTTCGATACCGTCGAGCACGTCCAGCTTGGTCAGGCACATGCCCGTCACGCCGTTGATCTGCACGGAGCGGCGCAGCAAGGCGGCGTCAAACCAGCCGCAGCGGCGGGCACGGCCCGTCACGGTGCCGAATTCATGGCCGACTTGCGCCAGGTGGTGGCCGACGCCCGCATCCGTTGGCAGTTCCGAAGGGAACGGGCCGGAACCGACGCGCGTCGTGTAGGCCTTGGTGATGCCCATGATGTAGTGCAGCATGCCTGGGCCCACGCCGGAACCGGCGGCGGCATTGCCGGCCACGCAGTTCGACGAGGTGACGAACGGATAGGTGCCGTGGTCGACGTCGAGCAAGGAACCCTGCGCGCCTTCGAACAGCAGGTTGGCGCCGGCCTTGTGCGCCTTGTACAGCGCGCTCGACACGTCGGTGACCATCGGACGCAGACGCGGCACATAGGCCAGCGCGTCGTCGAGGGTCTTCTGATAGTCGACTTTCGGCGCCTTCAGGTAGTTTTCCAGCACGAAGTTGTGGTAATCGAGGTTTTCGGCCAGCTTTTCGGCAAAGCGCTTCTCGTTGAGCAGGTCGGCGATACGGATCGCGCGGCGCGCCACCTTGTCTTCGTAGGCCGGGCCGATGCCCTTGCCGGTGGTGCCGATCTTCGCATCGCCACGCTTGGCTTCGCGGGCCAGGTCGATCGCGGTGTGGTAAGGCAGGATCACGGGCGCAGCGTCCGATACTTTCAGGCGCGAGGCGACTTCGACGCCGACGGCTTCGAGCTTGTCGATTTCGCGCAGCACGTCCGGCACGGAAACGACTACGCCGTTACCGATGTAGCAGGCGACGCCTGGACGCATAATGCCCGACGGGATCAGCTGCAGTGCGGTTTTGACGCCGCCGATGACCAGCGTGTGGCCTGCATTGTGGCCGCCCTGGAAGCGCACCACGCCTTGGGCGTGATCGGTCAACCAATCGACGATCTTGCCTTTACCTTCATCGCCCCATTGGGTGCCGATGACAACAACGTTCTTTGCCATAATTTTCTTTGACATCACTCAACCTAAGTTTTTAAGAATCCAGCTACTACCATTATCGGCAAGTACCAGCACGCGATCGCACTCGAACTCGTCTTGTTCATTACTGTGACCCGGCATACTCTGGATCACGACCTCGCCCGCCTTGCGCAACTCGGCGATTTTTTCCTTCAATTCTGGCGCGCTGCCCCACGGCGCGCGGATCGAATGCTTCCGTTCCGCGGTCGGCAACAGGCGCGCCAGTTCGCGCAAATCGAGCGAGAAGCCGGTCGCGGGACGTGCCCGGCCGAACGCTTCGCCGACGTGGTCATAACGGCCGCCGCGCGCAACCGCGTTCGGCAAGCCTGGTACATACAGCGCAAACATCGCGCCGCTTTCATATTGGTAGCCGCGCAGGTCGGCCAGGTCGATCGCCACTTCGGCGCGGCCCAGGGCCTTAGTTTCCACAGTCGCGGCCAGCGCGGCCAGTTCGGCCAGCGCCTTGAGCACGCCCGGCAGCGGCGGCAGCACTTCGCGCGCACGCGCCAGCACGTCGATGTCGCCGTACAGGTTCGGCAAGGCCAGCAGCGCGTCGCGCGTCACGGCATCGTAGGATGCGGTCAGGGCGCGCAGGCCCGGTGCATCTTTCGCGCGCAGCAAGGTGTACAGCGCAGCTTCATCGCGCCCGGCGGCGGCGTCTTGCGCAATGATAGCGCGCAACAGGCCCACGTGCGACAAATCCAGGCGGACCGCGTCGAACCCGGCCAGTGCCAGCGAGGCGAGCGCCAGTTCCTGGATCTCGGCATCCGCTTCCAGGCCAGCATGGCCATAGATTTCGGCGCCGATCTGCAGCGGTTCGCGGGTGGCGTGCAGGCCCGACGGACGGGTATGCAGCACGCTGCCGGCGTAGCACAGGCGGGTGACGGTGGCACGGTTGAGCAGGTGGGCGTCGATGCGCGCCACTTGCGTCGTCATGTCGGCGCGCAGGCCGAGCATGCGGCCCGACAGCTGGTCGACCAGTTTGAACGTGCGCAGGTCGGTATCCTTGCCAGCGCCGGTCATCAGCGATTCCAGATACTCGAGCAGCGGCGGCATCACCAGTTCATATCCGTACAGACGGAAATTATCCAGCATGAGGCGGCGCAGCTCTTCGATCTTGCGCGCTTCCGACGGCAGAACATCGGCAATATTTTCGGGCAAAAGCCAATTCGGCATGAGGGAGCGAGATACGGAAGAAAGTTGAAAAAATGCATCATGCGAGGCAGCGGCGGGCGCGCCAGGCAAGAGGCCGAACCTGATATTTTACGCGAAAACACGGGCCTTTAGGGATAAGTTCTCCGAATCGCTGCCGCACAGCCCTAAAAACACCGCATTTTACGCCTTCCCGCAACAGCGTGGCGGGCACAAAAAAACGGGGCCGGCATCGATGCCGGCCCCGCTGCTGCTGCCACCCGTCCTTGCGGCCGGGCGCAGTGTCGATGCTGTCTTACTTCTTGGACGGAGCGGCCGTGCCGTTACCCTTGAAGTACTTGAAGAATTCCGAGCTCGGATCGACCACCATCACGTCGCCCTTGTCTTTGAAGGTGGCGCGGTAGGCTTCCAGGCTGCGGTAGAACTTGTAGAACTCCGGATTCTTGCCAAACGCTTCGGCATACACCTGCGACGCCTTGGCATCACCCTCGCCGCGGATCTTCTCGGCTTCGCGGTACGCTTCGGCCAGGATCACCGTGCGCTGCTTGTCGGCGTCGGCGCGGATCTTCTCGGAATCGGCCGATCCGGTCGAACGCAGCTCGTTGGCCACGCGCACGCGCTCGGATTTCATGCGGTCGTACACGGAGTTGTTGATCTGCTCGACGTAGTCGACGCGTTTCAGCCGCACGTCGACGATGCCCACGCCGATGGACTTGGCTTCGGCCGAGACCTTCGCCAGGATCGCTTCCATCACCTTGCCGCGCTGGCCCGAGATCACTTCGCGCACGGTGCGCTTGGTGATTTCATCGTTCAGCGCCGCCTTGACGATTTGCGACATGCGGTTGCGGGCACGGCTTTCATCGCCGCCGAAACTGCGGAAATACAGTTTCGGATCGGAGATGCGCCATTTGACGAAAGCGTCGACGAGGATGTTCTTCTTCTCGGCCGTGATGAAGCGCTCCGGTTCCGGCGTGTCGATGGTCAGCACACGCTTGTCCAGGTACATCACGTTCTGGAACGGCGGCGGCAGCTTGAAGTACAAGCCAGGTTCGCTGATGACGTCCTTGACTTCACCAAGGGCGAAGACGATGGCGTATTTACGCTGATCGACGACGAACACGGTCGAGGACAAGAGCATGATCGCGATAAAGCCCGCGATCAGGGCGGCTACGATACGGTTCATTAGCGGCTCTCCCGTTCACGCGAAGAGCGGCTGTCGCGACGCGAATTGACTTCTACTGTCTGCATGGCTTCCTGTGGCATTACGGTGTTGGCTGCGGGTGCGGCCGCCGCAGCGCGCGCTGCCGCGGCCGAAGCGTCCGACGCCGCCTGCTGGGCGATCAACTTGTCGAGCGGCAGATACAGCAGATTGCTGCCCGTCTTGGCGTCGACCATGACCTTGCTGGCACTGCTGAACACCTGCTGCATCGTTTCCAGATACATGCGGTCGCGCGTGACGGCCGGTGCCTTCTGGTACTCGACCAGCACCTGCTTGAAGCGCGACGCATTACCTTCGGCATTCTCGGTCACCATGGAACGATAAGCCTCGGCTTCCTGGATCAGGCGGAATGCGGCACCACGGGCCTTAGGAATGACGTCATTGGCATAAGCCTGGCCTTCATTCTTCTGGCGCTCGCGGTCCTGGCCGGCCTTGACGGCATCGTCGAAGGCGGCTTGCACCTGCTCCGGCGGCTGCACGGCCTGCATCGTCACGTTGTTGATGAAGACGCCGACCTTGTAGCGGTCGAGAATCTGCTGCATCAGCTGCTGCGTTTCAAAGGCGACCTTCTCGCGTCCTTCGTACAGCACGAAATCCATCTTGCTGCGGCCGACCACTTCGCGGATCGCCGTCTCGGCGACCTGGCGCAGGGTATCTTCCTGGTCGCGCACGTTGAACAGCCACTCGCCCGGGTCTTTCAAGGTGTACTGCACCGCGAACTGGATGTCGATGATGTTTTCATCGTCCGTCAGCATCAGCGACTCGCTGGCCTGCTTGTTGCGCAATGAAGTGCGGTAACCCACTTCCACGGTGCGCACCTGCGAGACGTTGACGGTTTCGTCGGTCTGGAACGGGTACGGCCAGCGCCAGTTGAAACCGGCCGGCGCGGTGCGCGTGAACTTGCCGAACGTCAGCACGACGCCGCTCTGACCCTCCTGCACGATGAAGGCGCCGCTGGCGAGCCAGATGAAGACGGCGATCACGCCAACGACGCCGGCGGTGATGCCGGCGCCCTTCATGTCGGGGCGCGGGCCACCGCCGCCACCGTTGTTATTGCCGCCGTTGTCGGGACGGTTCTTCTGTCCGAAAAAGGCGTTCAGGCGCTGATTGAAATCGCGCCACAGCTGATCGAGGTCCGGCGGACCTTCGCCGGGCTTTTTGCCTTCTTGGGCTTTCTTGCCGTCGTCCTTGCGATTGCCCCAGCGGGGATCGTTCAGGGACAACTTCAAGCCTGTTTTTTTGAGTAGGGAGACAAGCATAACTATCGTGTTCCGACTTGGGAGTGGGTGGAAATCCTATCGTCCTCGCCAGGCTCTTCGTCCTGGTCCGGGGCGGCGCCATCGTGCTGGTCGTACTGACCGTCAAACTGATCTTCCTGTGCTTCATCGTTCTGGTACAGGTGGGCCGAACGGGGCGCCTTCCTGGCCATCTCGACGATCGCATCGCGCAGCAGGTCGAGCCCGCTGCCCTTCTGCGCACTGACGAACACGCGACTGATCGTAGCATATTCGTCGCGCTCCACCGAAGGCTCCAGCCCGGCCGCATCGATCTTGTTCCACACGAGGATTTGCGGAATATGATCGGCGCCGATCTCTTTCAAGACCAGGTTGACCTGCTCGATCTGCTCCATGCGCACCGGCGACGCGGCGTCGACGACGTGCAGCAGCAGATCGGCATGGATGGTTTCTTCGAGCGTGGCGCGGAAAGCGGCCACCAGCTGGTGCGGCAATTCGCGCACGAAGCCGACCGTGTCGGAGATCACCACGTTGCCCACTTCCTGACCCAGGTAAACCCGGCGCGAGGTGGTGTCGAGGGTGGCGAACAGCTGGTCGGCGACGTACACGCCGGCCTTGGTCACGGCATTGAACAGGGTCGACTTGCCGGCATTGGTATAGCCGACGAGGGACACGGAGAATGTGTGATTGCGGCCGCGCGCGCGGCGCTGCGTTTCGCGCTGCTTGTGCAGCTTTTCCAGGCGCGCGCGCAAGGACTTGACGCGCTCGCCGATCAGCCGGCGGTCGGTCTCGAGCTGCGTCTCGCCGGGACCGCGCAAGCCGATACCGCCCTTTTGCCGTTCCAGGTGGGTCCAGCCGCGGATCAGGCGCGTGGCCAGATGTTGCAGCTGGGCCAGTTCGACTTGCAGCTTGCCCTCGTGGCTCTTGGCGCGCTGCGCGAAGATATCGAGGATCAGGCTGGTACGGTCGAGCACGCGCACATTCAGGCGCTTTTCCAGATTGCGCTGCTGGGCAGGTGACAGGGCGTGATTGAAGATGACGATTTCCAGGCCATCGTTGACGACGGCGTCGCCAATTTCATCGGCCTTGCCGCTGCCGACGAAATACGCGGAATCGGGACTGGAACGCTTGGCCGTGATGGTGGAAATCGGGTCCGCGCCAGCCGAACGCGACAACAGCATGAGTTCCTCCATGCTGGCGGCGAAGTCGCTGTGACCGAAGTCAACCCCGACTAGTGCCGCGCGCATGATGGCATCAGATGAGTTGCGGCGGACGCCGACGCCGATGCAAACGCATCAGCGCCGCTGGCGCGGACGGGGGCGATGGAGGGTGAAAGGCGCTGGGCCGTCAAGCTCAACGCTTTACTCCGCTTCAGATTCAATATTGAGATTGACGGCACGGGCCGGCACCACTGTCGAGATGGCATGCTTGTACACCATCTGCGTGACCGTATTGCGCAGCAATACGACATATTGATCGAACGATTCGATATGGCCCTGCAATTTAATGCCATTGACCAGGTAGATCGAGACAGGAACATGCTCTTTGCGTAATGCATTGAGGAATGGGTCTTGTAACAGTTGCCCTTTGTTGCTCATAACAGCTCCGTTGTTTATGTTGTTGTGTAAGAATTGGAGGCGACTCGCTTGATTTCAAGTGCTCTCACACCTTTCAAAGAAAGAAAGATGCGTCATAGCTACTGTAACCTGTTTTCGCGATCGCTGTCGCGCATGGCGCATTAACACTTTATTATTTCCGCGCAAAAGCCATTGAATTGGCTATCGGCGCCGCATTATCTCCGCGGCGCCTTAATATGCACTTAATTTTACTTGCTTGGCGTACGTGCGAACGGATTTTTACCCGTGCGCAATTCAATGCGCAGCGGCGTGCCGACCAGGGCAAACGTATCGCGGAAATGTTTTTCCAGATAACGCTTGTACGGATCGCCAACGGCGTCGAGCGCATTGCCGTGAATAACGATCACAGGCGGGTTCATGCCGCCCTGGTGGGCATAGCGCAGCTTCGGACGGATCGAGCCCTTGCGGCGCGGCTCCTGCTTCTCCACGGCCTCGATCAGGGCGCGCGTCAGCTTCGGCGTCGACAGGTCGCACATGGCGGCCGCATACGCGGCGTTGAGCGACTTCATCAATGGACCGATGTTGGTACCCTTCAGCGCCGAAATGAAATGCATCTGCGCGAACGACAGGAAATCGAGCTTGCGGTCGATATCGATCTTGATCTCGTCACGCTGGTGCGATTGCAAGCCATCCCATTTATTCACGGCCACGACCAGCGCGCGGCCCGATTCCAGGATAAAGCCGGCGATATGCGCGTCCTGCTCGGAAATGTCCTGCTGCGCGTCGAGCATCAGCACGACCACGTTGGCTTCGGAAATCGACTGCAGGGTTTTTACCACCGAGAATTTCTCGATCGCCTCAAACACCTTGCCGCGGCGGCGGATACCGGCCGTGTCGATCAGGGTGTATTGCTGGCCATCGCGCTCGAACGGGATCTCGATCGAGTCGCGCGTCGTGCCCGGCATGTCGAAGGCGATCACGCGCTCTTCGCCCAGCAGGGTGTTGATCAAGGTCGACTTGCCCACGTTCGGACGGCCGACGAGGGCGATCTTGATGCCGCGGTCGGTCTTTTCCAGCTCTTCAGGCTCATCCGGACGCTGCGCGAACGCCAGGTCCAGCATCACTTCGACGAGGTCGTTGACGCCGTCGCCATGCGCCGACGAAATCGCATACGGATCGCCCATGCCCAATTCATAGAATTCGGACACGACGGCCGTGTAGCGCATGCCTTCGCTTTTATTGACCACCAGCAAGACCGGGCGGCCGCTCTTGCGCAGGAAGTCGACGATGGTCTTGTCATGCGGGGTCAGGCCCTGACGGCCGTCCACGATGAACACCACCACGTCGGCCTCGGCCACGGCCTGCTTGGTCTGCAGTGCCATCTGGTGCATGATGCCTTCCTTGGCGACGGGTTCGAAACCACCCGTATCGATGACCAGGAAGGGACGTTCGCCGACACGGCCTTCGCCATAGTGACGATCGCGCGTCAACCCAGGCAAATCCGCCACCAGCGCATCGCGCGAGCGGGTCAGACGATTGAATAAAGTCGATTTCCCAACATTGGGTCGACCTACTAGTGCAATTACCGGCTTCATTGTATTACTCGACCGCGAGAGCGGTCACTGTCCCTGATTGGGTTTGAAAAATCAAATTCGAACCGGCAACAACGGGAGCCGAAACAATCGGGCTACCGTCGGTGCTGACACGACCTATTAATGCGCCATCTTCCCGTGACAGGAAGTGGATATAACCTTGATAGTCGCCGACGGCGACGCTGCGGCCGTAGGAGGCCGGCGTCGACAGACGGCGGCGCGCCAGCGCCTCATTCTTCCAGGCGCTCTGGCCGCCTTCGCGGCTGAACGCCACCACGGCGCCCTGGTCATCGGCAACAAACACGAAACGCTGGTCGACGGCCACGCCCACATCGGACGAGATCGGCTTGGTCCAGCGCGGCACGCCCGTGACGGCATCGAAGCAGCCCGCCTTGCCCTGGTAGGTGACGGCGCACACTTCGCCTTCGAACACCACCGGCGTGCCGGCGATGTCGGAGACGCGCTCCAGTTCGGTGGCGCCGCGCGGTTCGCTGACGACGATCTCCCAGCGTACCACACCGGTCGCCGCCGTCAGTGCCAGCAGCTTGCCGCCCGGCTGGGCCACGTAGATATTCGCGCCGCCCAGCACCATGCCCGGCGCATTGCGCAAGGTCAATGCCGGCGTGGCGCGCTGCACCGTCCACTTGCGTTCGCCCGTCCTGGCGTCGAAGCCGACGATGCGGTTGTCCACGCTGCGCACCACGACCACGCCCTGCCCCACGACGGGCGCCGTCAATACTTCGCTGGACGCCTGCGCCTTCCACAGCTGCTTGCCATCGGCGTCAAACGCCAGCACGGCGCCCTTGGCGGCGCCCACGGCCACGACCGCGCCATCGCTGCCGGCGCCGGAGGTGATGTCGCTGCCGGCCTTGACGCGCCACGTTTCACGGCCGCTGGCCGCATCCAGGCGCGCCAGCGCGCCATCGGCGCTGACCACGTACAGGCTGCTGCCAGCCAGCGCAGGCGTCAACGCGTACACGCCGGCCTTGCCGATCGAATACTTCCAGGCGTCGCGCACGGCAATGCTCGATTTTAACTCGACCAGCTTGGCCGGTTCGACTTTCGGATCTTTCGAGGCGAACGGGTTCCACGACGAGCAACCGGCCATCAGGGCCAACAGACTTGCAGCTACCAGCTTTTCAGTGACACGCATAAGTGTTATCCAACCTTTTTCTTGTACTTGTAAGGGCAAGGCAGGCGGCGCACAACGCCGCGCGGCCGCGCCATCAGTGTTCCTGTCAGGCGGCGGCCTTGTCGGCCTTGGCCTTGTCTTCCGGCACCGTCCCGCCGATCGCTTCCAGCTTGACCTGGATCAATTGACGGCCTGGATTGTTCTTGTCCGTCGCGGCTATCGCGGCCAGGTAGGCCGTGCGGGCATCGGCCAGCTTGTTTTGCGCCACCAGGATATCGCCCTTGCGGTCGGCCACGGCGCCGGCAAATTGCGTCACGGTGGCCGTCGCCAGCACCTTCAACGCTTCATCGTAGGCTTTTTCGTCCAGCAGGACGCCGGCCAGGCGCAGCTTGGCGATGGCCTTGTACTCTTCCGTGCCATGCTCGGCCACCCATTGCAGCTGGGTCTTCGCCGTTTTCAGGTCGTTCGCGTCGAACGCCACCTTGGCCGCGGCCAGGGCGCTCATCTGTGCATATGCCGTGCCGCTGAAACGCGACTGCATGTCGCCGGCCGCGCGCATCACCTTGGCCGTGTCCTTGGCGGCGATGGCGTTCTGCAGTTCGTCGTACAGCTGGCCCGCTTGCGCGGCCTGCGTGCGCTGATAGTACTGCCAGCCGGCCCAGCCGCTGTAACCGGCCAGCGCCACGATCAGGACCCAGGAGGTCAGATTGCCATTGCGCTGCCACCAGGCCTTGAGGGTTGCCAGTTGTTCTTGTTCTTCGTGATCGTATGCCATGGGTCGTCAGTTTGAATGAGTAGTTGATCGAGGGTAGTACGGTCTTGCTGCAAATTAATGGTGGTGATGCACGTGGCCGCCAGGACCGTGGTCGTGGCCGCAATCGTGGTCGCAGATGATCTGGTCCACCACGTAATCGACGACATCGTCGAACGGCACCGTGCTCTGCTGCGCGCCCGCATCGGCTTCGCGCATGGCTTTCACCGTAGCAACGTTATTGGCGATTTCATCGTCGCCCAGGATCACGGCAAACGCCGCGCCGCTGGCATCGGCCTTTTTCATCTGCGTCTTGAAGCTGCCGCCGCCGTTGCTCGCTGCGCAATGTAGCACAACGTCCAGGCCCGCATCGCGAATCCGCTCGGCCAGCACGAAGGCTTGCAAGCCTGCCTGCTCGCCCTGGTGCACCAGGTAGACGTCGCACTGGGCCGGCGCTTCCGGTTCAGCCGCATCCTTCATCAGCAGCACCAGGCGTTCGACGCCCATGCCGAAACCGACGGCGGGCGTCGATTTGCCGCCGAACATTTCCACCATGCCGTCATAGCGGCCGCCGGCGCAGACCGTGCCTTGCGCGCCCAGCTTGTCGCTGACCCACTCGAACACCGTGCGGTTGTAGTAATCGAGACCGCGCACCAGGCGTGGGTTGATGGTGAACGGAATATTGTTGTGATTCAAGATCTTCTGCACGCCGTGGAAGTGGGCCAGCGATTCTTCGCCCAGGTAGTCCAGCAGCTTCGGCGCACCATTGACCAGGTCCTGCATGGCAGGGTTCTTGGTATCGAGGATGCGCAGCGGATTGCTGTGCAGGCGGCGCTTGGCTTCTTCGTCGAGCAGCTCGCTGTGGCTTTCCAGGTAGGCGATCAGGTCGGCGCGGTGGCGCAGGCGCTCGGCCGCATCGCCGATCGAGTTCAGTTCCAGGCGGATGCCTTCCAGGCCCAGGTCGTCCCACAGGCGGCGCGACAGCATGATGATCTCGGCGTCGATATCCGGGCCCGTGAAACCGATGGCTTCCACGCCGAACTGGTGGAACTGGCGGTAGCGGCCCTTCTGCGGGCGCTCATGGCGGAACATCTGGCCCTTGTACCACAGGCGTTTCGGGCCTTCGTAGACGAGGTTGTGCTCGACGACGGCGCGCACCACGCCGGCCGTGCCTTCAGGGCGCAGGGTCAGGTTGTCGCCGTTCATCGAATCGGTGAACGAATACATTTCCTTTTCCACGATATCGGTCACGGCGCCGATGGCGCGCGCGAACAGTTTCGTCTCTTCCACGATCGGCGTGCGGATCTGCTGGAAGCCGTAGCTTTGCAGCACGGATTGGGCCGTATTTTCAAACAATTCCCACAACGGGGCGTCGGTGGGCAGGATATCGTTCATGCCTTTGACGGCGGTGATCTTATCGAGTTTTTTATTTTCGGACATAGTGTTCTTCTTTGCTTTAACTTGATTGTCGGATTACGCGCGTAGCGCTAATCCGACCTACGCTGCTGCGCCGTAATGGCTTTTAACATAATTGAGGACGATGTCCTGGAATTCCTCGACGATGCGTTCGCCGCGCAGGGTGACGACTTTTTCGCCGTCGACAAACACGGGGGCGGCTGGCGACTCGCCCGTGCCGGGCAGGCTGATGCCGATGTTCGCATGCTTCGATTCACCGGGACCGTTGACGATGCAGCCCATGACGGCCACGTTCATCGCTTCCACGCCCGGATACGATTTCTTCCACTCCGGCATCTGCTCGCGCAGATACGTCTGGATGTTGTCGGCCAGCTCCTGGAAGGTGGTCGACGTCGTGCGGCCGCAGCCGGGACAGGCGATCACCATGGGCGCGAACTTGCGCAAGCCCATGGTTTGCAGGATTTCCTGGCCGACGATGACTTCGCGCGTACGGTCGCCGCCCGGTTCCGGCGTGAGCGAGATGCGGATGGTGTCGCCGATGCCTTCCTGCAGCAGCACGGCCAGCGCCGCCGTCGAGGCGACGATGCCCTTGCTGCCCATGCCCGCTTCCGTCAGGCCCAGGTGCAGCGGATAGTCGCAGCGCTGCGCCAGCTCGCGGTACACGGCGATCAGGTCCTGCACGCCAGAGACTTTACAGGACAGGATGATCTTGTCGCGGCCCAGGCCCAGCTCTTCGGCGCGCACGGCGTTTTCAATCGCCGACGTCACCAGCGCCTCGTACATGACGGCTTGCGCCGGCCATGGCTCGGCGCGGCCCGCGTTTTCATCCATGATGCGCGCCAGCAAAGCCTGGTCCAGGCTGCCCCAGTTCACGCCGATGCGCACCGGCTTGTCGTACTTGCACGCCGCCTCGATCATCTGCGCGAATTGCGTGTCGCGCTTGGCGCCCTTGCCCACGTTGCCCGGATTGATGCGGTACTTCGACAGCGCGCGCGCGCAATCGGGGTAATCGTTGAGCAAGGTATGGCCGTTATAGTGAAAATCGCCCACCAGCGGCACGTCGATGTCCATCTTGTCGAGCTGCTCGCGGATATAGGGCACGGCCGCGGCCGCTTCCGGACGGTCCACCGTCAGGCGCACCAGCTCCGACCCGGCACGCGCCAGTTCCTTGATCTGGATCGCCGTGCCGATGGCGTCGGCCGTGTCCGTGTTCGTCATCGACTGCACCACCACGGGGGCGTCGCCGCCCACCCAGATCTGGCGCTGGCCGTGCGCGATCAGCACCTTGCGGCTGTCGCGGCGGCCGGAAGGGCCGGAGCCGATCGCTGTTTTCGAGGTAGCCATAAATATTATCTTCTGAGTTTGCTTGAACGATTACTGCAATTATTTGATGCTGACACGGGAAATCGTGCCACCGGCAACGGTCGGCAGCTCCAGCTTGGCGCCGCGCAAGGTTGCCTGCACAACACCCGGCTTGCCCACCACCAGGGTGGCCGGACCCGTGATATCGAACGTTTCCGTGCTGCCCGCCTTGACCATGCGCGAAATCAGCGGCGAAGCGCCGGGACGTCGGATCTCGACCCAGGAATCCTGCTCCACCTTCAGCACCAGCGCGTTCGCGCCCACGGCAGGGGCGGCAGCGGGCGGCGCGACGGCGGCCGTTGCTGTCGCCGGGGCAGGCACGGCGGCTGGCGGCACGGCGGCGGCCGGCGCCGAAGCGACGGCGGAGGCAGGCGCGCCCGTCTGCGTATCGTTGCCCGGCGGCGGCGGCACGGAAATCAGGGGGACGGACGGCGACTGCACGGGCGTCAAATCCTGGCCCGGCTTGATCAGGGTCGTTTCCACAGGGCCCACTTCCGCATGCGCGGTTTCCTTCCCGGCCTGCGAGGACAGCAGGCTGGCCGGCACATAGCCGAGTTTATAGGCGCCAAAGGCGGCCGCCACGACGACGGCCACGGCGCCGGCGATCCAGATTGGCGTCTGGTTCGACGAACGCTGCGTCATCGACGGGAAGCGCGATTCCGAGAACGTGGCGGAAATCTCGCGCCGCACGGGCGCGGCCGGATCTTGCGCCGGCGCCGGGTGGACTTCGATCATGGCCACCAGCGGCGCCGCGTCGAGACGCACCACCTTGGCGTAGGCGCGCACGAAACCGCGCACCACGGCCACGTTCGGCAAGGCCGCCATGTCGCCCTCTTCCAGCGCGATCACCTGGCGCGGCGCCAGCTTGAGCTGGTCGGCCACCTGTTCCACGGGCCAGCCCAGCGCTTCGCGCTGCGCCTTCAACTGTGCGCCTGCCAACGCAAGATTGCCCTGGGGCTGCTGCTGAGGCGTTTCTGCCCACTCTGAATTCATTGGTATCCCTGTCTCACTCATCAAACGCCCCATTTTGATAAGCAGCATATTCGGGGGAGCCGGAATGGTGGTTGCGCAAATGCGCCCCCAGGCCAGCTTCCGCACCCGCATCCCCGAGCTTATGCTGCACCTTGATCCCGAGCCACAGCACATCGGCCGTCTGGCTCTCCATTGTTGCTATCTTACCGAGCCGCTGCAAATAATATGCCGCCTGCCGGTAGTCTTGCTGTTGGTAATACACGCGCACCAGGCCGGCGTTCGTCGCTGCCACGTCCGGTGCGATGCGTGCGGCGCGCAGCAAATACGCGCCCGCACGCGGGTAATCGTTCAGGGCCAGGCTGCAAGCGCCCCCATTGTTGAGCGCTTTTTCCGGCGACACATACGCGGAGTCTGCCAATGCCGCATCGAAATACGCCAGCGATTGCGCGGCGCGTCCCGTCTGGCACAAAAACAGGCCGTAATTATTGCTCAACTCAGGATTGTGGGGCGCAAGGCGCAAAGCGTAAAGGAAATCTTTCTCGGCAGACGCAGATTGCCGCTGGGCCGCCAGGATCAGGGCGCGCACGCCATAGGCTTGCGCATCGTCCGGCGCCAGCTGCACGGCTTGCTGCGCTTCCGCCAGGGCCACGTCGAGCTGGCCTTGCGCATAGTACGCGCTGGCCAGCTGCAGGCGCAACGCGGCACGCTCCGGCACACCCGCCTGGACGTCCCTGGCGACAGGGTCCGGCACGGAAGAGGCACAGCCGACCAGCAGCACGGCCAGGCAAACAGCGGCCACAGCAAGCGAGCGTTGGTAAGCCATGCCTTCCCTCATCAGGAGCGGATCTCCACGATCTTGCCGAAATTGGCGCCAAATTTCTGCTGATATTCAGTCATCTTTTCCATGCGTTCCTGCACCCGCGTGCGGTCCTTGACCTCGCCGGCCAGCTGACCGCAGGCCGCATCGATATCGTCGCCGCGCGTCTTGCGCACGGTGGTGATGATGCCGCCATCCATGAGCACCTGGGCAAAGGCCTTGATGCGCGGGTTTTTCGAGCGGAACAGGCCCGACTCGGGAAACGGGTTGAACGGGATCAGGTTGAACTTGCAGTTCACGCCGAACTCGCGGTCTTGCACCAGCGCCAGCAGTTCGCGCGCGTGCTCGTCGCTGTCGTTGACGCCGTCGAGCATGCAGTATTCGAAGGTGATGAAATCGCGCGGGGCGAATTCCAGGTAGCGCTTGCAGGCCGCCATCAATTCCTTCAGCGGGTATTTCTTGTTCAGTGGAATCAAACCGTCGCGCAAGGCGTCGTTCGAGGCGTGCAGCGAGACGGCCAGGGCCACCGGCACTTCCTGCGACAGCTTATCCATCATCGGCACGACGCCCGAGGTCGACAGGGTCACGCGACGGCGCGACAGGCCGTAGGCGTTGTCGTCAAGCATCAATTTCAGGGCCGTGACGGTCGGTTCAAAGTTCAGCAGGGGCTCGCCCATGCCCATCATCACCACGTTGGTGATCTGGCGCTCGCCTTTCGGGCCCGGTTCGATGCCCTTGGTGCGGCGCAATTCGAATTCCGCCATCCACAGCTGGCCGATGATTTCGCCCACGCTCAGGTTGCGATTGAAGCCTTGCTTGCCCGTCGAGCAGAAACGGCAGTTCACGGCGCAGCCGGCCTGGGTCGAGATGCACAGGGTGCCGCGGTTTTCTTCCGGGATGAACACGGTTTCCACGGCATTGCCATTGCCGACGTCAACCAGCCATTTGCGCGTGCCGTCCGTCGACGTATGGTCGCTGATGATGGCCGGGGCGCGCACCTCGGCGCGCGTGGCCAGCTTGTCGCGCAGCGACTTGGCCAGGTCCGTCATGGCGTCGAAATCGGAAGCGCCGAACTGATGTATCCAACGTTGCAATTGTTTCGCACGAAACGGTTTCTCTCCCAACTCGGCGCAGTAGGCGATGAGTTGCGCGGGATCGAGGTCCAGCAAGTTGGTGAGGGTCGTCGTATTCATGATCATGTCTATTCTAAAAATCCGTCCCCGCGCGCATCCGGAGCGAAAACTCCACAGCGCAGCGGGAACAGGGGGTGATAAGTTATTTCACAGATAACGCCAGGAAATAACGTTATCTAAGGCAATTAAGCCTTCAGTTCTGGGAAGAAGTAAGCGATTTCCACTTTAGCAGCTTCGACAGCGTCGGAACCGTGTACGGCGTTGGCATCGATCGAATCGGCGAAATCGGCGCGGATCGTGCCTTTTTCTGCTTTCTTCGGATCGGTCGCGCCCATCAGGTCACGATGGGCCAGAACGGCGTTTTCGCCTTCCAGGGCTTGGATCATGACTGGACCGGAAACCATGAAGTCGACCAGATCCTTGAAGAAGCCGCGCTCTTTGTGCGCTGCGTAGAAACCTTCAGCTTGTTCGCGCGACAGTTGGGTCATGCGTGCTGCAACGATTTTCAGGCCAGCGTTTTCAAAACGGGTGTAGATTTGACCGATTACGTTTTTTGCAACTGCGTCTGGTTTGATGATCGACAGGGTGCGTTCGATTGCCATGTGTGAAAACTCCAATAAAAAGAAAGGTTTAAAACGGTAAATTGATAACTCAATCAACCTTTGATTTTACCATACTCCACCCCATATCACCCAGACAGGCAGGGGGCATCCTTCCCTGCCGCTAGAGTTTAATGAAATCTTAAGCTGCTTTTTTGGCAAATTCCGGCCCTCATGCTATCCTTGGGTAAAGCAGTAATTTGAATTGACAACACGGAGGCACTATGAATCAGAACATGCAACGCACCTTTGACCTGTCGGGGGGCATGCAGCAAGTCCGCCACCAGGTCTTGCGCAACACTTACTGGCTGCTGGCACTGTCCATGATACCGACCGTGCTGGGCGCCTTCATCGGCGTGCAGATGCACCTGCCGATGCTGACCGGCGGCATGGGCTTCATCATCTTCATGGCCGTCGCATTCGGCTTCATGTACGCGATCGAGAAAACCAAGAACTCGGGCCTGGGCGTCGCCGTCCTGCTGGGCTTTACCTTCTTCATGGGCCTGATGCTCACGCCTATCCTGACGCGCACGCTCGGCTACTCGAACGGCGGCATGCTGATCATGACGGCATTCGGCGGCACGGCCACCATCCTGGCCGTGATGGCAACGATCGCCACGGTGTCGAAGCGCGACTTCTCGGCCATGGGCAAATGGCTGTTCGCCGGCGTGATCGTGCTGATCCTGGCATCGGTGGCGAACATCTTCCTGGGCCTGTCGGCACTGTCGATCGTGATCTCCATGGTCGCCATCGCCATCTTCTCGGCTTACATCCTGTATGACGTGCAGCAAATCATCAACGGCGGCGAGACCAACTACATCTCGGCCACCCTGCGCATCTACCTGGACGTGTACAACATCTTCACCAGCCTGTTGTCACTTTTAGGTTTCGCCGGCGGCAGCCGCGACTAAGCGCTGCGATTGAAACAGCAAAAAGCCGACCCGCGGGTCGGCTTTTTTACGTCTGTTTAAATTACGTGATCTTCTCCGCCACCTCGAGCAGGCAGGCGCGGGCGCGGTCCAGGGTCGGGTTGTCGCGCTGGGCCGCATACACGGCGTAGGCGGAATGCGAGAATTCGGGCGCGTCGCGCACGCGGTACAGCAAGCCCCCGTCCAGATAAGGTTGCGCGCTGCCGATGCGAAAGTAGCTGGCGCCGCCCACTTCCAGCAGGTAGACGAGGGCCAGCGGGCCCAGCGAAATCGACACGGGCGGACTGCTCAGCTCCGGATACGCCGCCTGGTGGTTCGCCGCGAAGCTGGGACCCCAGTCCACGTAGACATACGCGTCGGCGAGCATCTGCCCGTCCGCGCGCGTGGTCACCATCACCAGCTTTTCCTCGGCCAGCAGTTCGCTGACGAGGCCCGGTCGCTGTGGCGGGTTATACAGCACGGCCAGGTCGAGCGAGCCGTCGTGCACGGCGTCGAGCAGGCGCGCGGGGCTGTCGACTTCCGCGCGCAAGGCGATCTCGGGGCAGTCGCGGCTCATGCGTATCAGCCAGTCCCCGAGCAGCGGCTGCCACAAACTCAGTTCGCAGCCGATGCTGACGGCGTCATCGCGCCCCGGCGGCAAGGCCACCTGGTGGCGCGCCCGCTCCCACACCTGCACCATGGTGGCCGCATGGCGCATGAAGCGTTCGCCGGCCGGCGTCAGGCGCGCGCCCGCCTTGTTGCGCACGAATAGCTGACGCCCCAGCTGCTGCTCCAGGGTGCGGATGCGGGCGCTGACGGCCGTCTGCGTCACGTGCATGCGCTCGGCCGCCATGATGAAGCTGCCGCAGGACGCCACTTCGAGGAAGGTACGCGCTTGATTGATATCCATCAAGCCATGATATCAGCTGACGCGATCATAGCCACCGAGCACGCCCTGCTTCGACAACACCCATTGCCACAGCTGCAAGTCGCGCGCGCGAAAGGCGCCCGCGCACGACAGCAGGTAATACGACCACATGCGGTGGAAGCGCTCGCCCAGCTGGGCCGAAAACTGCGGCCACGCCTGCTCAAAGTTTTCATGCCAGGCCATCAGAGTCTTGTCGTAGTCGGCGCCGAAGTTGTGCAAGTCCTCGGCGACAAACAGATCGTCGATGGCGTCGCCGATCTGGCCGATGGATGGCAAGTCGCCATTCGGGAAGATGTATTTGTCGATCCACGGATCGCACGCGGAATCGCGCTTGTTCTTGCCGATCGTGTGCAGCAGGAACAGGCCGTCGTCTTCCAGGCAGCGGTGCGCCACTTGCATGAAGG
Organism: Janthinobacterium sp. BHSEK; assembly: GCF_056174685.1. NCBI lineage: Bacteria > Pseudomonadati > Pseudomonadota > Betaproteobacteria > Burkholderiales > Oxalobacteraceae > Janthinobacterium > Janthinobacterium sp. BHSEK. Next base: position 162,861 of record NZ_JBWBYV010000012.1, read on the forward strand.
TGCGGTGATTCTTGTGTCCCACGTGCTCGAACATGCCGATGCTGACGATGCGGTCGAATTTTTCATCCGTGTCGCGGTAATCCTGCAGGCGGAAGTCCAGGCTTTCGCCGCCCGGCATGCCGCGCGCATACGCGACCTGCTCTTGCGAAATCGTCACGCCCACGCACTGCACCCCGTATTTTTCCGCCGCATAGCGCATGAAACTGCCCCAGCCGCAGCCGATGTCGAGCACGCGCATGCCCGGCTCCAGGCGCAGCTTGCGGCAGATCAGATCGAGCTTGGCGTCCTGCGCCTCGGCCAGGTTGCCGGCGTCCTTCCAGTAACCGCACGTATAGGTCATGCGCGGGTCGAGCATGGCCGCATAGAAGGCGTTGCCCAAATCGTAGTGCTCCTTGCCCACCATCCACGCGCGGCGCTCCGTCTGCAGGTTGAACAGGCGCGCGTACAGGGCGTGGAAGGCCAGGCGCATGGGACGCACGTCGTCGGCCACCCTGGCGCGCAGCAGATGGCAAAAGAATTCATCGAGCCGCTGCGCATCCCAGTCGCCATCCATGTAGGCTTCACCTAGGCCCAGGTTGCCGCTGGCGAAAGCCCGCTCGGGCACGCCCGGTTTGCGCAGCTGCATGTCCCAGGCGGCGCGGCCATTCAGGTGGATGTCGGCCCTGGCCAGCAATTCGGCCGCTTCGCGGGTGAGGCGCGTGTCGAGCTGAAGTTCATTACTACCTGCCGGTGCTTGCTGTAACTGTGTCATTTGCTGCGTGTTCATGCCCTGCCGCCTCCAGATGGTTGTCGGTGCCGGCGCGCACCGGCAAGCCCGCTCAGAGGCCCGGCGCCGCGCCAGCCATCAAATTATCCGCCCGCCATGACCATCTGGATAATGAAACATCATGGCTATTCATATCAAAATAATTGCTTCAAAATGATTTCAATAAATTATTTTATGGAAATATCTTATACAAGAAGCGCACCGTAGCATGAAAAAAGCCGCCTGTTCTGCGGCTGTTCGAGGTAAGTTCGCGCCATGCACGCCACGATCAAAAGTCGTGATTCGGCGGATACTTGCTGTAAAAATCGTTATCCCATTTGAAATTGGTGAAGGCCACCGTCATCGACACGTCGAGCGCTTCGACGAAATGCCAGCAGCCGACGGGCAGGAACAGGATTTCGCCGGGCGCCAGCACGCATTCGCGCACCTGCACGTCGGCCATCAGCGGGTAGCGCCGCACGTCGATGTCGCGCCCGTCGACGGGCGTAAAACAGTGGCGCTGGTTGTACACGCGCGCCACTTCGCAGGCGGCCATGATGCGCAGGCGCTTGCGCCCTTTGACTTGCGCCATGAAATTGTTCGTCAGGTCGTGGTGGAACGGCGTCACCGTGCCGGCCGGGCCGAACCACAGGAAGCCCGTGGGGCCGCCGCTCTGCTCCAGGTACTCGGGCAGCTGGCCGATATCGTCCCACAGCTCGCGCAAGGCTTGGCGGTTCTGCGAATCGTTATTCGCCGTCATATAGAAATCGTTGGTCGCGCCGCTGCCCTCGACCAGGCTCGCGTACTCGCCGAAGGCCATCTTGCGCTTGTGCGCCACGCTGTTCATTTCGTACTGGGCATCCGCTTCGCGGCCGAACTGCACTTCCACTTCGCGCTGGCCGAAATGTTCGCGGAAATAGGCCGGGCTCCACTTGGCCATGGCGGGCCAGCCGTCCATCATGCCCGTGATGATGACGGGCTGGTTGGTGGAATAAAATTCGTCGAGGAATTCCTGCGCGGACAGCTTGTCGCGGCGGGGAATCTCGGGGGGACGCAGTTGGTTCAGCTTGCGCTGGATGTCGATCACCCAGTCGCGCTTGGCCAGGCGGTTCGACAGGCGCACGGCGCCGGCCAGGTAGGGACTCTGCAACGCCAGCTCCACTTCGCGGCGCGCCAGCGGCTCCGCGATGCCGGCCTGCTGCAGCACCGGCATCAGCGCCGACGGATGGCTGCCCAGCATGAGATTTTCCGCGATCCAGCTGCGCCACTCGCGGCTCAGCTCCTGTTCCTGCTCCTGCTGCTTGACTCCGAATGCCGATACCGCCGCCATCGCCCGTCTCCTCTTTTTTATGTGAACAAGCGGCCGGGCAGCAATGCCGCCCGGCCGCATCCTCCTACGCTAGCACACGGTTAGCGTACCTTCCACACCTCGGTCGCCAGCACGCCATTCGCGTCGCCATCGAGTTCCCACGAGAACGCGCCGCGCAAGCCCTGGTCCTTGACGTATTTCACCTTGGTGCCGATGACGGTCGGGTCGTCATAGCTCCACCACTGGCCGCCCGCGCCCGTGTACAGGTACAACTGCTTGGTCACGGGATGGTAGTAGCGCGTGCCGGCCTTGGCGACGAGGATTTTATAGTCCTCGATGCCCGACTCGTAGGTGCCCGGCGCCGTGCCCGTGGCAGCCTGGTACAGGCCATCGCCGTTCGGCCCCGGCGCCACGCCCGTCCAGCCGCGGCCATAGAACGGTATGCCCAGCAGCAGCTTGTCGCGCGGCACGCCGGCGGCAATCATGTACTGCACCGCCTTGTCGCCCACGTATTCGCGCGCCATGCCTGTCGACGGATCGGCAGGGTCGGCATACAGCTGGGCATTGAAGTTGGTGCTGTTTTCCCAGCCGCCGTGGAAGTCGTACGTCATCAGGTTGATCCAGTCCATGTACTGCGAGTACAGGGCCGGTTCCGTGTTGTCGATCTTGTCCTTGCCGGCTCCGACGGCGGCCGTCAGCAGGTAGCGCTTGCCGTTCGCGGCGCCGAGCGCATCGAGCTGGCTGCGGAATTCCGCCATCAGCAAGGTGAAGTTGCGCTTGTCGTTGGGACTGACCGTGTTGTACGGCTGGCCGCCGCCGACCGGATATTCCCAGTCGATATCGATGCCGTCAAAGATGTTGGCCGCCGCACCCGCGCCGCCGCGCCCACCCTGCACCGGCAGGTTGCCCTTGATGTAGATGTCGATACACGAGCGCACCATCTGCTTGCGCAGCGCATCGGTGGCCGAACCGACGGAGAAGTTCTTCGACCAGCTCCAGCCGCCCAGCGAGATGAACAACTTGAGGTTCGGGTGCGCCGCCTTCAGCTTTCTCAGCTGCAGGAAGTTGCCCGACAGGGGAGCGTCCCACGGAATGGCCTGACCATCGACGGTGCGCTTCGGCGTGCGGATGTAGTCGGCCTCGGCATCGCCGCCCGTGCCCGCATCCGGCGAATTCGGATTCGTCGCGCCCGGCTCCGTCTTGGTGATCATGGCGCATTCATAGCCGCCGTTTTTCGGATAGATATTGCCGAAAGCGTAGTTGATGAAGGTCAGCTTGTCGGCCACGCCGCTCGTATGCACGTTCGCCACTTCATAGTCGCGGCCATACACGCCCCACTGCGCGAAATAGGAACCGACTTCGCGGCCCGTTGGCGTTGGCGTTGGCGTTGGCGTCGGGGTAGGTGTCGGCGTCGGCGTCGGCGTCGGCGTCGGGGTAGGTGTCGGCGTTGGCGTTGGCGTTGGCGTTGGCGTTGGCGTCGGCGTCGGCGTCGGGGTTGGAGTCGGCGTCGGCGTGGTGCTGCAGATCTCCAGGCTGGTCCATGGCTTGCCCGTGCCGGCCGCGCCGCTGCTGGTCGACGGGTTGTCGCCTTGCGTCCAGTAGTTGGCGCGGTAATTCGTGCCCGCGTAGCTGACGGTGGCGCCCGCACTGTAAGCCGTGCCGGCCACCCATGCCAATGCGCAGGTGCCGCCGGTTGGCGTCGGCGTCGGCGTCGGGGTGGGTGTCGGGGTTGGATTCGGCGTCGGCGTCGGCGTCGGGGTGGGTGTGGGAGTCGGCGTCGGCGTGGTGCCGCCGTCGCAAGTGCCGCCCGCGCTCCACAGGCTAGGCGTGGAAACAGGGTTCCAGCCCGAGCCCACGTGGTCGGTCTGCGTCACCAGGGCCGTGTAGTTGGCGCCCAGGTAGGTGACCACCGTGCCGGCGTTGTACGTGCCGCCCTCCTGCCATGGCACGCAGGCGACCACCGTGCTGGCCGCCAGCAATTGCGAGCCGCCGGGTGCGCTGGCGTCGCCGCCACCGCCGCATGCCGCCAGCACGCCGCCGCTGGCCAGACATACCATCATGTTCCTGATTGTTTTTTTGAGTATTAAATTTTCCACGTTGTCTCCTGTTCAGGTTTACGTAAATACCACTCTGCTTCGTAAATAACTACCCTGTGATTTTGTTTTTTTGCAGTTGCAAGAACAGCATGCTGCTGAAAAAATAGGCGGTCAAGTGGTTTTGAAGTGGCCTCAAAGTGGGCAATACCACTTCGCGCAGAAAACGTCATGACAGAGACAGACGGCGTGTTGTCCTACTGGACAATCAAAAAAACGGCAGAGGAAGGAGGAAAAAAGACGCCGGATCGGGAAAAGACAGACCAGTTTTTTAATACGCTGTAAGTGGTATTAGCGCGGAATCAAGGCCAGCGCATGGGGGAGCTTCAGCGCGCCTGAAAAACGTTCAGAGCAAGGCGCCTTGCCGAAGACAGTACGAATAGTACGGCTAGGCAAGGCAACGCAGCTATGGACGTTTTCTCAGGTGTGCCCTCAGAGCAAATCAAACACTGCCATGGATTCCACGTGCGAAGTATGCGGGAACATGTTCACCACGCCCGCCTTGCTCAGCACATAGCCCGCCTCCAGCGCCAGGATGCCGGCGTCGCGCGCCAGCGTGGACGGGCTGCACGACACGTACACGATGCGCTTGGGCAGCAGGTCCGGACGCACTTGCGACAGGCCGACCAGCGCCTGGCACAGGGCCATGGCGCCATCGCGCGGCGGGTCGACGAGGATGCGATCAAAACGGCCCAAGGCGATCAGATCGTCCGTCGTTACTTCGAACAGGTTGCGCGTCGAGAACGAGGTTTTTTCCGCCAGGCCATTGGCCAGCGCGTTTTCCAGCGCCCGCTCCGTCAGGGTGGTGCTGCCTTCGATACCCACCACTGCGCTGCCTTGCGTGGCCAGCGGCAAGGTGAAATTGCCCAGGCCGCAGAACAGGTCGGCCACGCGGTCCGTCGGCTGCACTTCCAGCAGGCGCAGGGCTTTCGACACCAGCACGCGGTTGATGTGATGGTTCACCTGCGTAAAATCGACGGGCTTGAACGGCATCTTGACGCCGAATTCCGGCAGCAGGTAGTGCAGTTGCTTGTCCAGCGGATAGAACGGCACGGCCGTTTCCGGGCCTTTCACCTGCAGCCACCATTGCACGCCGTATTCGTCGGCAAAGGCCTTCAATTTCGTTTCATCGTCCGCCGTCAACGGCGCCATGATGCGCAAGACCATGGCCGTGACGTCTTCGCCCACGGCCAGCTCGATCTGCGGCATCTGGTCGAAGATGGACAGCGATGCGATCAGCGCGCGCAGCGGCAGCAGCATGGCGGAGATATGCGGCGGCAGGATTTCACAGCTATCCATGTCGGCGACAAACGCCGATTTCTTTTCATGGAAGCCTACCAGCACGGCATCCTTCTTCTTGACGTGGCGCACGGACAGGCGCGCGCGGTAGCGGTAGCCCCACGTCGGGCCATACATGGGGCGCATGATGCTTTGCGGACGCACCTTGCCGATATGCCACAGATTGTCTTCCAGCACGCGCTGCTTGATCGCCACCTGCGCCGACGGCTCCAGATGCTGCATCGAGCAGCCGCCGCAGTTGTCGAAATGCTTGCATTTGGGCGTCACGCGCATGGCCGATTCGCGGTGCAGCGACGTCATGCGGGCCATTTCCCAGTTCTTCTTTTTCTTGAACGTCACGAAGCTGACGCGCTCGCCCGGCAACGCGCCTTCGACAAACACGACCTTGCCCGGCGAGCCGTCTTCGTTCTCGATATGGCCAACGCCACGGGCATCCATGTCGAGCGATTTGATTTCGATGATATTTTCTTGCATAGCGATCAATAGGTAAGAGTGGGCCAGGACGCAGGGCCGCGCTGGAACTTGAAAGAATGGGGGAAAGTCAGGCGCCGCGAGCGGGGCGTATGATAGCAGATGCCGACTAGCTTAAGTCCGCAGCACGGTTGCACCGATTTAGCGTGGCTGAGAAAATGTACAGGGCAAGGCGCATTGCCGAAGACAGTACGCCAGTACGGCGAGGCATTGCAACGCCGCCGATGCGTTTTATCGGGCACGCTACAGCAGAGAGTCGCGCACGACGCCGCGCGCGGCCATGGCGCGCTTCAGTTTAATCAAGGCTTCCTGCTGGATCTGGCGCACGCGCTCGCGCGTCACGCCCATTTCCTCGGCCAGGGTTTCCAGGGTGGCCGGATCGTCGTTGTCGAGGCCGAAACGGCGCATGATGACGACACGCTGCTTGTCGGGCAGCTTGGTCAGCCAGTCGCGCACCAGCACCGTCATTTCATGGTGTTCCGCGCGCGCGTCGGGGCTGTCTTCGCTGGCGCCGGGCAGCATGTCCATCAGCGACGACTGCGGATCGTTGTCGAGCGGCGCGTCGAGCGAGGTGGCATGCTCGGACAGGGCCAGGATATCCTGCACCTCTTCCACGGGGCGGCCCACCAGGTGGGCGATGTCTTCCGCGGTGGCATCCTTGCCGTCGTGGTGCTGGGCTTCCAGGTGGTATTTTCCGCGCAGGATCTGGTTCAGTTCGCGCACCATGTGCACGGGCAGGCGCACCGTGCGCGCCTGGTTCATGATGGCGCGCTCGATGCTCTGGCGTATCCACCAGGTCGCATAGGTAGAGAAACGGAAACCGCGCTCGGGCTCGAACTTGTCGATGGCCCGCATCAGGCCGATGTTGCCCTCTTCGATCATGTCGAGCAGGACCACGCCGCGGTTGATGTAATGCTTGGCGATCGACACGACCAGGCGCAGGTTGTGCTCGATCATGGTTTGCCGGGCTTCGAAATTGCCCTGCTTGGCCAGGGTGGCGTAATGCACCTCTTGCGCGGCCGTCAGCAATGGCCGCGTGCCGATCTGGTTCAGATAGTGCTGCGTAGTATCGGTCGACAGTTCGGCCGCCAGCACTTTCTTCAATTCATCGACACTTTCGACCAGCACGCTGACGCTGGCCACCTCGCCGCCCTCGCCCGCCTCGACGGCGTCAATGCCGTCGAGTTCGCCGGCATCGTCCGTCACGACTTCGTCTGCCCCATCTTCCGGCAGTTCCGGGTCATCGTCCAGCTGGTCGTGCGGCGCGTGTGTCATTGCTTTACCTAACGGTTAGGCAGGAATTTCGAAGGGTCGACAGGCTTGCCCTGCTGGCGGATTTCAAAGTGCAGCTTCACGCGGTCGGCATCGGAATCGCCCATTTCGGCGATGGCCTGGCCTTTGTTGACGTTCTGCCCTTCCTTCACCAGGATGCTGCGGTTATGCGCATATGCCGACAATAAACTATTACTGTGCTTCACGATGACAAGATTACCATAACCACGGATTCCGCTCCCGGCATACATGACTTTTCCCGCGCCGGCGGCCACCACTTGCTGGCCCGCCTTGCCGGCGATATCGACGCCCTTATTCTTGCCTTCGTCGAAAGTGCCGATGACCTTGCCTTCGGAAGGCCACATCCAGCTGATCTTGTCGTCGCCAGGCGCCGATGCCGCAGGGGATGCCGCCGCGGCGGCCGGTGCGGCGGCGACGGCCGCTGCCGGCGCTGGCGCGGGTTTCGCGTCGCTGCTGCCGCCATCGGCGCGCAGCTCGGCCAGGGTGGCGTCGGAATACGCGCGCTTCTCGCCGCGCGGGCCCGTTTTCTTCGGCACGACAGGCGCGGCCGGCTTAACTTCCGTCACCGGCGGCATGACGATGGCCGACGTCTGCGCGCCGCCCGCGTCGCCAGTCGGCGGCAGCACGCGCAATACCTGGTCGACCTTGATGTCGTTCGGGTTGCTCAAGTCGTTCCAGGCCACCAGGTCGCGGTAATTCTGGCCGTGTTCCAGGGCGATGCGCAACAGGGTGTCGCCGCGCTTGACCGTGTAATAGGCCGGATCGCGGTCGCGCGGATCGCTGGCGGCGGCGCTGCTGCTCGATGGATGGCGCTCGACGACGGGCGCCTGGACGCCCGTGGTGCCGCAACCGCTCAACAGGGCGGCCAGCGCAAGGCTGCAGAGGAGTACATTGTTTTTCTTAATCATTCGTTTTCTTCATCATTCGCATGTATATTCAGGTCCTGCCTGCTAGCTGATCCGGGGATCATATGGTGCCCGGGCGCAAAGGCACGAAATGGCAATCTTCCAGGGTCTGGCTGGTCCATTCCATCTTTCCTACCCGGGTAATGAGTTGCAAGTGTTGCAATTTAGCCCCCACCGGCGCAACCAGACGCCCGCCGGGCGCCAGCTGTTCCAGCAAGGCTTGCGGGACTTCCAGGCCGGCTGCGGCAAGGATGATCCCGTCGAAGGGCGCCGCCTGCGGCAGGCCAAGCATACCATCTCCGTACTGCAAGCGCAGATTCGACACGCGCAGCGGACGCAGATTGGCCTTCGCCAGCTCGTGCAGGGGCCGGATGCGCTCGATCGAATACACTTCCTTCGCCACCAGCGCCAGCACCGCCGCCTGGTAGCCGCAACCCGTGCCGATTTCCAGCACGCGCTGCAAGCTGCCGCCCTGGCGCATCACTTCGATCATGCGCGCGACGATATACGGCTGCGAGATGGTCTGGTGGTGGCCGATCGGCAAGGAGGCATCGATGTAGGCCTGCGACGCCAGCGCCTCGTCCATGAACATGTGGCGCGGCACGGCTTGCATGGCGTCGAGCACCACCTGGTCCTTGACGCCCTGTTTCGCCACGCGCGCCACCATGGCCCGGCGCACGGCTTCCGAGACGAGCGGGTTTTGCCGCGGCGGCGACACCACGGCCGGCTGCGCCCGCTCATTGGCGATGGCCTGGGCGCGCGACGGCGCGATGGCCGCGTGCGCGCCATAGGGCTGCGCCACGCCGCGCGCCGCGTTTTGCGCAGCATTCTGCGTGGCCGTCTGCGGCGTGGCGATCCGGGACTGGGCCAGCGACTGCCCCCCGCCCTGCCTGGCGGGCTTGCCGGCCAGCGAATCGAGGGTAAGGGGGAAGGTACGCGGCTTGTCAGTCATAGTGAGCGGTCATGCCAGGCCTTTTGCCAGTGCATCGAGTTGAGTGGTATGGGTCAGGTCGATCTGCAACGGCGTGATCGATACTTGTCCATGTTCAACGGCATGGAAATCCGTGCCCGGGCCGCCTTCCTTGGCGGCGCCGGCCGGGCCGATCCAGAAGATTTCGCGGCCACGCGGGTCGAGCGCGCGGATCACGGGCTCGGCCGAATGGCGCTTGCCCAGGCGCGTGGCCGCCATGCCTTGCAATTGTTCATAAGGAATGGCGGGGATATTCACGTTCAGCAGATACGGTTTCTGCAGGGCGTCGAACTGGCGCTCGACGATTTCCCGCGCCACGCGGGCGGCCGCGTCCAGGTTGGCCCAGCCGAACTGCGACTGGGAAAAGGCGATGGCGGGAATGCCGAACAGATAGCCTTCCGTGGCGGCGGCCACGGTGCCCGAATACAGGGTGTCGTCACCCATGTTGGGACCGTTGTTGATGCCGGAGACCACCAGGTCGGGGCGCTCGATGAGCATGCCTGTCAGCGCCACGTGCACGCAGTCGGTGGGCGTGCCGTTGACAAAATAAAAGCCGTTGGCGGCCTTGTGCACGGACAAGGGCCGGTCCAGCGACAGCGAATTGGACGCGCCCGAACGGTTGCTGTCGGGCGCCACCACCACGATGTCGGCAATGGGCGCGAGCGCGTCGGCCAGGGCCGCCAGGCCAGGCGCCAGGTAACCGTCGTCGTTACTGATAAGGATTCTCATAACGAGATTTTACCTGAAGCATTGCCAACACTGCGCGTGCCGCACGCCGACAGGCAGCATTTTTTGTGCCGCCGCGCTGACATGGCACGCAAGCTCAGCGCTGCTCGATGCGCGCTTCCGACAACGCCCCTTCCAGCGCCTGCACTTCATCCTCCTGCAGGGCCAGCAAGGCATTCAGGTCGCCTTGCAACTTGTACATTCTTTTCAGCTGCGCCATGCCGCGCCTGCGCAGCTTGCCCGGCACGCCCGGGCGCAGCAGGCAAGACTTCAGATGTTCGGCCAGTTCGCCCGCCTGCGGATACTGTTCCCGCTCGATCATGCCTTGCAGCATAGAGATCATGCTGGCCAGGATGTCCGGCTCGGCCGCATCCTGTTCGTTGGCGCGGCCGGCCAGGATGGTTTCCTGCAAATGCCGCGCGCCGTCGAGCACGCTGTCCGCATGCCCCGTGACGGGCGAATTCAACAGCCGGTCGCTGCCGCTGAGCACGGCATCTTCCAGCAGGCGCGCCGCCTCGCTGTCGCCCTGCTGCTGCAGGGTGCCGGCCAGTTGCTTCTTGCTGTGCAAGGTATCGAGGTGGTCTTCGCCCAGCAGGCGCGCATGCACTTCCAGCACCTGCTCCTGCACGCTGCGCGCCGCATCGAGCTCGCCGCGCCGCAGCAGCGCCTCGGCCAGCTTGCGCTGGCTCATCAGGGTTTCCGGATGGTCGAGCCCCTGCGTGCGCTCGCGCGCCGCCACCTGGTCTTCATGCAGCTGGCGCGCGCCGGCCCAGTCGCCCTGCCCGGCCACGATGTCGGCCAGCAAATCGCGCGTGGACAGGGTGGCCGCATGGTCGACGCCCAGGCGCCGCTCCTGCACCTGCAGCACGGCGGAAAGCAGGCGCCGCGCACCCTCCAGGTCGCCTTCGCGGCCCAGCGCCTGTGCCAGGGCCAGCTTGCTGCGCAAGGTATCGCCATGCTCGGCGCCAAACAGGCGCTCGCGCGCCGCCACCACCGTGCCCAGCAATTGCCGCGCCTGCGCCAGCCTGCCCATGCGCAGCAAGGTGGCGGCACGGCCATCCATCGCTTCCAGGGTCAGCGGATGCTCGCCGCCCAGCTGGCGCGCGTAGCTTGCCAGCACCGTATCCTGCAGCAGCAGCGCCGCCGCCAGCTCGCCCTGCAGCAACAGGGTTTTCGCCAGGCAGGCCCGGGCGGACAGGGTGTCGGGATGCTCGCTGCCCAGCACGCGCTCGCGCACGTCGAGCACGTCTTCTTCCAGGAAGCGGGCTTCATCGAGCTTGCCCAGCTGGCGCAGCAGGCGCGCCATGCCGCTCTTGCACGCCAGGCTGTCCGGATGCTCCTCGCCCAGCAGACGCACGCGGATCTCGACGCTCTGGCGGAAGGCGTCGAGCGCCTGCGCGCTGCGCCCATCCTTGCGGTACAGCTCGCCCAGGCGGGCCAGGTCGCGCGCCAGCGGCAGGGCCACGGCACGGCCAGGTTCCAGCTGCAAGGCCTGGCGCGCTTCGCTGATGGCGCCCAGCAAGGCGATTTCACGGCTCGACTGCCAGGGAAAGTAGCCGCCCGTCAACCAGTGCAAAAAGGCTTCGAAGGTGCGCGTGAGGGAAAAGCGGTCGCCGCCCTGGTCGATGCGCACGGCCAGCTGCTCGCCATAGGCAAAGGTTTTCGTCTGCTGCAGCTGGACTTCGTCGAAATAGCTGTCGAGGGCGATCTGCGGCAAGCCGTAGGACGTGCGCAGCAGGCGCTCGAACATGGGCTGGAAGCCGGCGATGCCCTTGTGCGCGTCGCCGCGGCGCCACTCGGCGCGCTGCGCCCCGTCGCCCATTTCTATGCGCGAAGGCAAGGGATACACGAGCAGCGGGCGCTGTTCGTCTTCATGGCTGCGGCGGTATTCGATGGCCCGCGTGACGAGCGCGTCGACGCCTTCCAGGCTTTGCCGGTTCGGCGTGAAGACCACCACCAGCTTTTTCGGCAGCAAGGTGGTGCAGATGCCGGCGCTGTCCGTGCGCCCCGTGCGCGAATCGACCAGCACGTAGCGGAAATGCTGGGCCAGGGTATCGGCGAAGCAGCGGAACAGGGCCGGGCAGCTGTCGAACAGCTGATCCCAGCGCATCTGCGCCAGGCGCTCGCTGTAGCTGGCGTCGAAGCGCCCCGCGCGCATCAGGTACAGCGGACTGCCCTGGTCGACGCGCACCACGTACTGCTGCCAGTCGATGGCGTCGAGCACGCGCTGGGCCAGCGCCGCATCCTCGCGGCCGGCGCCCTGCCCGCTGGCGCGCGCGCCCGCCATTTCCAGGCTGATGCGTTCGATCTGCTGGCGGCAGGCCTCGAAGAATTCGAGCACGCCGGGCCGCTCCTCGTGCTGTTCGAAATAATGATGCAGGCCCGGCGCCTCCATGTCCCAGTCCAGCATCAGCACGGGCACGCTGGCGTTTTCACGGCGCGCCAGCAGTACGGCGATGTTCGACAAGGCCATGGTGCGGCCGGTACCGCCCTTGTAGGAATAGAAGGTGACGACTTCGCCAGGGGCGCTCAAAGGTGGCAGGGAGAGGCGTTGGCATTCCATGACGGGACCTTTTACGTGATTAACGTGGAAAGTGGGGAGGCGGAATGGCGCGCCATTCCGGTGGAATATCGGGCAACACGAAACGGCTGCAATCGTGACCGGCCGGTGTTGACCGCTTGAGCAAGTGGTAATGCGTGGCGATGCGCTGCACGATGCGTTCGATGTCGGGCAGGTATTGCGGATTCGACTTCAGGTCGCCGCTGGCCAGCGTGTAGCCGGAAAAATCGACGTACAGCCCCGACTCCGTGATTTGCGGCGGCAAGCCGTCCGGATGGCGCGTCATGATGATGGGGATGATCAGGTGGCTGGGCAGTTCATACCAGACGCGCCGCTCCTGCTCGATCAGCTGCATGGCGGCAAATTCGCGCCGCGTATAGCCGTGCGCTTCATATTTGGGCGTGTACAGCACGATCATGCAGACGCTCTGGCACATGGCGCGCGCCACGCGCAGGTCGATATCGTCGCCGCCGCCCAGTTGCTCGCTGTCGATGAACAGCACTTCCTCGCGGTCCAGGTGCGGCTCCAGATAGCACGCCAGCGCCTCGATGAGGTCATTCTTGAACTTGTTCATGAACGCATATTGGCCGTGCGCGTAGCTCAAGAAACAGCCGTAGCGGATCTCCATGGCATCCCCCTGTTCCCCGTGCGGCCCTGCCATCGCCGCGCCTTCATCCTGCAAGGCATGAGTTCACTGTAGACCGCCAGGCAACAGCCCTGTTTGCGCTGGCGCAAAGATGTGTCTGGCGTCCTGGACATGGGAAAAAAAACCAGAAACTGGCATGATCGCGCCGCTTTCCGGCATGCCCGGCGCGCAGGCCCGCGGCGCGTAGAAAATGCCATGAGCCTGATAACAAAGGGAAATATGCCGGCACGCAACTGGCGCCGGCGAGCAAGACTTAAGCGTCCTTGGCGGGCAGGTTGCGGAAGAACTCCACCACTTCGGCGGTATCGCGCGTGCGCTTGAACGGCGGCAGGCTTTGCCAGATGCGCTTGCCGTATGGCTTGGAAATGAGGCGCGGATCGCAGATCATCAGCACGCCCCGGTCGCCCTCGTCGCGGATCAGCCGTCCCGCACCCTGCTTCAGGTTGATGATGGCTTCCGGCAGCGAGTGGTGCATGAAACCGTTCTTGCCCTGCTTTTCCATCACTTCGATGCGCGCGGCCAGCACGGGGTCGTCCGGCGGCGCGAACGGCAGCTTGTCGATGATGACCAGGGACAGCGCATCGCCGCGCACGTCGACGCCTTCCCAAAAGCTCTGGCTGCCGATCAGCACGCCATTACCGGCGGCGCGGAACTGGTCGAGCAATTCCGTGCGGCCCTTTTCTCCCTGCACAAACAGGGGGAAGTTCAGGCCGCGCTGCCTGAATTCGTCGGCCAGGCGCTCGGCCGCGCGTTTGACGGCGCGCAAGGTGGTGCACAGGAAGAAGGTGCGCCCGCCCGCCGCCTCGATGATGGGCAGGGCGCAGTCGATGACGGCGTCCGTGTAGCCCAGCGCGTTCGGCTGCGGCAGGTTTTGCGGCACGAACAGCAAGCCCTGCTGGCCATAGTTGAACGGGCTCGGCCACGTATGCGACGGTTCGCCCGTCAAGCCCATCTGTTCGGAAAAATGCTTGAAATCGTTCTTCACGGCCAGGGTGGCCGACGTGAATATCCAGCTGCGCGGCGTGCCTTCGCGCTGGTTGTTGAAGATCGGCGCGATCGACAATGGTGTTTTATGTAACTGCAAAGAGCTGGAAAACGCTTCCACCCAGAACACGGCTTCTTCGCCGGCCGCCACTTTCGCCTTCGGGTCGAACTTCCAGCCGCTCAGCTGCTGCGCCAGCTCGACGCCGCGCACCCTGCACTGCTCCAGCGTCTCCGCCCGTTCCGCCTGGGTTTCCAGCACGGCCACCATGCCGTCAAGCTCATCCTTGAGGGTGTCGAGCGCAGGAAAGAAATCGCTGGACGGGGCGATCTGCGGCAAGGACAGGCGCACGATATCCTGCGGGAACGTCAACCGCAGGTCGCGCGCCGCCTTTTCCACCACCGTGACGGTCTTCGCCCAGTCGATGCCGCGCGCATGCGCGAGGCCCTCGGCCAGCACGTCGCGGCACAGTTCCAGGATTTGCGAGGTCGACACCGTGTTACCGAAGAATAAGGTCGCCGTGTCGGGCAGCTGGTGCGCCTCGTCGAAGATGATGGTATTGGCCGAAGGCAGCAATTCCGCCACGCCCGTGTCCTTCAGGGCCACGTCGGCAAAGAACAAATGGTGGTTGACCACCACCACGTCGGCCTGCTGCGCTTCCTTGCGCGCCTTCATGACGAAGCAATCCTGGTAATACTGGCATTCGGCGCCCATGCAGGTGTCGCGCGTGGACGTCACCAGGTTCCAGATCATGGCGTTTTCCGGCACCTTGGTCAGTTCCGCCTTGTCGCCGGAGCTGGTCATCTTGATGAAACGCGAGATTTCGCGCAGATGGCCCACGTCGTCGCGCGACGTCATGCGCCCGTTCTGCAGCGTGCGTTCCAGGTGGTAATGGCAGACGTAGTTCGAGCGGCCCTTCAGCAGGGCGACGGAGACGGGCGCCTGCAGCGCGGCACGCACGGTGGGGATATCGCGCAGGAACAATTGATCCTGCAAGTTCTTCGTGCCGGTGGACACGATGGTCTTGCCGCCCCACATCAGGGCCGGCACCAGGTAGGCGAAGGTCTTGCCGGTGCCCGTGCCCGCCTCGGCGATCAGGGTCGTCTGGCTGTCGATGGCGCTGGCGATGGCCTTGGCCATGTCCGTTTGCGAACGGCGCGGCTTGTAGCTGCCCACGGCCGGACCGAGCGGGCCGCCGGCGCCAAACAGGCGCTCGATGTCGGCATCGTGCTTGCCAGGCGCCGCCTGCGGTTCGGCTGGCAGACTGGCTTGCGGATCGGCAGGCTGCCCATCCGGGTTAACTGGCAATAAATTGTGATCGGTCAAAATATACTTAGGTGAAGGCTGGACTGGACGCTACTGGCGCCCCTCAGGCGGGAACGTCGGGCACCAACTGCATTTTCAGCAAGGTGATGTGATCCTTCAATTGCAATTTGCGCTTTTTCAGGCGGCGCAGCTGCAGCTCGTCATGGTGGCCATCGAGTATCAGCAACTCGATGACGGCATCGAGGTCACGGTGTTCCACGTTGAGTTCAATCAGGCGCCGCTCTATTTGCTGTGCATCGCTCATGTGTTGCGTTCCAGGCAGTGTTGGTAACAATGTTGCTAAACCGGCGCGCGCAGCGTACGCAGGCAGCCATAGTGCATAGTTTAACCTGCCGCGCGCGTTAGGGCACGCCATTTCCGGCATGCCCTAACGCGGCGGGCTTATTTGACCGGCGGCACCGGCACGGCAGCAGCCGGCGTGCCGGCAGCGGCGGCCGCCTTGGCGGCCTTGGCCTGCGCTTCGGCCTGGCGCTCGGCCAGGCGTTGCGCCACGCGTTTCTGGCGCGCCACTGCGTCAGCCTGTTTTTTCGCATAGGCTGCTTCGCGGGCCGCGCGGCGCGGCGCCTCGGCCGCATCGTCGGCGGCTTGTTTCGCCACCTTCGCCGCTTGCTCAGCCTCGCGCTCGGCAACGCTCTTGCCTTGCGGCTTGGGCGGAGCAGGATCGGGCGTGACCACTTTCACGGGCTTGGGCACGGCCGCGGCCCGCTGCTCGGCGTCGAGGCGCGCGCTTTCCTGCGTCCTGGCCAGGTCGATATCGCGCAGGCGCACGGACTCGGCGCGCTTGAAATAATTCGCTTCCGCGTCGATGGCGCGCAGGCGCACGAGGATCAGGCGGCGCTTTTCCTTGGCCTTGTCGAGGCAATTATTCACGAAAAACTTGTTGTAGCACTCGACTTCGCGCGCGGCAAACTCGTTTTCCGCCGCTTCGCGCTCGCTGGCCGACTGCTTCAGCTTGGCGTCCGCCTCTTCCACGGACAAGGTGGCGGGCACCTGCGGTGCGCCGACCTCATCCAACGCCGCGGCCCCCTGGTGCGCGCAGGCGGACAACGCCAGGACCAGGCCCAGCGCCGCACCCAGCTTGTATAGTGTATTTGCCATCATGTTCCTTATCCCTGCCTCAAACGATCGCGTCGGCCGCGCCGCGCTGTTCTTTTTCCATGTATTCGCGCGATTGCATCTCGATGATACGCGAAACGGTACGGTGAAACTCGTTGGCCAGCATGCCGTTCGTGTACAGCTGGTCCGGCGCCACTTCGGCCGACATGATCAGCTTGACCTTCTGGTCGTAAAACACGTCGATCAGCCACGTAAAGCGGCGCGCCTCGGACGACTGCGCCGCCGACATGGCCGGTATGCCGGACAATATCACCGTATGGAAGCGGCTGGCGATTTCCAGGTAATCATTTTGCGAGCGGGGGCCGCCGCACAGGGTGGCGAAATCGAACCAGATGATGCCGCCGGCTCGGCGCAGGCAGTGGATTTCGCGGCTCTCGATGCGGATGCGCGCGTCTTCGTCGGCCGTCTCGGCGATGCGCGTGTAGGCGTCGCGCAGGGCCCGGTCCGTGTCCGCGCCCAGCGGGGTATAGTAGCTTTCCACCTGTTCCAGCGCGCGGCCGCGGTAATCGACGCCCGCGTCGACGTTCATCACGTCGAGCTTGTCCTTCAGCAGCGCGATGGTCGGCAGCATGCGGTCGCGGTGCAGGCCGTCCGGATACAGCAGGTCGGGGTCGTAATTCGAGGTCATGATGAAGGACACGCCATTGGCGAACAGGGCCGACAGCAGGTTGTACAGGATCATCGCGTCGGCGATGTCCGAGACGTGGAATTCATCGAAACAGATGAGGCGGTATTTCTTGGAGATGCGCTTGGCCACTTCGTCGAGCGGGTCGGCCACGCCTTTCAATTCATCGAGCTGCTGGTGCACGCCGCGCATGAATTCGTGGAAGTGCAATCGCGTCTTGCGCACCAGGGGCACGACCGAGTAAAAACTATCCATCAGGAACGATTTGCCGCGCCCCACCCCACCCCACATGTACACGCCTTTCGGCACGGCGGGACGGTTCAGCAGGCGCTTGAAGGTACTCGAGCGCTGGCCCTTGTAGGCCACCCACTCGTCATAGCACAGCTGCAGGCGGTCGACCGCGCGCCGCTGGGCGGCATCGGCCTTGAAATCACGCTTCTGCAACGCGTGCTGGTAAAACTCTTCTACGTTCATGGGATTCGCTTTAACGCACAGGGGCGCCGGCGGAAAAAATCCGCGAGCGCCCCTGCTGGACTAACTACAATTAAAAGTTCAAGGTACGCTTGTCAACCGCCAGTGCCGCTTCCTTGGTCGCTTCGGACAGCGATGGGTGCGCATGGCAGATGCGCGCGATGTCTTCGGCCGAGGCCTTGAATTCCATCGCCACGACGGCTTCGGAAATCAGTTCGGACGCCATCGGGCCGACGATGTGCACGCCGAGGATTTCATCGGTGGTCGCATCGGCCAGGAATTTCACCATGCCCGAGGTGTCGCCCAGCGCGCGCGCACGGCCGTTGGCCATGAACGGGAAGGTGCCGGCCTTGTAGGCGATGCCTTCGGCTTTCAGGGTTTGCTCGGTCTTGCCGACCCACGCGATTTCCGGCGAGGTGTAGATCACCCAAGGAATCGTGTTGAAGTTGGTGTGGCCATGCTGGCCGGCGATACGCTCGGCCACGGCAACGCCTTCTTCTTCGGCCTTGTGCGCCAGCATCGGGCCGCGCACGACGTCGCCCACCGCCCACACGTTCGGCAGGTTGGTCTTGCAGTCGCCGTCGACGGCGATGAAGCCGCGCTCGTCCAGCTGCAGGCCGACCTTGTCGGCACCCAGGCCGTTCGTGTTCGGCGTGCGGCCGATCGAGATGATCAGCTTGTCGAACACGGCTTTTTGCGCTTCGCCCTTGGCGTCCACGAATTCCACGGTGACGTCTTTCTTGCCTGGCGTGATCGCACCGATCTTGCAGCCGAGGTTGATCTTCAAGCCTTGCTTGGTGAACAGCTTGGACGCTTCCTTGGCGATCTGCTCGTCGACGGCGCCCAGGAAGACCGGCAGGCCTTCCAGCACGGTGACGTCGGAACCCAGGCGGCGCCAGACGCTGCCCATTTCCAGGCCGATCACGCCGGCACCGATGACGCCCAGCTTGGCGGGTACGGCGTCAATGGCCAGTGCGCCCGTGTTCGACAGGATCAGTTTCTCGTCGAATGGTGCGCCCGGCAGTTCGCGTGCGTTCGAACCCGTGGCGATGACCACGTGCTTGGCGCTCAGGGTTTCGTTGGCTTCGCCCGTCACGCTGATCTCGTACGTGCCAGCGGCGGCGGCAGCGAAAGCGGCGCGGCCGTGGAAGAAGGCGATCTTGTTCTTCTTGAACAGATACAGGATGCCGTCGTTGTTTTGCTTGACGACGGTGTCCTTGCGCTTGAGCATCTGGCCCAGGTTCAGCTTCAGGCCGGCGACGTCGATGCCGTGCTCGGCGAAGCTGTGGCCCGCGTGTTCGAAATGCTCGGACGATTGCAGCAGCGCTTTCGACGGGATGCAGCCGACGTTGGTGCAGGTACCGCCAGGCGCGGCGCCGCCCTTGGCGTTCGACCACTCGTCGACGCAAGCGACGGAAAAGCCCAGCTGCGCTGCGCGGATGGCGGCGATGTAGCCGCCAGGGCCCGCGCCGATGACAACTACGTCAAATTGTTTAGTACTCATGTTTTGTTATTCCAATCTCTTCGTCTGGTACGAAAATCCACAATAGAAGGTAAATCACCACGCCGAAGCCGAAGGTCAATGTAAACAGGACGAAGACGAGGCGCCAGATCCACGCTTCCATGCCGGAAGCGCGGCCCAGGCCGCCGCAGACGCCGCCCAGCCAGCGGTCGTTGCGCGAACGGCGCAGGCGGTTGAATTCCTGCACCAGGTCGTTCGACGGGCCGGAGCCGGCAGCGGCGCCGGACGTGCCGTCCGGCTTGTCCAGGTTGATATTGCTCAGGAGCTTGGCTTTCGCTTGCGCGAATTCCGCGTCGCTCAGGGCGCCCGCCAGGTGCAACTCGTGCAGACGCTTGATTTCTTCAGAGACGTTCATGGGAATCCTCTTTCATTGAGATCAGCCAGCTGCGTCTTCTGGCAAGGGGTATCAGCTACATTGCCCCGGCGGCTACGCCGGGGGACTACGGTGCTTACAGGTCCAGCAGCAGGCGTGCAGGATCTTCCAGCGCTTCTTTCATCGCCACCAGGCCCAGGACGGCTTCGCGGCCGTCGATGATGCGGTGGTCGTAGGACATGGCCAGGTAGTTCATCGGACGCACCACGATCTGGCCGTTTTCGACAACGGCGCGGTCCTTGGTCGCATGCACGCCCAGGATGGCCGATTGCGGCGGGTTGATGATCGGGGTCGACAGCATGGAGCCGAAGGTGCCGCCGTTCGAGATCGAGAACGTGCCGCCCGTCAGGTCGTCCAGGGTCAGCTTGCCTTCCTTGGCTTTCGCGCCGAATTCACCGATTTTTTTCTCGATGTCGGCGATCGACAGCTGGTCCGCGTTGCGGATGATAGGCACGACCAGGCCGCGCGGCGAACCGACGGCGATGCCGATGTCGAAGTAGCCGTGGTAGACGATGTCGTTGCCGTCAACGGAGGCATTGATGATCGGGTACTTTTTCAGGGCGGCGACGGCAGCCTTGACGAAGAAGGACATGAAGCCCAGCTTGACGCCGTGCTCTTTCTCGAACTTGTCCTTGTACTTGTTGCGCAGGTCGATGACCGGCTGCATGTTCACTTCATTGAACGTGGTCAGGATGGCGTTCGTCGATTGCGATTGCAGCAGGCGCTCGGCGATACGCGCGCGCAGGCGGCTCATCGGTACGCGCTCTTCCGGGCGGTCGCCCAGGCTGGCGGCCGACGGCGTGGCAACTTGCTGCAGCGCTGGCTTGGCAGCGGCTGGCGCCAGCGGCGCGACAGCTGGCTTGGCGGAAGCGGCCAGGGCGTCGCCCTTGGTCACGCGGCCGTCTTTGCCCGAACCGGCGACGTCGCCGGCGGACAGGCCTTTTTCGGACAGGATCTTGGCGGCGGCAGGCATGGCGACATCGCCCTTGGTCGCAGCAGCTGGCGCCGAAGCGCTGGCGGTGTCTTGCGCGGCGGCAGCCAGGGCTGGCGCAGGCACGGCGGAGACTTCCATCGGGCTGACCTTGGCCGAACCGTCGGTATCGATGATGGCGATGACTTCGCCGGCAACCACGGTGGCGCCGTTATCCTTGATGATCTGCACGATCACGCCGGCGGCCGGCGCCGGCAGTTCCAGCACTACTTTATCGGTTTCGATGTCGATCATGTTTTCGTCGCGCGCGACTGCTTCGCCGACTTTCTTGTGCCATGCCAGCAGGGTCGCTTCCGCAACCGATTCCGACAACTGGGGAACTTTGACTTCGATTTGTGCCATGTAAAACTCCGTTTATTTTGTTATTGCGGCGCCGCCCCTGCGTAGCAAGGGCGGCGCTCCGTCACGATGTATGCGAACAGGTGCCATGCATACGCATGGCACCCGCTATCCTGCCACTTACTTGGTCAGGATAAAACCTTTCAGCTTCGAGAATGCCGTTTCCAGCAGATCTTTTTGCTGGGCGTAGTGCTTGTCATAGTAACCGACAGCAGGCGACGCCGAGGCAGGGCGGCCGGCGTAGGCCAGACGCTGACCCGATTCCAGGCCTTCGAAGATGTTGTGCTGGATCTGGAACCAGGCGCCCTGGTTTTGCGGCTCGTCCTGCGCCCAAACGACTTCGACCAGGTTCGGGAACTTCTTCAGTTCGGCAGCGAACGACTTGTGCGGGAACGGATACAGCTGTTCCAGGCGCACGATAGCCGTGTCGGTCTGGCCGCGGGTCTTGCGTGCGTTGACCAGGTCGTAGTAGACCTTGCCCGAGCAGGCGACCACGCGCTTGACTTTCTTGGCGTCGATTTTGTCGTCGACTTCGCCGATGACGGTCTGGAAACCGCCCTTGGCCAGATCGGTCAGCGGCGAACCGGCATCCTTGTTACGCAACAGCGACTTCGGCGTCAGGATGACCAGCGGCTTGCGGAACTGGCGCACCATCTGGCGGCGCAGCAAATGGAAGATCTGCGAAGCCGTCGTCGGCTGCACCACTTGCATGTTGTTGTCTGCGCACAGCTGCAGGAAACGCTCTGGACGCGCGGACGAGTGCTCAGGACCCTGGCCTTCGTAACCGTGCGGCAGCATCATCACCAGGCCCGAAGCGCGGCCCCACTTCACTTCGCCGGAGCTGATGAATTGGTCGATCACCACTTGCGCGCCGTTGGCGAAGTCGCCGAACTGGGCTTCCCAGATCGTCAGGGTGTTCGGTTCAGCGGTCGAGTAGCCGTATTCGAAGGCCAGTACGGCTTCTTCGGACAGCACCGAGTCGATGACGGTGAACGGCGCCTGGTTGTCCGACACGTTTTGCAGCGGAATGTAGGTGCCCGCATCCCAGCGCTCGCGGTTCTGGTCATGCAGCACGGCGTGGCGGTGCACGAAGGTGCCGCGGCCGGCATCCTGGCCCGTCAGGCGGATGGCGTAGCCGGACGATACCAGCGAAGCGTAGGCCAGATGTTCGCCCATGCCCCAGTCCAGGTTCATTTCGCCGCGGCCCATGGTGCCACGGTCGCCCAGTACTTTTTCCACCAGCGAGTGGACCTTGAACTGTTCCGGCACGGTGGTGATGCGCGCGGCCAGGCGCTTCAGTTCCGTCATCGGCACGGCCGTGTCGGCCGAATCGGTCCATTTCTTGTTCAGGAACGGCAGCCAGTCGACGGCGTACTTGTTCTTGAAGTTCGAGATGACCGGATCGACGGTGTGCTTGCCGGCGTCCATGGCGTCGCGGAACGCGGCCACCATCTTGTCGCCGCCATCGGCAGGGATCACGCCTTGCGCCACCAGCTTGTCCGCGTACAGCTTGCGGGTGCCTGGGTGCTGGCCGATGCGCTTGTACATCAGCGGCTGCGTCAGTGCCGGCGTATCCTGCTCGTTGTGGCCCAGCTTGCGGTAGCAGATGATGTCGAGGACGATGTCCTTCTTGAATTCCATGCGGTAGTCGAGCGCGATCTGCGTCGCCAGGACCACGGCTTCCGGATCATCGGCGTTGATGTGCAGGACCGGTGCTTCGATCATCTTGACGACGTCCGAGCAGTACAGGGTCGAGCGCGAGTCGCGCGGATCCGAGGTGGTGAAACCGATCTGGTTGTTGATCACGATATGCACCGTGCCGCCCGTGCCGTAGCCGCGGGTCTGCGCCAGATTCAGCGTTTCCATGACCACGCCCTGGCCGGCGAAAGCGGCATCGCCGTGCACCAGGATAGGCAGCACTTGCGCGCCGTGCACGTCGCCGCGGCGATCCATGCGGGCCTTGACGGAACCTTCAACCACAGGGTTGACGATTTCCAGGTGCGACGGGTTGAACGCCAGCGACAGGTGGACCGGGCCGCCTGCGGTGGAGATGTCCGACGAGAAGCCTTGATGGTATTTCACGTCGCCGGCAGGCAGGTCGTCGCCATGCTTGCCTTCGAATTCTTCGAACAGCTCCTGCGGCGCCTTGCCCAGGGTGTTCACCAGCACGTTCAGGCGGCCGCGGTGAGCCATGCCGATGACGATTTCCTGCACGCCTTTTTCGCCGGCGCGCTGGATGGTTTCATCCATCGAGGCGATGAAGGTTTCGCCGCCTTCCAGGGAGAAGCGCTTCTGGCCCACGTAGCGGGTGTGCAGATAGCGTTCCAGGCCTTCCGCCGCGGTCAGGCGGTCGAGGATGTGGATTTTTTTCTCTGGGGTGAAATTCGGGGTGGAGCGGATCGATTCCAGTTTCTCTTGCAGCCAGCGCTTTTCGGCCGGATCGGAGATGTACATGAATTCGGCGCCGATCGAACGCGTGTAGGTATCGCGCAGATAGTTCAGCAGATCGCGCAGGGTGGCGGTCTCGGGGCCAAAATAGGTATTGCTGATGTTGAACACGGTGTCCATGTCCGCGTCGGTGAAACCGTAGAAGCTCGGCTCCAGTTCCGGGATCATCGGACGTTCCTGGCGTTGCAGCGGATCCAGGTTGGCCCAGTGCGAACCGAGGTAGCGGTAAGCGGCGATCAGCTGCGTGGCGGCGACGCGCTTGCGGCCCATTTCAGCATCGAAGGAAGCAGTCACCGTGCGGATCGGACCTGCTTTTGCGCGCTCGGCGAACGAGGCGACGACGGAGGCATGCGCCACGTCAGGCTTGTTGGTGCCGTCGACGGCAGGCACGTGCTGCATGGCGTCGAAGTAGGAACGCCAGTTATCGGGGACCGAGCCTGGATTGTTCAGATACGCCTCGTACAGGTCTTCCACGTACGGAGCATTCCCACCGAACAGGTAGGAGTTGGTCGTTAATTGCTGCATATATTGCTCACCTTTCTTCGCGCTTCGCGAGGAATTAGCGGGTTAATCTAACCTTCCGCGACACGGCCTGACCGGTTAGCGGATTGCACATCAAGTTGTGGGGAAGGGCTTTTTCATTGCACCAGCATTCTGCATACCGTCATTTAGAATAGCACGCGGTATTGTAACGCAACAACTGCATGTTGATTTTATTTGGCAAGCAAATGTAAGCTGTGTTGTTGGTTTTCCCGGGCTTGCCGGCCTTTTACTGTTGCGCTTACGGTACTTCCCTGTCCCGGCCGGCGTGCCGCCTGCGCCCGACTGGTCTGCCCGGCACCGGCGCTGCCGCGATGGCGGCCAGCCAATCGGCATCGCCGGCAAACCACTCCACCAGGAAGTCGAGCATGGTGCGCAGCAGGGGCGACATGTGCTGGCGCGAGGTATACACGCCGTAGATGCCCATGTCCTGCGGCTGGTAGGCGGGCAGCAGCTCCACCAGTTGCCCGCTGGCGATCAGCGGCGCGGCCGAATAGCGCGGCTGCATGGCGATGCCCGCCCCCGCCACCGTGGCCACCAGCAGGACCAGCGACTCATTCGCCGACAGGCGGCCGCTGACGGGGACAGTGAGCGCTTCCCCGTCGTGCGTAAACTGCCACAGGCTCTTGCCGAAATACGTATAGGTCAGGCAGTTGTGCAGGGCCAGGTCTTGCGCCCGGCGCGGCGTGCCGTGCGCCGCCAGGTACGATGGTGCGGCGCACACCACCGAGGCGCAGCTGGCCAGCTGGCGCGCGATCAGGTTCGGTTCGAGCGCGTTCGTGATGCGGATCGCCAGGTCGATGCGCTGCTCCACCAGGTTGACGGCGCGGTTCTCCATCTGCAGGTCGACGGCGGCGCGCGGGTAGCGCCGCAGGTAAGCGGTCACTGCGCCAGCGAGCGCCGTCTGCGCCAAGGATTGCGAACAGGTGATGCGCAGCAAGCCATGCGGCGTGTCGATGCCCTCGGGCGAAGCGACGGCCATGGCGCCGGCCACGTCCAGCATCTGCCGGCAGCGCGCCAGGGTGGCCTCGCCCGCATCCGTCAGGCTCAGGCGGCGCGTGGTGCGATGCAGCAGGCGCGCCCCCGCCCACTGCTCCATTTCGGCCAGGTAGCGCGTCACCATGGCGCGCGACATGTCGAGCGCCTCGCTGGCGGCCACCATGCTGCCACGCTCGGCGATGGCGACGAATACTTGTGCGGCGGTGATGCGGTCCATGCGTACTCCCTTGATTCATCCGATCCATGCAACTAAGTATTGCAATCTACCCTATTTGTCGCGCCTGGTCGAAAGGATAATATGCGACATGAGCATCTAATGCAGAAAGAATAATATGTTTGCACGCGCCGCCCGCCCCGCACGCACGCTGGAAACCTTCCAGCTGGATGTGCTGGGCCGCGCGCCGTCCACTTCGCTGCTGCTGAGCGGCGTGGCCGACGCCATCCTCGTCAATGCCCAGTTCCTGCGCGACGATGCGGCGCAGTTAGCGCACACCATCGCCGCCAGCGGCAAGCGCCTGACCACCATCTATGTCAGCGCGGCCGAACCGCAAGCGTACTTCGGCCTGGGCGTGCTGCGGCAAGCCTTTCCGCAGGCCCTCATCCTGGCCAGCGGCGCGACGGTCGAGGCGATCCGCCGCCAGGCCGGCGCCAGGGTCGCCCACTGGGGCGGCATCCTCAAGCACAATGCGCCGCGCTGCATCGTCATGCCGCACATTCACGAAGGCGCCAGCCTGCAACTCGAAGGCGGCAGCGTTTGCCTTCGGTCGCTGCTGGCGGCGCTCGACTGAGTCATGCCTCTTCCGCGCGCATAAAAAAACGGGCCGAAGCCCGTTTTTTTGTTTGCTCGATACCGCTCTGGATTAACGCTTGTCCAGTGGCAGCACTTCACGCGTGGTCGAACCGACGAACAGCTGGCGCGGACGGCCGATCTTTTGCTCTGGGTCGGCGATCATTTCGTTCCACTGGGCGATCCAGCCGATCGTACGGGCCATAGCGAAGATACCGGTGAACAGCGACACAGGAATGCCCAGCGCCGATTGCACGATGCCCGAGTAGAAGTCGACGTTCGGGTACAGTTTGCGCGACACGAAGTATTCGTCGTTCAGTGCAATCTTTTCCAGCTCCATCGCCAGCTTGAACAGCGGATCGTCTTGCAGACCCAGTTCTTGCAGCACTTCGTAGCAGGTTTCACGCATCAGCTTGGCGCGTGGATCGAAGTTCTTGTACACGCGGTGGCCAAAGCCCATCAGCTTGACGCCCGAGTTCTTGTCCTTGACTTGCGCGATGAAGGCAGGGATGTTCTCGACGGTGCCGATTTCTTTCAGCATGTTCAGTGCCGCTTCGTTGGCGCCGCCGTGGGCAGGGCCCCACAGGCAGGCGATACCGGCAGCGATACAGGCGAACGGGTTGGCGCCCGACGAACCGGCCAGACGGACGGTCGACGTCGATGCGTTTTGCTCGTGGTCCGCGTGCAGGATCAGGATGCGGTCCAGGGCGCGCACCAGCACGTCGTTGACCTTGTACTCTTCGCACGGGTTGGCGAACATCATGTGCATGAAGTTGGCGCTGTACGACAGGTCGTTGCGTGGGTACACGAACGGTTGGCCGACCGAGTACTTGTAGGTCATGGCGACCAGGGTCGGCATCTTGGCGATCAGGCGGATGGCCGACACTTCGCGGTGACGCGGGTCGTTGATGTCCAGCGAGTCATGGTAGAACGATGCCAGCGCGCCGACGGTGCCCACCAGGACCGACATCGGATGCGCGTCGCGGCGGAAGCCACGGAAGAAGAATTGCATCTGTTCGTGCACCATCGTGTGCTTGGTGACGGTGTCGACGAACTTGGCTTTCTGCGCCGCGTTCGGCAATTCGCCGTTCAGCAGCAGGTAGCACGATTCCATGAAGTCGGCGTTGACGGCCAACTGTTCGATCGGGTAACCACGGTACAGCAGTTCGCCCTTGTCGCCGTCGATGTAGGTGATCGACGAGTTGCAGGCGGCCGTCGACATAAAGCCTGGGTCGTAGGTGAACTTGCCGCTACCAGCGTACAGTTTGCGGATGTCGATGACGTCCGGGCCAACCGTGCCTTTGTAGATTGGAAATTCAAGCGATGGGCTGCCATCGGAGAACGACAGGGTAGCTTTTGTGTCAGAGATATTCATGGGCTCTTCCTTCTCGGGAGTGAGTCGAAATTAAAATCAAAAATTCTGGCTGCAATTCGCACCGCATTCGGCAGTGCTACAGCGCGCCACTCGCACCGTTTGCAATATATCGCCCAGGCGTCTAGGCAATGCGCAGTCGTTGCAGCAGTGCGCGCACGTGCGGCAGATCGACTTCGCCTTCCGGCTCTTTACGGGCCAGTACCAGATCCATTAACGCATTGTCCGACAAATCCAGCAAACGCGTCAGCGCGTCAACTTCTTCATCGGTCAATTCGGTTTCATACGCATCGAGAAAACGGGTCAGGATAATGTCGTTTTCCAGCAGGCCACGGCGTGAACGCCAGCGCAGGCGGGCGCGGTTGGCCGGGTCGGCCTGATGCGAGGACAAAATTGATTCTGTCATTTGGTTTACCACTTTACGTGTGCCTTGCGGCACGGTGCTGCTTTGCAGGCGCCGCCTGCAGGCAAGAGAGGATACCCTCTTCCGGCAAACGGCGCCCGGCGGACGCGATCAGGAGGATCAGATCGCGCGGCGGACCATCAATTCCTTGATCTTGCCGATCGCCTTGTTCGGGTTCAAGCCTTTCGGGCAGACGTCGACGCAGTTCATGATCGAATGGCAGCGGAACAGGCGGTACGGGTCTTCCAGGTTGTCCAGACGCGCACCGGTGGCTTCGTCGCGCGAATCGGCGATGAAGCGGTAGGCTTGCAGCAGGCCGGCCGGGCCGACGAACTTGTCCGGATTCCACCAGAACGACGGGCACGACGTGGAGCAGCATGCACACAGGATGCACTCGTACAGGCCATCGAGTTCTTCGCGCTGTTCCGGCGACTGCAGGCGCTCTTTTTCAGGCGGGATCGAATCGTTGATCAGGAACGGCTTGATCGAATCGTATTGCTTGAAGAATTGCGTCATGTCGACGATCAGGTCGCGGATCACCGGCAAGCCTGGCAACGGACGCAGCACGATAGGCTCCGACAGTTCGTTCAGGTTGGTGGTGCATGCCAGGCCGTTCTTGCCGTTGATGTTCATCGCGTCCGAACCGCACACGCCTTCGCGGCACGAGCGGCGCAGGGCCAGCGAATCATCGACGTCCGCCTTGATGCGCTGCAGTGCGTCGAGCAGCATCTTGTCGGTGTCTTTCAGTTCGACCGTCAGGTCTTGCATGTACGGCTTGGCATCCTGGTCAGGATCGTAGCGGTAGATTTTGAATTTGAGAGTGCGTGCCATGGTATAGCCTTAGAAAGTACGTGGTTTCGGTTTGAAGGTATCAACCGTCAGCGGCTTGGTCACGACCGGCTTGTATTCCAGTCGGTTGCCTTCCGAATACCACAGAGTGTGCTTCATCCAGTTCTCGTCGTCGCGTTGCGGGTGGTCGTCCTGGGCGTGCGCGCCGCGCGATTCCTTGCGGGCCGCTGCCGAAACGATGGTCGCTTTCGCCGTCTCGATCAGGTTGTCCAGCTCCAGCGCTTCCACGCGGGCCGTGTTGAAGACCATCGATTTATCCTTGAAGGAGACGTGCTTGCGGCGCTCGTCGAGCTTCATGATTTCTTCGACGCCCTTGCTCAGCATCTCGTCGGTACGGAACACGCCGCAGTACTTCTGCATCGTTGCGCGGATGTCGTTCGCCACGCCCTGCACGGTTTCCGTGCCGGTCGAGTTTTCCAGGCGCTGCAGACGGCCCATGGCGAAATCGGCAGCATCGGCTGGCAAAGGCTTGTTTTCCTTGGCTTTCAGGCCGCTGTTGACGATGTGGTTGCCGGCCGCGCGGCCGAAGACCACCAGGTCGAGCAGCGAGTTCGTGCCCAGGCGGTTGGCGCCGTGCACGGAAACGCAGGCGCATTCGCCGATCGCGTACAGGCCGTTGACGACCTTGGCCGAATTGTCCGGACCGGTCGGGGTGACGACCTGGCCGTGGATGTTCGTCGGGATGCCGCCCATCTGGTAGTGAATCGTCGGCACGACAGGAATCGGCTCCTTGGTGGCGTCGACGTTGGCGAACTTGTGGCCGATTTCCAGGATCGACGGCAGGCGCTTGGCGATGGTGTCGGCGCCGATATGGCGCAGGTCCAGCATCACGTGGTCCTTGTTCGGACCGCAGCCGCGGCCTTCCTTGATTTCCTGGTCCATCGAACGCGAGACGAAGTCGCGCGGCGCCAGATCCTTCAGGGTCGGCGCATAGCGCTCCATGAAGCGTTCGCCTTCGCTATTGATCAGGATGCCGCCTTCGCCGCGCACGCCTTCGGTGATCAATACGCCCGCGCCGGCCACGCCGGTCGGGTGGAACTGCCAGAATTCCATGTCCTGCAGCGGCAGGCCGGCGCGTGCCGCCATGCCCATGCCGTCGCCCGTGTTGATGAAGGCGTTGGTCGACGCGGCGAAGATGCGGCCTGCGCCGCCCGTTGCCATGACCGTCGTCTTTGCTTCCAGGATCATGCATTCGCCGGTTTCCATTTCCAGCGCAACGACACCGATCACGTCGCCTTCGGCGTCACGGATCAGGTCGAGTGCCATCCATTCGACGAAGAAGTGCGTACGCGCACGCACGTTGCGCTGGTACAGGGTGTGCAACAGGGCGTGACCGGTACGGTCGGCTGCCGCGCAGGCGCGCTGCACCGGCTTTTCGCCGAAGTGGGCCGTGTGGCCGCCGAACGGACGCTGATAGATGGTGCCGTCAGGGTTGCGGTCGAACGGCATGCCGAAGTGTTCCAGCTCGTACACGACTTTCGGTGCTTCGCGGCACATGAATTCGATGGCATCCTGGTCGCCCAGATAGTCGCCGCCCTTGACGGTGTCGAACATGTGCCAGAACCAGTTGTCTTCGGCCATGTTGCCGAGCGACG
Organism: Janthinobacterium sp. BHSEK; assembly: GCF_056174685.1. Classification (NCBI taxonomy): domain Bacteria; kingdom Pseudomonadati; phylum Pseudomonadota; class Betaproteobacteria; order Burkholderiales; family Oxalobacteraceae; genus Janthinobacterium; species Janthinobacterium sp. BHSEK. The sequence goes on from NZ_JBWBYV010000012.1 coordinate 192,616, forward strand.
CGCCGATACCGCCCTGCGCTGCCACGGTGTGCGAGCGGGTCGGGAAGACTTTCGACAGAACTGCGACGTTCAGGCCGGCTTCAGCCAGCTGCAACGACGCGCGCATGCCGGAACCGCCGGCGCCAACGATGACCGCGTCAAAGCGGCGGGTAGGGATTGCAGATTTATATGCTGCCACGATTACACACTCCAGAGTATCTGTACCGTCCAGCCGGCACAAGCGATCAACCACAGCATGGTGGCAATTTGCAGGGTCAGACGGAGGCCAGCGCTTTTCACGTAGTCCATCCAGATGTCGCGTACGCCGACCCATGCGTGGTAGAACAGGGCGACGAAGGTCACCAGGCTGAACAATTTAAACCACTGCTGTGCGAACAGACCGGCCCAGCCTTCATAGCTGAAGTTGCTGCCGGTCAGGAAAGAAATAAGCAGGATGGCCACATAAGCCACCATGACGATGGCGGTGACGCGTTGCGCCAGCCAGTCGCGCAAGCCGTAATGGGCACCGACGACGAGGCGTTTCGGTCCGATATTATTGTCTGCCATGTTTAAAATACTCCAAACAGTTTCAAAGCGACCAAGGCCGTCAACACCAGGCTCACGACCAGCACGGACGACGCGGTCTTGCGTGCCGAATCTTTTTCGATGGCAACGTGCACATCCATGAACAGGTGGCGGATACCGGCGCAGAAGTGGTGCAGGAAGGCCCAGACCAGACCCAGGGTGATCAGCTTGACGAACCAGTGCGAGGCGATGCCCTGGAAGTAGGCGTAGGACATTTCGGAACGCAGGCTCAGTTCCAGCATGTACAAGATGCATGGCAGCAAGGCGAAAATGATGAAACCGCTGATACGATGCAGGATCGAGACGATGGCGCCGACAGCCATGCGGTAGTTCGACAACTCGGTAACATGAATGTTACGGAATTGCGGCCGTTCTTTTTTTGGTACTTCTCTTACGGCTTCAGACATAACAAAAACCTCCCCTTTGAATTTCAACTAAATATTGAAGCCGCGATTTTCGCCGATTTTCGCAACCCATACCAATATCTATTGTCACATATAACCAAAATGGTTTTTTACTACAAAATACCGCGCTACTTTCCGTAGTTCACGTAATTTAATTACAGAATCGCCGGCAAAACACGGCCCGCCGGGGCGGGCCATGCTGTCGCTGCGCTTTCCGTTGTCTCCGTTGCCCGCCTTGCGGCAGGCATCTTGCAAGCGATGCACTTCAGCCTTGCCGCTTGTCCGGGCACCCACGGGCACCCCGCCGCTTCAGCTGAGTTCATTCTGATAATGATGGCGACTGGTCAGGTATAAGCCCCGGCGCAGTTCGACGGGCTTGTCGCCGTAGGTAAACGACACGCGCTCGGAACTGAGCAAGGGCGTGCCGAGGTCGATATTCAACAGTTGCGCGGCGCCCGCGTCGGCGCACACGGCGCGGATCTGCTCGGACGCGCGTATCATGCGCGTGCCGAACTCCGTCTCGAACAGGCCGTACATGGGGCCCTTGTATTCCACCAGGCGCTCGGCCGTCAGGCCCTTGAAGATCAGGCCGGGCAGCCACAGCTCCTCGACGATGGTCGGCACGCCGTCGAAATACTGCACGCGCTTGATGAAGATGACGGCGTCGCCGGACTTCAGATCCATCAGGCGCGCCACGTCGGCCGGCGCGCGCACGCGCTTGACTTCGATGAATTTGCTTTCGGGGTAATGCGGCACGCCTTCGTCCGGCACCAGGCGCAGGAAGCGGAAATGCGCGCGCGCCTCATGATGGGTGGACACGAAGGTGCCCTTGCCCTGGCGGCGCATGACGAGGTTCTCGGCAGCCAGCTCATCGATGGCCTTGCGCACCGTGCCCTGGCTGACCTTGAAGCGCCCCGCCAGCTCGACTTCGCTGGGAATCAGCTCGCCCGGCTTCCATTCGCCCGATTGCAGGCTTTGCGTGATGAGCGCCTTGATCTGCTGATACAGGGGACTGAAGGTGGGCGAAGCATTCGCGGCAGGCGCGGCAGTGGTATTCACGCTGGCGACGGGGGCGGCGGTGCTGACCGCGGCGGCAACGGGCGTGGCCGGGGTGCCCGCGGTCGGACTGACCGCCCCGCTTGCAGCAGTGGCATTGTTGGTCAGATTGGACGAGGCGGAATTCATAGTCCGACATTTCAACACAAATCACCGCCCGCGTCCAGTAAAACACACGCAGTTATCTGTCTTATATAAGACATAAGATATGATTGACAGATAGGGATCGGAGGCCTACACTGCCTTCGATAAAACTTGTGAGCCAGCGTTTTATGTTGTCGGCCAGCCACTCTGGCCTCGTGCAACACAAGCGTGACGGCGGCGTACACCAGCAATTCGGTGGCGCGGGCCGGTTTTGGTATCATTATAGTTTTTCCGGATAAGCGTAAGCCCAGCTTCAAGCCCGTTTTCTTTCCCATTTTTGGAGATTCATCATGGCTAAAACCCCAATGCGTGTTGCAGTGACCGGCGCCGCCGGCCAGATCGGCTACGCCCTGTTGTTCCGCATCGCCAATGGCGACATGCTCGGCAAAGACCAGCCTGTCATCTTGCAACTGCTTGAAATCCCGGACGAAAAAGCCCAGAAGGCGCTCAAGGGCGTGATGATGGAAATCGACGACTGCGCCTTCCCGCTGCTGACGGAAATGACCGCCCACTCCGACCCGCTGACCGCATTCAAGGATGTCGACGTGGCCGTCCTGGTTGGCGCGCGTCCACGCGGCCCAGGCATGGAACGCAAGGACCTGCTGGAAGCGAACGCCCAGATCTTCACGGTGCAAGGCAAGGCGCTCGACGCCGTCGCTTCGCGCAACGTCAAAGTGCTGGTGGTCGGCAACCCTGCCAACACCAACGCCTACATCGCCATGAAATCGGCGCCATCGCTGCCGGCGAAAAACTTCACCGCCATGCTGCGCCTGGACCACAACCGCGCGCTGTCGCAAGTCGCTGCCAAGACCGGCACCGCCGTCAAGGATATCGAGAAGCTGACCGTCTGGGGCAACCACTCGCCAACCATGTACGCCGACTACCGCTTCGCCACCGTGAACGGCAAGGCTGTGAAAGACCTGATCAACGACCAGGAATGGAACGCCAACGTGTTCCTGCCGACCGTCGGCAAGCGCGGCGCGGCCATCATCGAAGCGCGCGGCCTGTCGTCGGCAGCGTCGGCAGCGAACGCCGCCATCGACCACATCCATGACTGGATGCTGGGCACGAACGGCAAGTGGACCACCATGGGCGTGCCTTCCGATGGTTCGTACGGCATTCCTGAAGGCACCGTGTTCGGCTTCCCGGTCACCACCGACAACGGCGAGTACACCATCGTTCAAGGTCTGGAAATCGATGCATTCTCGCAAGAGCGCATCAACCTGACCCTGAAGGAACTGACCGAAGAGCGCGAAGGCGTGAAACACCTGCTGGCCTAAGTCCAGTTTTGGCGGCGCGGCAATGCGCCGCCCGCCAAAGAAGGCCGCTCCGCGAGATTCGCGGCGCGGCTGTTTTCTCAAGTAGTTTTTACCTGCAGAAATGCCTTAAGCATGCACCCTTCCGAGGTTTTATTCCAAGGCAAACGCCAGCCGCTGTTGCTCGCCGCTTGCGACCACTACGCCGGCTCCGAAAAGCTGATGCGTAAATCGATTGCTTTGCAACAAGAGCTTGGCCCCCTGTTCGACATCACGTTCGACTGCGAAGACGGCGCCAGCGCCGGCAATGAAGAATCCCACGCCCTGATGATCGCCGGCCTGCTGGCCAGCGACGAGAACCAGTTCAACCGCATCGGCGTGCGCGTGCACGACGTCGACAGCCCGTTTTTCGCGCGCGACGTGGAAATCATCTGCACGGCCGCATCGCGCCTGGCCTACATCGCCGTGCCCAAGGTGGCCGGCGTGCAGGATGCCATGCTGGCGATCGACCTGATCAACCTGCACGCGCGCCGCGCCGGCCGCGACAACCTGCCCGTGCACATCCTGATCGAGACGCACGGCGCGCTGCGCGACGCCTATGCGATCGCCGCCCTGCCCCAGGTCGAATGCCTGTCCTTCGGCATCATGGATTTCGTCTCGGCCCACTACGGCGCCATTCCCGCCGCCGCCATGCGCACGCCGGGCCAGTTCACGCACCCGCTGGTGGTGCGCGCCAAGCTCGAAGTGGCGGCCGCCTGCCATGCGCACGGCAAGGTGCCGTCGCATAACGTGACGACCGATGTGCGCGATTCAGCCGTGGTGGCGAACGACGCCCAGCGCGCTACGGCCGAGTTCGGCTACACGCGCATGTGGAGCATCCACCCGGACCAGATCAAGCCCATCATCAAGGCCTTCACGCCGCGCCTGTCCGAAGTCAACGAGGCCAGCAACATCCTGAATGAAGCGCTGCGCGCCAACTGGGGACCGATTGCGCAAAATGGCCGCTTGCACGACCGCGCCAGCTACCGATATTATTGGACCGTTTTGCAACGCGCCAAACTGGCAGGCCTCGGCCTGCCCGAGGCTGCCGCTGCATTGCTTAACGCCCCCTCTTCCAGCACCACTGAAAACTGACAGGAATTACACGATGTCCCTCTCCAAATTAGCCATTGCCTGCAGCGTCGCGCTGGGCGCCATGACCCTCACGCTGGCGCCAGCCAGCTTCGCTGCCACGGCAGAGGCAAATCCCAAGGCAGTCAAGGCCAAGCCAAAGGCCAAGGCCAAGACCAGCAAGGCCAAACCCGCCGCCAAGGAAGCACATCCACTGGCCATGTCGGTCGCCGACAAGGAAGAGTCCGATGAGCCGGACACCGCCGGCTCGGCCTCCACCGATTTCAATTGTGAACTTGGTAATAAAATTACCATCTACACCAATGCTACTGACGACAAACACATCGCCCTGCGCTGGAAGAAGCGCCTGCACCGCCTGAGCCGCGTTGGCACCACCACCGGCGCCAACCGCTTCGAGAACCGCTTGTATGGTCTCGTCTGGATCGGCATCCCGGCCAAGGGCATGCTGCTCGATTCCAAGCAGGGCCGCCAGCTGGCCAATGAATGCAAGGATGCGGAGCAAGCCAAGCCGGCGGCCGTGGTGGAAGCCGCGCCATCGCTGGGCGTGCTGCCGGCGACCGGCGGCTGATGTGCGTAGCAAGGGCCTCTTCGGGGGCTCAGTCATGTTTTGTAATTTGAATAATCAATAAGACGATACCCAACAAGGAGAGGTCATGTCCCGCAACACTCTGAACACGCTCAAGGACTTTAATATTTCGGATAGCAAGAAGGGCAAGCTGTACTCCCTGCCTGCGCTGGAAAAAAGCCTGGGCATCAATGTCTCCCGCCTGCCGGTGTCGATTCGTATCGTGCTCGAATCGGTACTGCGCAACTGCGACGGCAAAAAAGTCACCGAAGAACACGTCAAGCAATTGGCGAGCTGGGGCCCGACCGCCGAGCGCACCGACGAGATCCCGTTCGTAGTGGCGCGCGTCGTGCTGCAAGACTTCACCGGCGTACCATTGCTGGCCGACCTGGCCGCCATGCGCAACGTGGCCGCCAAGATGGGCATCAACGCCAAGAAGATCGAACCGCTGGTGCCGGTCGACCTGGTGGTCGACCACTCGGTCACCATCGACCACTACCGCGAAAAGAAGGCGCTGGACCTGAACATGAAACTGGAATTCTCGCGCAACAACGAGCGTTACCAGTTCATGAAATGGGGCATGCAGGCATTCGACACCTTCGGCGTCGTGCCGCCAGGCTTCGGCATCGTCCACCAGGTCAACCTGGAATACCTGGCACGCGGCGTGCACCACGCAGGCAAGAAAGCCGGCGACGTGTACTACCCTGACACCCTGGTCGGCACCGACTCGCACACCACCATGATCAACGGCATCGGCGTGGTCGGCTGGGGCGTGGGCGGCATCGAGGCGGAAGCCGGCATGCTGGGCCAGCCGGTCTACTTCCTGACGCCGGACGTCATCGGCGTGAACCTGTCCGGCGCGCTGCGCGAAGGCTGCACCGCCACCGACCTCGTCCTGACCATCACCGAATTGCTGCGCAAAGAAAAAGTCGTCGGCAAGTTCGTCGAATTCTTCGGCGAAGGCACCGAATCGCTGACCCTGACGGACCGCGCGACGATCGCCAACATGGCACCGGAATACGGCGCGACCATGGGCTTCTTCCCGGTCGACGAAGCGACCATCGACTACTTCAAGGGCACCGGCCGCAGCAAGGCTGAAATCGCCGCGTTCGAAGGCTACTTCAAGGCGCAGAACCTGTTCGGCGTGCCGAAAGCCGGCGACATCGACTACACCCGCGTGGTGGAACTGGACCTGGCATCGGTTGCGCCATCGCTGGCCGGCCCGAAACGCCCGCAAGACCGTATCGAAATCGGCAACGTCAAGGCCAACTTCGCCGAGCTGTTCGCCAAGCCAACGACCGAAAACGGCTTCAACAAAAACCCGGCCGACCTGGCTGCCGTGTACGAAACGACGAACGGCGTGAAAGTGTCGAACGGCGACGTGCTGATCGCCGCGATCACCTCGTGCACCAACACCTCGAACCCGAGCGTGATGCTGGCTGCCGGCCTGCTGGCCAAGAAAGCCGTGGAAGCGGGCCTGAAGGTCGCGCCGCACATCAAGACCTCGCTGGCTCCCGGCTCGCGCGTCGTCACCGAATACCTGACTGCCGCCGGCCTGCTGCCATACCTGGAAAAACTGGGCTTCGGCGTGACCGCCTACGGCTGCACCACCTGTATCGGCAATGCGGGCGACCTGACGCCCGAGCTGAACGCAGCGATTGCCACGCACGACATCGTCGCGTCGGCCGTGCTGTCGGGCAACCGCAACTTCGAAGCGCGCATTCACCCGAACATCCGCTCGAACTTCCTCGCTTCGCCACCGCTGGTCGTCGCCTACGCCATCGCCGGCAACATGACGCGCGACCTGATGACGGAACCTGTCGGCAAGGGCAAGGGCGGCAAGGACGTCTACCTGGGCGACATCTGGCCGACCTCGGCTGAAGTCTCGGCCATGATGAAGTTCGCCATGAACGCCAAGGTGTTCAAGGACAACTACGCGGACGTCAAGGGCGCGCCAGGCAAGCTGTGGGAAAAAGTCACCACCGTGTCCGGTCAAGTCTACAACTGGCCGAAATCGACCTACATCGCGGAACCACCGTTCTTCGACAACTTCTCGATGACGCCAGCGGCAGTGGCCACCGGCATCGAAGGCGCGCGCGCACTGGGCGTGTTCGGCGATTCCATCACCACCGACCACATCTCGCCAGCCGGCTCGATCCAGGAAAACGGTCCTGCAGGCAAGTGGCTGAAGGAAAACGGCGTCCTGAAAGCGGACTTCAACTCCTACGGCTCGCGCCGCGGCAACCATGAAATCATGATGCGCGGCACGTTCGCCAACGTGCGCATCAAGAACCGCATGATCCCTGCCAAGGCAGACGGTTCGGCGGTCGAAGGCGGCATCACGATCCACCAGCCTTCCGGCGAACAGATGTCGATCTACGACGCAGCGATGAAATATGTTGCTGAAGGCACGCCAACCATGGTCTTCGGCGGCGAAGAGTACGGCACGGGCTCGTCGCGCGACTGGGCAGCCAAGGGCACCCAACTGCTGGGCGTGAAAGCCGTGATCACCCGTTCGTTCGAGCGCATCCACCGTTCGAACCTGGTGGGCATGGGCGTGCTGCCGCTGCAATTCATCGGCGACGACAGCGTGCAGACGCTGGGCATCACCGGCAATGAAACCTTCGACCTGAAAGGCCTCGAAGGCGAAATCAAGCCACAACAACTGGCCACCCTGGTGATCCACCGCGCCGACGGCAGCAGCCAGGAAGTCAAGGTCCTGCTGCGCATCGATACGCCGATCGAAGTCGATTACTACAAGCACGGCGGTATCCTGCCATTCGTGCTGCGTCAACTGCTGGCCGAGTAATCAGCCCAGCCGTGAGGTAAGATAAAAGCGCCGGTTCCGACCGGCGCTTTTTTTTCGTCCGCAGCGCCCGTTTTTCCTTGAAATTTCGACTATTGGCATGATCTGAGGACAGCTTACGTATTGCGTGCGGCTGAATCCTCTACAATACGGTTATAAGGGTTTATCATTGTTTGACTGATCCATTTTTTTCACTTTCCGAGACTCTTATCCCGCTATGCGTCGTCCTTCCAAAGATTCATCCCATAAACTGACTGCCGACAGCCAGCGCCTGGTCACCTTTGCCCAGGCGATCGTACAGGCAGCCAGCCGTCTCGAAGAGCGGTCCTGGGAACACAGCCTGGATACGCAGCTCCAGAAATTACTCAAAACCGGCCACCAGGACACCATCGACAACACCCTGGGCAGCCTGTTCAAGGAAGACTTGAACGCCTACGACGTGCTGATGGACTGCGTTGAAGCCGTCAGCGAATCGACCGTCGTCACGCATGAAGACGTGCGCTACGACGCCCTGCTGGTGGCCGTGCCCATCCTCGCGTGGACGCGCTTTTCCATCGCCTCCGGCCCCATGGCCGGCGATGCGCACGGCGTGCTGTCGGCGCATTTCGCCGCCCACCTGCTGGCCGACGGCACGAAGATGGCCATGGCGCCCACCCTGTACTCGATCGACCAGTTGCCGCGCAGCCACGTCGAAACCTATGCCAAGACGCAGAAGCTGGCCCTGGCCGCCCTGAAGGGCACGGCCGTCAAGCCGTCCAGCAAAGAGGCGGAAACGGCGCCTTTCCTGGCCGACACGCGCTACCTGCTGGTGGCCGTGGTGGCGCCTGCCGGCGCGCCGCTGTTCCGCTGGCAGACGCCTTCGAGCCAGCTCGACTTCATCGCCGAGCGCAGCGCCGCCCTGGAACAATGGCGCACGCAGGCGACGCCGACCATCGCCCGCCTGCTGCCCGGCTGCGGCCTGGAACTGCTGCTGCCGGAAGCATATTATGTGGCGTGCCGCGAAGCGGACAAGCTGATACGCCCCGTCTCCGTGCGCGCGGCCGTGCACTACCTGACGCATACGCTGGCCATCGAGCCGTCGGAACTGCGCGCCGTCATCGCCGGCTTCGGCGAGGAAGCGGCCGACGGCCAGGTGGACGAGTACCGCATCGCCTTCACCCTGCGCCAGGCGCCGGACGTCATCTACGGCATCGTCTGGCCCCTGTACGGCCAGGAAGACGAGGATGGCACGCCGATCGAAGGCCTGATCCAGGTGGGCATCGCCGCGCTGGACAAGCAAAAGACGCCCGTCGATGAAATTATCGAGCACCTGAACGCCGCCGGCGTGACGCAGATCAAGCGCCACGCGGAACGCTTCGTCGGAGAGTACTGCGACGACTGCGGCGCGCCCCTGTTTGCCGACCCGGTCGGCGAACTGGCGCATGCGGAAATGCCGGAAGATACGCCGCAGGGTACCGAGCATTTCCATTGATCTGATGACACACTCTTCAAACCTACTGCGCAGCCCGCTCTCGGGTCGGCGTTACTCGCTGTACCTTTAGTACAGCTGCGTTACTCAACCCGATATCGGGCTTGCTCGCTACGGTTTGAAGAGGTGTCGATGCAATAGGTGTCGATGCAATGGTTGAAAGGCAGGCCGTAGGTCGGATTAGCCGGAACGGCGTAATCCGACAACAGCGTTGGCGCATAAAAAAGGCGGAACTTCGGTTCCGCCTTTTTCATTTCAACGTCATTTAAAACACTATCACCACTGCGAGAACGGGTGGCGGATCAGATTCGCGTTGTAATAACGCGCATCGCCCGACACTTCCGCGCCTATCCATTCCGGCTTCTCGAAGGGCTGGTCTTCCGACGCCAGCTCGATCTCGGCCACGAGCAAGCCCGCATTGGCGCCGAGAAATTCGTCGACTTCCCACACCATGCCCGCGTGCTCGATGCGGTGGCGGTATTTTTCGATCAGCGGCTGTTCGCACAGGCCGTCGAGCAGCTCGACGGCGTCGGCCAGCGGAATCGGATACTCCCACTCGCCGCGCGTCGCGCCCACGTTGGCCCCCTTGATGGTCAGCATCGCCTGCTCGCCTTCGATGCGCACGCGCACCACGCGCTCGCGCGCGGACGACAAATAGCCCTGGCGCAGCAGCACCGCCTGGCCCAGGCCGCGCCAGGCATCGCCTTGCAGCAGGAATTTACGCTCGATCTCGACGCCCATGATCAACGCCGTTCAATCCAGCGACAGCAGGATAGGCTGCAGCATGGCCGCGCCCAGGGCCGCGCTGCGCGCGCCATTCCAGCCCACGGCCGGATCGGGCAAGTCGGCGTTTTCCTTGAACGGCATTTCCAGCGTCAAGGCCAGGCAGCCGAAGTGGTGGCCGATGTATTTCGACGCCAGGGTCAGCATGTCCGACTTGTACTTGCTGGCCGCATAGCCGAACTTGTCCTGGAAGTCGGGGCTGGCCTGCTTGTAGCGCTCGATGAAGGCTTTCTGGTGCGCCGCTTGCGCCGGCGTGAAGTTTTCCAGCATTTCGTTGCCGGCCACAAAGTTGTACGGCAGCGCTTCATCACCGTGGATATCGAAGAACATATCGACGCCCGTTTCGTGGATCTTGTTTTTCACGCACAGCACTTCCGGGCTGGACGCCAGCGATGGCGTCATCCATTCACGGTTCAGGTTGGCGCCGGCCGCATTCGTGCGCAGGTTGCCGCGGATGGAGCCGTCCGGGTTCATGTTCGGCACGATGTGGAACACGGCGCGCTGCAAGAGCTTGCGCGCGATCGGGTTGGCATCGTCCAGCAGCGAGTCGATCAAGCCTTCGACGAACCATTCGGCCATCGATTCGCCCGGATGCTGGCGCGCGATGACCCAGATTTTCTTTTCCGCCTGCGGATTGCCAATGGTGACCATGTTCATGTCGCGGCCGTCGACCGTGCTGCCCAGGTCGGAGACGCGCGCCAGCGGATGCTCGGCCACTTCGCCCAGCAGACGCAGATGGCGTTCCCACGAGTACGGCTCGAAATAGGCGTAGTACACGCTGTCGAGTTCCGGCGTGTGCGAGATCGTCATGACCTGGCCGTCGAACGCCGTCGGCACGCGGAACCAGTTTTCGCTGTCGTAGCTGGCCACGGCCTGGTAGTCTTCATAGCCGGCCGGATACGTGGCCTGGCCCGCGTTCAGGAAACGCATCGTGCATGCCTGGCCGCGCGCGCCCTGCAGGCGGAAGTGGAACCACTGGTGGATGTCGGCGTGGCTATCCTTGCGCAAGTTCAGGTCGATGGCGCTGGCGCTGGTGGCACTCACCACGTCGATGGCGCCCGAGTCGAAGTTCTGGCTGATTTTAATGGTCATCAATGATCCCGTCCAAATGTAAGTGTTCCGGCGCTGCCTCGTGGGCCACCGCCGTCGCGCTAAAAAACGCAGTGTAAGCTATCCCGCTATTTTCCGCCCTTTGGCCCCATTCGCAAAGCCTGCCCCGGCGATTTATGCACCAATCCGGGGCATCGATGGAAAAGTGCCGGGCAAAAGCGCGAAAAATCGGTCCACTGTCGCATCCGCCGGACAAAAAACTGAATTGTAACAATGCCAGACACATTGGCAGCCCATCGCCCCCCTATAATTCCAGCTTTCATAGAGTCGCCAGGAAAGAGTCGTGGACAAGAAGCTGACCAATATTCAGGAAAGAAAGTTACGCGAAGCGCAGGCGCGGCGCGAGCACATCATCGACGTCGTCAAAGACCTCATCAAGAAGGGCGGCGCGCGCGCCGTCTCCATCCGCAAGGTGGCCGAGGCGGCCGGCTTTTCCACCACCGTCGTGTACGCCCTGTTCCGCGACAAGGCCACCCTGATCGCCCAGGCCATGGACAAGGACTTGCTGGAACTGGTGCGCGCCATGCGTACCGCCTGCGACACCAGCATGGACCCATGGGAACGCATCAGCCTGGTCGGCCGCGCCTACATCGAGTACGGCTTCCAGCATCCCGACGAGTATTCGCTGATCTTCATGGAGCTGCGTCCGCACGCGGAAGTCGACGCCGTCGAAGTGGAACACGGCAATATCGAGCAAGACCCGTATGCCTACGCGCTGCACCTGTTCGGCGAACTGGCGCAGGCGGGCCAGGTACGCCAGGACGAGCCGGCGCTGCACACGATGACGCAAATCTTCTGGCAATCGCTGCATGGCCTCGTGTCGCTGCGCATCGTCATGGATGCGGGCGACCCATGGACGCCGCACCCGGAAATGAACGCACATATCGACGACTTGCTGGCCGTCGTCACGGCAGGCATCCGCCTGCGCTTCGCACCAGCTTCCTGACGTTTGATCCAGCGCAAACCGGGCCGCTCAAAAAGGCGGACAGTGGGGTGACGCCGCCTGCGCTGGTGCAGCGCGGCCCGCGCGAAGGGGTGCGAGATGAACGATGCCTATGCCACGGACCGGCTTGACAAACAGCAAAGCGCGAACAATGCTGTACGCATGGAAGCGCGCCTGACAAAACTGGAAACGGACCGGGAACATGACCGGCAATGGTTCAAGACCCTGGAACAGCGTCTTGGCGAGGGCCTCGACAAGGTGCGCACGGAGTTGCGCGACGAGTCGCAGTTGCTGCGCGCCGACCTGACGCAATTTCGCGGCGACCTGCGCGGCGACTGCCATGCCTTGCGCACGGAACTGGGCGACATCCGCAAGCACATGCATACCCACTTCCTGTGGTTCATGGGCATCCAGGCCACCACCACGTTTGCCCTGCTGGGCCTGGGCGCCAAGGCGCTGCATATGTATTGAATAGTGAAAAAGGCAGGCGCGGTGCCGTACCGCCCTGCCCTGTGTTTGCGCTGACGCAAACTTACTGCGCTGCCAGCATGCTCTGCGTTTCCTGGTAGCGCGTATGCCACGACAGCGCCTGTTCCAGGATGTGCGGCGTGTGGCCGCCGCGCTGGCATGCCGCGTCGTAATACGCGCGCAATTGGTCCCGGTAAGCGGGATGGGTGCAGCGCTCGATGATCAGCGGCGCCCGTTCGCGCGGCGCCAGGCCGCGCAAGTCCGCATAGCCCCACTCCGTCACCAGCACGTCGACGTCGTGTTCCGTATGGTCCACATGCGAGACCATCGGCACGACGCTGGAAATGCGCCCGCCCTTGGCCGCCGATTTCGACACGAACATCGACACTTGCCCGTTGCGTGCGAAGTCGCCCGAGCCGCCGATGCCGTTCATCATGTGCGTGCCGCACACGTGCGTGGAATTGACGTTGCCATAGATATCGAACTCGAGCGCCGTATTCAGGGCGATGATGCCCAGGCGGCGCACGATTTCCGGATGGTTGCTGATCTCTTGCGGGCGCAGCACGATTTTCGAGCGGTAATGGTCGATATTGTCCATCAGCTTCTGGTGCACGGCGGCCGACAGGGTGATCGACGAAGCCGAGGCGAACGCCAGCTGGCCCGAATCGAGCAGTTCAATGGCGCTGTCCTGCAGCACTTCCGAATACATCGTCATGTTCTGGAAGGGCGAACCGATCAGGCCGTGCAGCACGGCGTTGGCGATGGTGCCGATGCCCGCCTGCAGGGGCAGCAATTCCGGCCCCATGCGTCCGGCCGCCACTTCGCCTTCGAGGAAGGCGATCACATGGCCGGCGATCGCCTGCGTTTCCGCGTCGGGCGGCAAGGCGTTCGACGGGCTGTCGGGGCTGTCCGTGATGACGATGGCGGCGATGCGGGCCGGGTCGATGGCGATGGCCGTGCTGCCCAGGCGCTGGTCCACGCGCGTGAGGGGAATCGGATCGCGGCCCGGCAAGGTGTGCGGAATATAAATGTCGTGCAAGCCTTCCAGCGCCAGCGGCGTGGACAGGTTGATTTCGATGATCACCTGCGTTGCCTGCTGGGCGAAGGCGGCGGAGTTGCCGACCGACATGGTCGGGATGATGGCGCCGGCCGCCGTGATGGCCGTCGCTTCGATGACGGCGATATCGACGGCGGCCAGGTTGCCCGAGCGCAGCTGCTCGGCCGTTTCCGACAGATGCTGGTCGATGAACATGACTTCGCCCTTGTTGATCTTGCCGCGCAGCACAGGGTCGACTTGGAACGGCATGCGGCGCGCCAGCACGCCCGCCTCGGCCATCAGGCCGTCGCTGCCATTGCCCAGCGAAGCGCCCGTGATCAAGGTCAGGCTCAATGGATCTTGCAGGGCGCGCTCGGCCAGTGCGCGCGGCAGGGCCTTGGCGTCGCCGGCACGGGTAAAGCCGCTCATGCCGACACGCATGCCGCTGTGGAACAATTTGGCTGCCTCATCGGCGCTCATGATTTTGCTGAGCAAGCCTGGGTGGCGGATACGGTCCTCGTACATCGTGATGCTCCTGATATTCTTAATATTCTCAAACTGGATGGCTGTCATACACCAGCCCCATAAGTGGTTTCAGTATAAAATCCCGCTTACATGCATGGCATGAATTAATTTCGCCACATCCAGTCGATATTTTCATGTCTTACCACTGCCGAGCACCCTCTTGGATATCCGTTCCCTGCGCTATTTCGTGGAAACCGTGCGCCTGTCGAGCTTTACGCAGGCGGCCGAATCGCTGCACCTGACCCAGTCGACCATCAGCAAGATGGTGCGCCAGCTGGAAGACGAGGTGGGCGCGCAGCTGCTGGTGCGCGACGGACGCAAGCTGACCCTGACGGACACTGGCCGCATCGTCTACCAGCACGGCCAGGAAATGCTGGCGAACATGCGCCAGCTGACCCTGGAAGTGCGCGATACCCAGGCCTTGCAGCGCGGCAGCCTGACGGTGGGCATCCCGCCCATGATCAATGTGCTGTTTACGCCAGTCTTGAAAGCCTTCCGCGCGCGCCATCCCAACATCAGCCTGACCCTGCAAGAAGACACGGGCCAGCAGATCGAGCGCAAGGTGGCGGCCGGCGAGCTGGAAATCGGCATGACGGTGCTGCCGGCCGACCCGGAGCTCGATCTCGTGGCCGTGGAAGTGGCCAGCTACCCGATCTGGGCCCTGGCCGAACCGGGCACGTTCCAGAAAAACCGCACGACGCTGCCCTTCAGGGCGCTGGCAGACTTGCCGCTGGTGTTATTGAAAGATGATTTCGCCCTGACGCGCAGCCTGCGCCAGCATTTCGCGCAAGCGGGCTTCACGCCGACGATCGCGGCGCAGAGCGGCCAGTGGGACTGGCTGGTGGCGATGGCGTCGGCCGGCCTGGGCGTGGCCCTGCTGCCCGAGCCGTTCATCCACCGCCTGGCCGGCGAACCGCTGGAGGCGGTGCGCATCGTCGAGCCGGAGGTGGCGTGGCAGGTGGCGCACGTCTGGAGCGGGCGCTATCTGTCGCACGCGGCGCGCGCCTGGCTCGAGGTGTGCCAGGACGTGCTGGGCACGCAATTCGCGCACTGACGCACGCACTGACACAAAAAAAAGGGTGGCCGAGGCCACCCTTTTGCTTGCTCGCGACAGCGCGGCTTATTTGGCGGCGTCGTCGTTGTACATGCTGGCGTATTTCCAGCCGAAGTACAGAATGAAGGTGTAGCACAGGGCCGGCACGAGGAAGGACAGCTGCAAGTTGATGTGGTCGGCCAGGAAGCCCTGGATGAACGGCACGATGGCGCCGCCGACGATGGCCATGCACAGGATGCCCGAACCTTGCCCCGTTTGCGCACCCAGCTTGTTCAGGGCCATACTGAAGATGGTCGGGAACATGATGGAATTGAACAGGCCGACGGCGATCAATGCCCACATGGCCGTGTGACCGCTGGAAAAGACGGCGACAAGGATCAGCGCGATGACGACGGCGGCGTTGAAGGCCAGGGTCTTGCCCGGGCTGACATAGCGCATCACGGCAAAGCCGACGAAGCGGCCCAGCATGGCGCCACCCCAGTAATAGCTGACGAAATAGGCGGCGTCGGCGTGGCTGAGGCCCGCGATATGGCTTTCGCCCAGGAAGTTGATCAGGAAGCTGCCGATGCTCACTTCACCGCCCACGTACAGGAAGATGGCCAGCGCGCCCAGCACCAGGTGGCGGTGCGACCAGATCGAGACCTTGTGGCCGTCCTGCACCAGGGCAGCCGCATCGTCCGCATGCGAAATCTTCGGCAGTTTGGCCAGCGCAAACAGCACGGCCAGGATCACCAGGGTGGCGGCCAGCACCAGGTACGGGCCTTGCACGGAAGCGGCTTCCTTGGCGCGGTAGGCCAGTTGCTCGGCCGCCGGTAGCAGGTCGAACTGCTGCACCGTCAGCACGGTGCCCGACAAAATCAGCATGCCGCCCAGTGCCGGCGCCACGGTGGTGCCCAGCGCATTGAACGCCTGCGTCAGGGTCAAACGGCTCGACGCCGTCTGCGGGTCGCCCAGTTCCGTCACGTACGGGTTGGCCGCCACCTGCAGCACGGTGATGCCGGCCGCCAGGATGAAGAAGGACAGCAGGAACAGCGCATAGCTGCCGGTGGACGCCGGGTAGAACATGGCGCAGCCGGCGGCGGCGATCAGCAGGCCGGCGACGACGCCGCGCTGGTAGCCGATTTTCTTGATCAGCATGCCGGCGGGCAGCGAGACGATGGCGTAGGCGCCGAAGAAGCAGAACTGCACCAGCATCGCCTGGACATAGGTCAAGGTGTAGATCGAGCGCAGATGGGGAATCAGCACATCATTGAGCGAGGTCAGCAGTCCCCACATGAAAAACAGTACCGTGACAATGATCAGGGCGCCTGTATTGTTTTGCGTGCCAGCCTGTGCGGACTGGATGCCCTGGCCTTGCTTTACGTATTCCATACCTTCTCCATTTTTCAATTCCAAGTTGATCTTGCCAGGCATGGAAGCGTTTCCACCCGGGCAGCACCAGGACGCGCAAGCGCCACGCAGATATCAGCGTGGGCCATGACTGCCATCAACGAAATGGGGCAGGCATGGCGACTCTTGCACGCGGCAGGCGCACGGCCGACCGTTTCTCGTCAGAATGATGTCTTGTGGGCGCGGCACGCCTGCGGGCTGCGTCTGAAAACAACATTCGGGGCAAAACAGTCTTGTAGTAAAACTACGATACAGCACCCGCATTATGCCTTAAAGCCCCGTATTGCGCAGCTTTCCCGCCTGTTATTTCAAAATTGAATAGCTGACATTTGAAATCAAAAGTAGCCTTATAACTTGGAATCGCTATACTTATATTGCAGTGCAGCACAACGCGGCACGCCACATAAGGAGTCTGCCATGTCTACCGCATTTACCTACCACACCACGCAAAACAGCAATATCGTCGCCACCCTGGTTCACGCCGCAAAACGCGTTGGCGCCTGGCTGAACCAAAGCAGCGACCGCCGCGAGCGCGCTTACGAAGAAGCCTATCTGGCCGAATCGACCGACCGTTACGATCTGGAATACCGCATGCGCGAACTGGCCCGTGCCAACCCGCAGCCAAGCTGGATGAGCGGTCTGAGCCGTTAAGAGTGCCGCCATACCCGGCCACTCATCGCAGCCCATTATTGGCTGTTGCAACATCGATAGCGCCATCCTGCTCGCCTTGCGCTTGAGCACAGGATGGGCTATACAGGCGGGATGCAAACGCCCATTACCATCCTCGCCATCGCCGGCAGCCTGCGCGCCGCCTCGCTGAACACCGCCCTGCTGCGCGCCATCGCCCGGCTTGCCCCGCCGTCATTCGACATCCGCATCTATCCGGGACTCGGTGAACTGCCCCTGTTCAATCCCGACCTCGACGCCGACAGCCTGCCGCCCGTGACGGACCTGCGCGACGCCATCCTGGCGGCCGACGTGCTGCTGCTGGCCAGCCCCGAGTACGCGCACGGCGTAAGCGGCCCGATGAAAAATGCGCTGGACTGGATGGTGGGAAATGAATCGTTCATCGACAAGCCGCTGGTGCTGCTGAACGCCTCGCCGCGCGCCACGCACGCGCAGGCGGCCCTGCGCGAAACAGTGCGCACCATGTCGGCGCGCCTGATCGAGGAGGCCTGCATCAGCCTGCCCCTGCTGGGGTCGGGACTCGATGCGGACGGCATCGCCGCGGACCCGGCATTGCGCCGGGCCCTGCTCGATATGCTGCAGTGCATCAGGTCATTTTCATGACCGTCTGCACGTTTTACTATCAATTCATCTAGTTTTACTACGTACTTCTACGGATCGCTCAATGCGGGATCATGCCGGTGAACACGTAGGCTTGCAGCATGGTGATGATGCCGATGATCACGGCAAACAACAGGCTGTGCTTCAAGGTGAAGCGGAACAGGTCCGATTCCTTGCCCACCAGGCCCGTTGCCGCGCAGGCGACGGCGATCGACTGGGGCGAGATCATCTTCGCCGTCACGCCGCCCGTCGTATTGGCCGCCACCAGCAAGGTGTCGGACACGCCGATCTGGTGCGCCGTGGTGTTTTGCAGGGAGCAGAACAGGGCGTTCGACGACGTGTCGGACCCCGTCAGGAAGACCCCCAGCCAGCCCAGGAAGGGCGAAAAGAACGGGAAGGCGGCGCCGCTGCCGGCCAGCAGCAGGGCCAGCGTGGATGACATGCCCGAGTAATTGGCAACGAAGGCAAACGCCAGCACCAGGCCGATCGACAGCACGGGACGGCGCAATTCCACCACGGTTTCCACGAACGCCTTCCAGCCATTGCGCGGCTTCATGCGCAGCATCAACATCGACAATACGGCCGTCAGTAAAATCGCCGTACCCACGGCCGACAGCAGATCGAGCTTGAACACGGCGTCATACGCCTTCGGCTCCGCCACGATGGGCATCGTCTTCATCACCAGTTTATCGAGGTAGGGCACATGGATCTTGACGACCAGGCCAGACAGCGCGCCGCCGGCGGCAAACAGGGCCTTGAAGCCGGGCAGGCTCCACACGGTGACGATGGCCGTCAACAGGCCGAACGGTGCCCAGGCACGCATGGTCTGCGCCGTCGTGTAGGGCGAAGCGGCGCGGTTGCCGCCGCCGCGCAGGTCCGAGGCACCGCCCGCCCCGCCAAAACCGGACAGCGCGGCCGTACCGCCGCCGACGGCATGCGCCACTTTTGCATTCTTCGGCTGCCACACTTTCAGGAACAGGGTCAGCGACACCAGGCTGACGAGGGCCGAGGTGATGTCCGGCAGTTCAGGGCCGATATGGTTCGACGTGAAGTACTGGGTCACGGCAAAACTGAAACCCGTCACCAGGGCGGCCGGCCACACTTCGCGCACGCCGCGCAAGCCATCCATCATGAACACCAGCCAGAACGGCACCAGCAGCGACAGCAGCGGCAGCTGGCGGCCCGCCATGGCGCCGATCAGGAATGGGTCGATGCCCGTCACCTGGCCCGCCACGATGATGGGAATGCCCATGGTGCCGAAGGCCACGGGCGCCGTATTGGCGATCAGGCACAGGCCCGCCGCATACAGCGGGTTGAAGCCCAGGCCCACCAGCAGCGCCGACGTGATGGCCACGGGCGCGCCGAAACCGGCGGCCCCTTCCAGGAAGGCGCCGAAGGCAAAGCCGATCAGCAGCACCTGCAGGCGCTGGTCGTCCGTCACCGACAGCACGGAGGCGCGGATGATCTCGATCTGCTCCGTTTTCACGACGATTTTATACAGGAAGACGGCCGTGACGATGATCCAGGCGATGGGCCACAGGCCATACGCGAAGCCGTAACCGGCCGCCGCGAGCGCCTGCGGCACGGGCATGCCGTAGGCGAAAATCGCCACGGCCAGCGCCAGCGCCAGGGTGACGGCGGCCGCCACGTGGCCCTTGATGCGCAGCGCCGCCAGGGCGATGAAGAAGAAAATGATGGGCACGGCTGCCGCCAGCGACGACAGCCACAGGCTGCCGAGCGGTGTATAAAGTTGGGTCCAGGTTTGCATGTCGGGTCTCCTCCGGTGGATGCGGGTTGAATGAAAAAACGGCTTTTGATGTAATTGTGTGCAGCGTGTTTTTCGCGGTGTGGCGGGGCGTCGCTATTCTTCCTGCCCCCGTGCATTGAGCAGGTCGGCCAGGCTGCGCGGCGCCGGTTTTAAAGGCTTGCGGTGCTGGGTCCAGCCCAGTTGCGCGCGCGGCGTCAGCATCCGCAAGCGCGTGGCGGCCCAGCGGAACAAACGGTAGCTGGCGGGGCGCGCGAAGGCGCCGCTCCAGAAGCGCCAGATCAGGCTTTCGCCGCGGCTGAACTTGGCCCCCTGCCCGCGCAGCGGATGCGCCACCGCCTCATGCGGATTGCGGTTGGCCTCCGTGCGCAGGCGCACCAGCAGCTGCGGAATCGGGATGCGCACGGGGCACACCTCGCCGCAGGCACCGCACAGGCTCGACGCGGTGGCCAGGTCCGCCGTCGCGTCCAGCCCCAGCAAGTGGGGCGAAATGATCTTGCCGATCGGCCCCGGATACGTGGTGCCGTACGCGTGGCCGCCGATGCGCGTGTAGACGGGGCAGTGGTTCATGCAGGCGCCGCAGCGGATGCATTGCAGGGTGGCGCGCAGCTGCTCGTCGGCGTAAGCCTGGCTGCGGCCGTTATCGAGCAAGACCAGGTGCACTTCGCGCGGCCCATCCTGTTCGCCGGCGCGGCGCGGGCCGGAAATCAGGTTGAAATACGTGGTGATGGCCTGCCCCGTCGCCGAACGCGTCAGGAGACTGGCCAATGGCACGATATGTTCGAGCTTGGCGACCACTTTTTCCATGCCCATGATGGCGATGTGCACCTCCGGCACGGACGTCGTCAGCCGGCCATTGCCCTCGTTTTCCACCAGCCACAGGGTGCCCGTGTCAGCCGCCGCGAAGTTCACGCCCGACAGGCCGATGTCGGCCTCGACGAAGGCCTGGCGCAGGGCGCGCCGCCCCGTCTGGATCAGGCTGTCGACGTCTTCCGTGTAGGGCGCGTCGGGAATGTGCTCGGAGAACAGGCCGGCGATGTCCGCCTTGGTCTTGTGGATGGCCGGCATGACGATGTGCGACGGCTTTTCGCCTGCCAGTTGGACGATGTATTCGCCCATGTCCGATTCCAGGCAGCGCATGCCGCGCGCTTCCAGGTAGTGATTGAGCTCGATTTCCTCGCTGGCCATCGACTTGCCCTTGATGAAGCGCGTCGCCCGGGCCTTTTGCGCGATGGCGTGGATGATGGCGTTGGCCTGTTCGCCGTCCTCGGCCCAGTGCACCTGCACCCCGGCCGCCGTCAGTCTGTCTTCCAGCTGCACCAGCAAATCGGGCAGGCGCGCCAGCGCGTGCCGGCGCACGGCCTCGCCGATGTCGCGCAGGCGTTCCAGCTCGTCGCCATCGGGGAATTGCGCCGTGCGCTTGTCCTGTAAAAAATCCATGGCGCCGCGAAAGCTCTGGCGCAGTTTCGGGTCGTCCAGCGCGGCGCGGGCGCGCGCATGGAAATCGGCCGGTTTGACGAATTGCAAGGGCTTGGCGTTCATGGCTGGCCTCCTTCATGGGCTGGCAAGTCATCGACGATCAGCACCCACAGCCAGCGCGGGCCGTGCGCGCCATACGCGAGGGTTTGCTGGATATCCGACGTTTTCGAGGGGCCCGACACCAGCACCAGGTTCGACGGCATGCCGTCCATCCAGCGCTCGGCGCGCGCCGCCGCGTGCAAGTCCACGTGCAGGCTGCTCGCATACACGAGGCAGACGTGCAGCGGAGGCGCCAAGGACACCGTGCGCGGCGTCGCCGCGTCGGGCGCGATGACCAGGGTACCGGTGGCGGCGATGCCGGAACGGGCGACGGTCAACCCAGCATCGACGGTGTCGAACAGTTCGCGCTTCCACTGCGCCAGCGGACGGTCAAAGGACAGCGCTTCCACGCCCTGCGGCAAGGCGGCGCGCAAGGCCCGCCCTTCGGCGCTGCCGGTATCGAACAGCAAACGGCGCACGCCGTGTTCACCGAGGCGCTGCGCCAGCAGGGCCGGCCAGGCATCGCCACGCACGCAGTCGACCTGCGCATGCGCGGCGCGCAAGGCTGCCTGCATGGCGGCTATCCTGTGACGCGGCGACAAGGGCGCTGCGGCGCGGCGCGCCTGGTAGTGATTGTCGATGGCCGTATCGATGGCACCCACCACTTCGGGCGCCGAGGGCGCGGCGGCGCGCAGGCGTCCCAGCATGCGTTCGCGGGCGGTCAATGCCGTACTCATGGCGCGCCTCCCGTGCGGCGCCACAGAAAGCTGGCCAAGTGCTCGACGGGCAGCGGCGCGCCCTGGTGCTGGGCGGCGTGGCCGATATTGAGCAGGCAGCCGCAATCGGCCGAAACGAGCCGGTCGCAGCCCGTGGCGCAGGCCGAGGCGATCTTGTCGCTGACCATGGCGCCGGAAATGTCCGGATGTTTTAGTGAAAACGTGCCGCCGAAGCCGCAGCATTCCGATTCGCGCTGGTGTTCGATACGCGTCACGCCGGGCAAGGCGTCGAGCAGCGCCACGCCGTGGGTGCGCGTGCCCATTTCGCGGCGCGCCCCGCACGAGGTGTGCAGCACCACGTTTTCATCGGCCTGCCCGACCGCAGCCAGGCCGGCCAGGTCGAGCTGCAGCACGCAGACGAGAAATTCGCTCAGTTCATACACGCGTCCGGCCAGTTCGACCGCCTTGGGGCCGGCCACGGGATCGTCGTGGAACAGCTGCGGCCAGTGGTGGCGCATCATGCCGGCGCAGGAGCCGGACGGCACGATCACGGGCCAGGGCTGCGCAAACAGGTCCAGCTGGGCGCGGGCCACGGCGCGCGCCTGTTCCGGGTTGCCGCTGCTGTAGGCGGGCTGGCCGCAGCAGCTCTGGCCGCGCGGGTAATGCACCAGCAAGCCTTCCCGCTCCAGCAGGCGCACCGCGTCGAGCCCCGCCTGCGGCACGAACAGGTCGACCAGGCAGGTGGCGAACAGGTACACCTCGTGTGGTGATGGCGGATAGTGACGCGGCTGGCGCGGGTCTGGCTGCATGAGTGTGCCTCCCCCGGCGCTCTGTGTGTTGCTGCGGCGCCGCTGTGTGTTGTTAAGAATGACCGGTTCACGCATAATTCCAGCTTCCGCAAGCCACTTCAAATTGCTCGGACCACTTTAAAACAACACCGGAAGACAGTGATGGCGACAGGCATGCAGACGCGGGGCAGGGTCGAGATGACGATGCGCAGGCTGGAGACGGCCCTGCTGGACGGCAGCTTGCCGGCGGGCGCGCAATTGCCGGCCGAGCGCCTGCTGGCGCAGCAATATGGGGTCTCGCGCAACACCGTGCGCGAAGCGGTGCAGCGGCTGGCGGCGCGCGGCCTGGTGCGCAGCCGGCGCGGCGCCGGCGTGTTCGTGACGGATCAATTGCGCACCGGCATGGCGTCGCCGTGGAGCCAGCTGGTGGCCGACCACCCCGCCCTGCGCGACGACATCCTGGAATTTCGCCGCGTACTGGAAGGGGCGACGGCCTACTTTGCGGCGCAGCGGGCCAGCGGCGACGAGCGCGCACAGATCATGGCGCTGCTGGCCGAACTGGAACAGGCGCGCGCCAGCGACGACAAGCACGGCGAGGCGCAGGCCGACGCGCGGCTGCATGAAGTCATCGCGCAGGCCTCGCACAACACCATGTTTCTGCACTTGCACACCAGCATCATCGGCATGCTGCGCGAACACATCACCATCAACGGCACGGGCTTGCGCCAGCAGGACGACGCCACCTCGCTGCAGCTGCTGTCGCAGCACCGCACCCTGTGCGTCGCCATCTGCGCCAGCCAGCCCGAGGAAGCGCGCACGGCCATGCAAAGCCACATCGATTTCGTGCGCACGCGCGTCACCGGCGATGACGATTGAGGCCACTGGTAGGACCAGTGCATGCGCACAGCGGCGGCGAAAGCTGCTAACATCGCGCGCCGCCAACTGATCCGTCCTGCCATGACCGTCCTCGCCCACACCCATCCGCTGGTGCTCCAGCTGGAAAACGACTTGCTGCCCCTGTTCCGCGCCGCCCTGCCCGCACTCGCGGCCGCCGCGCCACGGGCGCTCGCCTCCGTGTTCGCCTTTTCCAACGGCACGGCCAGCGCCTTCCACGATTATCATTTCGGCATTTCCTGCCTGCTCGAAGACGTGCCAGACGATGCCCCGGAAGAAGTCGCCCTGCTGGTCAGCGTCACGGGACTCGACGCCATCGCCAGGCTCAGCGCACAGGTCGTCTGGGGCCAGCCATCGGGCCGGGTGGAAACGCAGGCCGAACTGGCGGCGAGCGACCTGCCGGCCTTGCATGCGGCCCTGCCCGGCTTGCTGGCCAGCCTGCAAGAGGCAGCCAGCCGTGGCGGACCGGGAATGTAACAAGCGCATGTGACAGGCGCATGAAAAAGTGCCAGGAAACAACAACTTACGCTTTCCGCAGCGCAACTTTATTGACTTCCACTAGTCCCAGCCCCTATCCTTTCAGTTACGTTTGGTGAGAATGTCTGACTGCTCCTGCGAGCATGCGGACAGGCCGCCTCGCCTCTGCAAAAGTCCATTCCGCATTTTTATTGCAACCATCAGGGCAACGCGCCTGGACGGCCGCTGCCAGCAAATACGGAGCTGACTGCCATGCCATCGCACCACCATTTTCCTGGAATATCCTTGCTGGGCTGCCTCTTCCTGCTGGCCGCCCTGCCCGTGCAGGCGCAGACTGCGGACAGCCCTGCCGCCAGCCTCACCGCCAATGCCAGCCTCGCCTCGCAATACATTTCGCGCGGCTTTCGCCAGACCTGGGGCAAGCCCGCGCTGCAGGCGGGGGCCGACTACGCGCACCCGAGCGGCTGGTCGCTCGGCACCTGGGCTTCCACCGTCAGCGACCGCTATATCCAGGATGCGAGCATCGAATGGGACCTGTACGGCGGCTACGGCGGCACGGTGGGCGAGTTGGGCTACAGCGTGCTCGCGTATTACTACAAGTATCCGGGCGCCGTCTACCGCGCCACAGGCGTCAAGTACGACTATGGCGAACTGTCGCTGGGCCTCAGCTACAAGATGCTGTACGCCAAGTACAACCATACCGTCACGCGCGACTTCTTCGGCATCACGCATGCGCGCGGCACGGGCTACCTGGACGTGGGCGCGAATGTCGACCTGGGCAATGCCTGGACCTTGAACCTGCACGCCGGCAATGGCCGCGTGGCGGGCACGGGCAATGCCATCTGGAACTGGCGTGACGCCAAGGTCGGTGTCACCCGCGCCTTCGACGGCGGCTGGAGCCTGAGCGGCGCCGTGACGCGCGCCTGGGGCGCCACCGATGCCTACGACCATTACACCTTGGGCGTTCCGAATGCGGCCGGCCAGTTCGACACCTCGAATCCCGCCGCGGCCACGCTGGTCGTGGCCATCAGCAAGACGTTCTAGGCGCGCCACCCGCGACGCCCACGACACCGATACCCCTCCCCATCAAGGAACAGCATCATGCAACTCTCACTGAACAGTAAAATCTGCGTCGCCGCCACCGCGCTCGCCGTCCTCAGCCTGGGCGTCACGGCGGCCGTGATCGGCTACAAGAGCAGCGCCAGCGCCGAGGCGGCCGCGCTGGACCTGGCGCGCACGTCGGCGCGCGAAGTGGCCGGCGCGCTGCAGGCGCGCATCGCCAGCAACCTGTCCAGCGTTTCCAGCCTGGCCGGCGCCATGCGCGGCACCAGGAGCGCCAGCCTGCCCCTGCAGCGCGAGCAGATCAACGAACTGACCAAAGCCACCCTGACCAGCTCGGAAGACTTGCTGGGCGCGGCCGTGACCTGGGAGCCGAACGCGCTCGACGGCAAGGATGCGGATTTCGCCAACCAGAAGCCGAATTACGACGCCAGCGGCCGCTTCATGCCCTACTGGACGCGGGGCGCCGGCGGCAAGCTGCAAGTGGAACCCATCGTCTTCGACCCGAAACCGGGCGCCAACGACTGGTATGACGTGCCCAAGCGCACGGGCAAGACCTACTTTACGGAACCGTACATCTACCCCGTCGACGGCAAGAATGTGCTGATGGCCTCGCTGGTGGCGCCCATCATGATCGACGGCGGCTTCAAGGGCACGGCCAGCGCCGACTTCATGCTCACGCGCCTGGCGACAATCCTGGCCGGCCTGAAGGTGATCGAGGGCGGCAAGCTGGCCCTGATCTCGAACGGCGGCCTGTACGCCAGCCATCCCGTGCCTGAGCGGCTGGGCAAGAAGGCCGACGACGTGCCGGCCGCCGGCCTGGAAAAGGTGCGCCAGGGCCAGCCGTACGAATATGAAGACGGCCAGGGCTACATCCATTTGCTGCAGCCGCTGCAGATCCACCCCGATATCGCACCGTGGAGCGTGGAACTGAACTTCCCGAAAAGCGTCGCCATCGCCTCGGCGCGCGACCTGATGATCTACACGCTGATCGTCGCCCTGCTGTGCGCGGCGGCCACGGCCGGCATCCTGATCCTCGTCGTCAACCAGCTGACGCGCCCCCTGCGCACCCTGGGCCGCACCATGACGGACCTGTCCAGCGGCGACGCCGACCTGCGCGTCAAGCTCGAAGTCAAGGGCACCGACGAGCTGGCCGTGATCGGCAAGGGCTTCAACGCTTTCGTGGAAAAGATCCACGCCGTGCTGCTGCAAGTGCAGGCCAGCGCCGACAACGTGGCCCGTGCCAGCGCGGAAATTGCGCAAGGCAATAACGACCTGTCGGCCCGCACGGAGCAGCAAGCCAGTTCGCTGGAAGAAACGGCCGCTTCGGTGGAAGAATTGACGGGCACCGTCAAGGAAAACGCCGACCATGCGCGCCAGGCGAATCAGCTGGCCGCTTCCGCATCGAGCGTGGCGCAAAAGAGCGGCGAAGTGGTCGGCAAGGTCATCGAAACGATGACGTCGATCAACGACTCGTCGAACAAGATCGTCGACATCATCAGCGTGATCGACGGCATCGCCTTCCAGACGAATATCCTGGCCCTGAATGCGGCCGTGGAAGCGGCGCGCGCGGGCGAACAGGGCCGCGGCTTCGCCGTGGTGGCGACGGAAGTGCGCAACCTGGCGCAGCGCTCGGCGGCGGCGGCCAAGGAAATCAAGCTGCTGATCGACGATTCCGTGGGCAAGGTGGCGGCTGGCAGCAAGCTCGTCGATGAAGCGGGTTCCACCATGGAACAGGTGGTCGACAGCGTGCGCAAGGTGACCGCCATCATGGCCGACATCAGCGTCGCCACCAGCGAGCAAAGCGACGGCATCGCCCAGGTCAACCAGGCGCTGGCGCAGATGGACGGCGTGACGCAGCAGAACGCGGCCCTCGTCGAGGAAGCGGCTGCCGCCGCCGAAAGCCTGCAAGACCAGGCCAGCCACCTGGCCGAGGTGGTCAGCGTGTTTAAGCTGGGCGCGCAAACGCAGCAACAAGTGACAGCGGCGCCAGTGGCGGCAGTCGCGCCGCGCACGCCACCCGTCGTCAAGGCGCCGGCGCCAGGCAAGCGCCTCGCTGCGGCCAAACCGGCGCCAGCAGAAAGAACGCAGGCCA
The DNA here is from genome assembly GCF_056174685.1 of Janthinobacterium sp. BHSEK. Classification (NCBI taxonomy): domain Bacteria; kingdom Pseudomonadati; phylum Pseudomonadota; class Betaproteobacteria; order Burkholderiales; family Oxalobacteraceae; genus Janthinobacterium; species Janthinobacterium sp. BHSEK. The sequence continues at coordinate 219,917 of NZ_JBWBYV010000012.1, forward strand.
AGGCGCCAGCCGGGGACGACTGGGAAGAGTTTTAAGCCTGCCATCCCGGGCGATAGCCGGTGCCGGAGCGTGGCGCCGGCCTGCGCGCTGATGTTGATCCAAATCAAGTCGCCAATACATTCGGTGAGAATTGCCCCTTATCCATCCTTTTATACTGTTGCCGCGCCTACGGCACGCATGCTTGCCGAAATAAAAGGATGGGGCATGAAAAAAATCGTGGCAGTCTTCTTGACATCAAGCACCGCACTGCTGGCTGGCTGCGGCGGTGGCGGCGGCAGCAGTGATGCAGGCAATATCAATGCCGGCTCGACACTGGCCTCCTACGTCGGCACCTGGCAAGCGCCATGCGACGAGCATGAACGCGAGACCGTGGTCATCGCGGCCAAGGCCGATGGCAGCGGCGCGATGGAACTGACCTCCACCACCGAAACCTATCTCAAGACGGGCTGCAGCGGCACCTTGCTGGGCACGGAAACCATGAGCGCGAAAATCACGGCGACACCCGATGGCGTGGCTGACGTTCTCACCAAGCTGACGGAAAACGGTACCGCGAGCAACGTGCGCATCGACAAGCTGAACCTGTTCATCCCCGCCTATAGCTTCAGCGTCGCGGGACCTGGCGTGCAATACGTGAAAAAAGATGGCAAGCAGCAATGGTGCATCGATTATGAAGGCGGCTCCACCTGCCTGCTCGATGAAGGCATGCGCCCGGCGCAAACCATCAAGGGCGGCATCTTCTTGCGCGACAACAACCTCTACACCTTCTCGCATAACGGCACCAGCTATGTGCCCGACATGCTGTATGTAAAAAAGTAAGCGCGCGACTTGCCGCGGGACCCATGGCCCTGCGGCTTCATGGCCCCGGGTCCGTCGGCGGGGGAGGTGTAGAATCGGACAGACATTGCAAAAGCAAAAAGCTATCCTGCTGAAAAAGGAGCTTGCCATGTCGATCGACGCTTTCTCCCTGCCGTCCAGCGCTGCGCTGGCCACCCTGCTGCAGCCGCAGGACAGCGCTTTTCTCCCCATCGAAGGCTTGCGGCGCCTGCGCGACGCGGGGCTGGACCAGTTGCCCCCGCCCGGCCACGGCGCCACCCTGTTGCGCTGGCAAATGCTGGCCGCCGTCGCCGCCATCGACCTGTCCCTGCTCAAGCTATATGAAGGCCATACGGACGCGCTCGCCATCCTGGCGGAAATCGGCGCTCCCGGCGTGCCGGCCGGCAGCCTGTGGGGCGTCTGGAGCGCGGACCTGCCGGGGGCGCGCGTGCGGTTGCGGCAGATGGCCGATGGCCGCCATGTGCTCGACGGGCGCAAGGCCTGGTGTTCCGGGGCGAAGGGACTCAGCCATGCCTTGATCAGCTGCTGGAACGACGATCGCCAAGCCTGCCTCGCCTCCGTCGCCCTGTCGCAGCCGGGCGTACACGTCACGGACGAAGGCTGGCGAGCCGTCGGCATGGCCGCCTGCGCCAGCGTCGACGTGACCTTTTCCGCCGCGCGCGCCTTTCCCGTGGGCGCGCCGGGTGCCTATCCGGCCCGCCCCGGCTTCTGGCATGGCGCCGCCGGGATCGCGGCCGCCTGGTATGGCGCCGCCTGCGCCATCGCCGGCCACCTGCATGCGCGCGCGCAGCACGCCGCCCCCGATGCAGTCCGCCTGGCGCAACTGGGGCAGATCGACTGCGCGCTGCGCGCCGTGGCCGCCCTGCTGCGCGAAGGTGCCGCCGAGATCGACCGGTGCCCGCATAGCGATGCGATGGCCCTGGCGCTGCGCCTGCGCCTGGCAACGGAAGACGCGGCCACGCTGGTGCTGCACCTGGCCACGCGCGCGCTGGGGGCCGGCCCCCTGTGCCGCGACGCCCACTTCGCGCGCCTGGCGGCCGACCTGCCCGTGTTCCTGCGCCAGAGCCATGCCGAACGCGACCAGGCCGTGCTGGGCGGCATCGTCGCCGGCGCGGAAGAACATCCGTGGGCGCTGTGACGGCGCACGGGCAAAAAAAATCGCCGGACCGGAAGTGTCTCCCGGGCCGGCGATCAGGGTTAGCCTGACTGCGTGACTGATTACTTGAGCGGCATGGCGATCCCGAATATCACCGACTGGGTACGACCGCTATCGATATTCAGATTGCTGTTGTAGTCCAGGGTGATGGTCATGCCGTTCGACAGCAGCAATTTGACGCCCAGCCCCGCCGCCCAGTTGCCCGTCTGCTGCGGCACGGTGCGGATCACGTACACGGGGCCGTCGGCCACCAGATCGGCATATGCCAGGCGCGCATCATCGGCGCCCTGGAACTGGTGGCGGTACTCGAGCCGCGCACGCGGGAACCACGTGCCCAGGCCGCCGACATAGATGCCCTCGGCCCGCACGCCCAGCGCGCCGATGCGCGAACGCACGGTCTGCTTGAAGTAGCTCAAGGCATTGATGCCCGCCGCCTTCTCCGTGTACGGGTCGAGCTTGGCCGCCATCAGTTCCACGCGGCCATATGGCGACCACATCCAGGTGTCATGGCGCATCTCGATACCGCCCACCAGCGCGCCGAACACCTGTTTGCCGTCGCGTTCGCCCGTGGCGAAACCGCTGCCATCGGACAGGTAGCGCGAAGCGTCGTACTGCAAGGTGCCGTAGCCGAGCACGCCGTCGAGGAAGACGCCCTTGCTCGGACGCAAGCTGCCATACACGGCGGCCACGGCGCTGTCGGCCGTGCTGCGGCTGCCGTTCTGGCCCACGTCGCTGCGGTCATGGCTGAAACCGGCGCCCACGCCCAGGGTCGCCAGGTCGCTGAGGCGGTAATCGCCCCCCACGCTGACGCCATTGGTGCGGAAGCGGAAGCCCGTGTCGCGGCCATTCACATAGTGCTGGCCGAAGTCGACCGCGCCGCCGAGCCACAGCGCCAGCGCCTGCTTCTGCGTGTCCGGCTTCTGCGGCATGTCCGGCAAGCCGCTGGTGGCCTGGCTCACATCCACAGGCTGCCGCTCGCTGCTGAAACCGGCGTCAGGCTGGCGCAAGGCCGCCTTGCGCATGAACGGTTTCACCGCCGTGCCGAACACGCGGTCCGCTTCCTGCTCCTGCCAGCGCGCCAGCGCCGCCGTCGGATTGCCGCTGTCGTTCGGCGGCGTCAGGCTCAGGCCAAAGTTCGAGCGTCCCCAGCCATCGCCATGCAGACTTTCCAGGCGCTGCGTGAAGTTCGACAGCTGCGCGCTGGCAAAGCGCCGCGCCGCATCGGCTTGCGCCGCCTGCAGGCCGATCACTTCCGGATCGACCGACGGGTCGCGGCGCGCCGTCACGGTGACGTTGACCACGCCCGGTTTCGAAGTGGCAAAGGCATTGCTCAGGGTGTAGCTGACGACGGCCGCACCGGAGAACTTGCCCGACGCCGCAAAGCTCAGCTGGTACGACGGCTTGCCGGCCGTGCCCGCGTCGCGCACCACCACCTTGCCCGCCTCCGCCGGCGCCACGCTCAGTACATTCGCCGCCGTGAACGGGCCGCCCGTGGCGCCCGCCGTCAGGTCGACCGTCACCGTCAGGCCGGCCACCACCGTGACGCTCTGGCTGACCACTTGCGGCATCGGATTGACGGTGATCGTCGATTTCACCGGCGCCGAGGTGCCGAACACGTTCGACAAGGTGTAGCCGATGCTGACGTCGCCGCTGGTATTGATGCCCGGCGTGTAGACGATGTCCATGCCATTGACGACCGCCGTGCCGCTGGCAGGCGCCGTGGTGATGGCCACTGCCGTGAACGGCCCGCCCGTCGCGCCTTCCGTCACATGCAGGGTCACCGGCGTGCCGGCCAGTACCGTCGCCGTCTTGGCGACAGGTACCGGCACCGGCTGCGGCGCCACCGTCAGGCTGAAGGTGGCAGGTGCCGATACGCCGCCGGGGCCCGTCAGCGTATAGCTGAAGCTGTCAGGACCGAAGTAATCCTTGTTCGGCGTATAGGTGACGATGAAGCGGCTGACAGCAGGGGCTGCTACTGCTGCTGCGACGCCGCGTGCCAGGCCTGCCATGCGCGCCGACGAAACGATATCGACCCGCCCATGGCTGGGCGGCGTGACGATGGTCACTGCCGTGATGGGACTGCCGTCGGCCGCATCAATGGTCAGACTCACCTCCTGGTTGGCCGAAGTCGTCCCCGACTCATTGACCACGGGCGGCGGCGCCTGGTTCACCAGCAAGGTCAGCGCTTGCTGCACCGTGAACTGGTGCGCATCTTTCGCTTGCACGGTGAAGCTGAAGCTGCCGAACGCGGTCGGTGTGCCGCTCAGCACGCCACTGGCGGCATCGAGCACGAGGCCGGCCGGCAAGGCACCGCTGCTCACCGCATACGCATACGGCGCGACGCCGCCGGCCGCCGTGAATGGCTGGCTATAGGCATCGCCGGCGCGGATGGCGGCCAGGCTGGACGGTGTCAGGCTCAAGGCGGGTGCCGCCACGGCCAGCGTGTAGCTGTTGCTGGCGCTGAAAGGCGCCCCCACGCCCGTACTGCTGTCCGTCACCTTGATGCCGAACGTGAAACTGCCCGCCACATTCGTCGTGCCGGACAGCACGCCGGTGGACGCATTCAGGCTCAGGCCAGCTGGCAAGGTACCGCTGCCGACGCTGAACGTGTATGGTGCCGTGCCGCCCGCCGCCGTCAAGGTCGCGCTGTAAGGCGCTTCCGCCGTCGGATTCGGTAGGCTGGCCGGCGTCAGGCTGACCGTGGCCGACGCCACGACCAGGGTATAGCTTTGCGTGCCGGCAAACAGGTGTGCATCTTCCGCCTGCATCGTCACGGTGAAACTGCCGGCCGCCGTCGGCGTGCCACTGAGCAAGCCGCTGCTGTTCAGCGTGAGACCGGCAGGCAGGCTGCCGGCGGACACGGTGTAGGCATACGGAGCGACGCCGCCGCTGGCCGTCAGTTGCTGGCTGTAGGCCGTGGCCACTGTCGCTGCCGGCAAGGTGCCTGGCGTCACCGTGATGGCCGGCGCGCCGACGCTCAGGGTATAGCTGTTGGTGGCGCTGAACGGCGCCCCCGCCCCCGTACTGCTGTCGGTGACCTTGATGCTGACAGGGAAGCTGCCGGCCACATTGGTCGTACCGGACAACACGCCGGTGGACGCATTCAGCGTCAAGCCGGCAGGCAGGTTGCCGCTGCTGACACTGAAGGTGTACGGCGCCGTGCCGCCCGCCGCTGTCAAGGTTGCCGTATAGGCTGCCTCAGCCGTGGCATTGGGCAAGGTCGCTGGCGTCAGACCGACATTGGCCGACGACACCACCAGGGTATAGCTTTGCGTACCGGTGAACTGGTGCGCGTCGGCCGCCTGCACGGTCAAGGTGACGCTGCCGGCCGCCGTTGGCGTACCGCTGAGCAAGCCGCTGCCGCTCAAGGTGAGGCCGGCAGGCAGGCTGCCGGACGACACCGTATAGGCATACGGAGCGACGCCGCCGCTGGCCGCCAGTTGCTGGCTGTACGCCGTGGCCACTTTCGGCGCCGGCAAGGTACCTGGCGTCACCGCGATGGCGGGGGCAACGACAGTCAAGGTGTAGCTGTTGGTGGCGCTGAACGGCGCCCCCGCCCCCGTACTGCTGTCGGTGACCTTGATGCTGACAGGGAAGCTGCCGGCCACATTCGTCGTGCCGGACAACACGCCGGTGGCCGTATTCAGGCTCAGGCCGACAGGCAGGTTGCCGCTGCTGATGCTGAAGCTGTACGGCGCCGTGCCGCCCGCCGCTGTCAATGTTGTCGTGTAGGCCGCTTCCGCCGTCGCATTCGGCAAGGTGGCCGGGGTCAGACTGATGCTGGGAACGCCCACCGCCACTGTCACAGTGGCGGGCGCCGAGGTACCGCTGGCATTAATAGCCTTATAGGTAAAGCTGTCGGTACCGGCATAACCTGGCGTCGGTGTATAGCTGATGCTGGTGCCGTTGGCCGTCGCCGTGCCGTGCGCCGCGGCGGAGGCCACCGCCACCGACGTCGCCGCGCCGCCCGTCAGATTCAGGGTGATCGCAGTGGCGCCGCTGCCGTATGGCACCGTAGCGTTGACGTTGCCCGCCACCGGCAGCGCCACCGCTACCGTTCCCGTGTAGCGCATCGTGCCAGCATACGGACCGCTGCCCGTGCTGTGGTCGGTCGCCGTGACGGTAAAGTCATACGCGCCTGCGGTCGTCGGTGTACCCGACAAAATACCGTTCGGATTCAGGGTCAGGCCGGCGGGCAAGGTGTTAGAAGTGACGGCAAAGTCATACGAGCCGGTACCGCCCGAAGCGCTGATGGTCTGGCTGTAGACGGTACCAACCATCATTGCCGGCAGGCTATTAGTCGTCACAGTCACCGTCGGCGCGCCGACCGTGATTGTCACGGTCGCCGTCGCGGACGTGCCGCCGGCGTTGATGGCCTGGTAGGTAAAGTTGTCCGGACCTGCATAACCTGCCGTCGGCGTGTATGCGATGCTCGTGCCGCTGACCGTCGCCGTGCCATGGCTGGCGGCGGCGACCACCGCCACCGATGTCGCCGCGCCGCCGGTCAGGCTCAGGGGGATCGCCGTGCCGGTGCTGCCGTAGGCTACCGTGGCGTTGACGTTACCGGCAATGGGCGCACTAGGCGTCACCGTGATCGTCACGGTGGCAGCCGCCGACGTGCCGCCGGTATTGCTGGCTTTGTAGGTGAAGCTGTCGGTCCCGGAAAAACCTGCCGCCGGCGTATAACTGATACCGATGCCGTTGACCGTCGCCGTGCCATGGCTGGCGGCAGACGCCAACGTCACCGACGTCGCCACGCCGCCGGTCAGGCTCAGGGGGATCGCCGTGCCGGTGCTGCCGTAGGCCACCGTGGCGTCGACGTTACCGGCAATGGGCGCAACGTTCGCTACCGTGCCGGAATAGGTGCGCGCCCCCGTAAACGGAGCGCTAGCACCGGTGCTGCTGTCGGTCGCCGTGATGGTAAAACTGTACGCGCCTGCCGCCGTCGGCGTGCCGGACAAGGTGCCGTTCGACGCCAGGCTCAGGCCCGCCGGCAGGCTGCCGCTGGAGACATAGCCATACGGCAATGCCCCGCCACTGGCAGTGATGGTCTCGCTATAGGCGACGCCGAACGTCATCGCCTGCAAGGCCGCCGGCGCCAACGTGATCACCGGCGGACTGACCGTGATTGTCACGATAGCTTGTGCCGAAGTGCCGACGCCATTGCTCGCCGTGTAGATAAAGCTGTCGGAACCGGCATAACCAGCCGCCGGCGTATAACTGATACCGATGCCGTTGACCGTCGCCGTGCCATGGCTGGCGGCGGAGGCCACCGCCACCGATGTCGCCACGCCACCGCTCAGGTTCAGCGTGATCGCAGTCGGGCCGCTGCCGTAGGCCACCGTGGCGCTGACGGCGCCGGCAATGGGCGCGCCAGCCGCCACCGTGACGGAATAGGCGCGCGATCCCGTGTAAGGCGAACCCACGCCCGTGCTGCTGTCGGTGGCCGTGACGGTAAAGTTATATGCTCCCGCCGTCGTCGGCGTGCCGGACAAAGCGCCGTCCGGCGCCAGGCTCAAACCCGTGGGCAGACTGCCGCCGGTGATGGCATAGCTGTACGCGGACGTTCCGCCACTGGCGACAATGTTCTGACTGTAGGCGACCCCTGCCGTCATTGCAGGCATGACCGTCGGCGTGATACCGATCGTCGGCGCGGCCACCGTCATCGAATAGGCGCGCGCACCCACGTACGGGCCGCTGCCCGTCGAGCTGTCCGTGGCCCGCACGGTAAAGTTGAAGGTGCCGGCGGCTGTCGGCGTGCCGGACAGCGTACCGCCGCCGGACAGGCTCAGGCCGGCCGGCAAGGCGCCGGCGCTGATCGCATACGTGTACGGCGCCAGGCCGTTCGCGGCGGTGATGCTCTGACTATAGGCCGCGCCCACGGTAGCGCCGGGCACGGTTGATGGCGCGACCGTGATGGTCGGCGCACCGACGGTGATCGTCACGGTGGCCGGCGCCGACGTGCCGCTGCCATTGGTGGCCGTGTAGGTAAAGCTGTCGCTGCCGCCATAACCTGCCGTCGGCGTATAGGTGATGCTGGTGCCGCTGGCCGTCGCCGTGCCATGCGCAGCAGCGGACGCCACGGCCACCGAGGTCGCGGTACCGCCGCTCAAGGCCAGGGTGATCGGATTGGCGCTGCTGCCATACGCCACCGTCGCACTGACGGCGCCGGCAACGGGTGCCGCCACATAGGTGAACTGGTCCGCCGCGCTGGTGGCGCTGGTGCCGCCTGCCGTGGTGACGCGCACGTCCACCGTGCCGGCGCTGCCGGCCGGCGCCGTCGCCGTGATCTGCGTGGCGCTGTTGACCGTGAAGCCCGTCGCCGCCGTGGCGCCGAAGGTCACCGCCGTGGTGCCGCCAAATCCCGTGCCCGTGATGGTGACCGTGGTGCCGCCGGTTGCCGGACCGGCAGTCGGCGAAATGCTCGTGACCGCCGGTGCCGCCACAAAGGTGTACTGGTCCGCGGCGCTGGTGGCGCTCGTGCCGCCTGCCGTGGTGACGCGCACGTCCACCGTGCCCGTGCCGGCTGGCGCCGTGGCCGTGATCTGCGTGGCGCTGTTGACCGTGAAGCCCGTCGCCGCCGTGGCGCCGAAGGTCACCGCCGTGGTGCCGCCAAATCCCGTGCCCGTGATGGTGACCGTGGTGCCGCCGGTTGCCGGACCGGCAGTCGGCGAAATGCTCGTCACCGCCGGGGCCGCCACAAAGGTGAACTGGTCCGCCGCGCTGGTGGCGCTGGTGCCGCCCGTCGTGGTGACGCGCACGTCGACCGTGCCGCTGCCGGCTGGCGCCGTGGCCGTGATCTGCGTGGCGCTGTTGACCGTGAAGCCCGTCGCCGCCGTGGCGCCGAAGGTCACCGCCGTGGTGCCGCTAAAACCCGTTCCCGTGATGGTGACCGTGGTGCCGCCGGTTGCCGGACCGGCAGTCGGCGAAATGCTCGTCACCGCCGGGGCCGCCACAAAGGTGAACTGGTCCGCCGCGCTGGTGGCGCTGGTGCCGCCTGCCGTGGTGACGCGCACGTCCACCGTGCCGGCGCTGCCGGCCGGCGCCGTCGCCGTGATCTGCGTGGCGCTGTTGACCGTGAAGCCCGTCGCCGCCGTGGCGCCGAAGGTCACCGCCGTGGTGCCGCTAAAGCCCGTGCCCGTGATGGTGACCGTAGTGCCGCCGGTTGCCGGACCGGCAGTCGGCGAAATGCTCGTCACCGCCGGTGCCGCCACAAAGGTGTACTGGTCCGCCGCGCTGGTGGCGCTGGTGCCGCCGATGGTGGTCACGCGCACGTCGACCGTGCCCGTGCCGGCTGGCGCCGTCGCCGTGATCTGCGTGGCGCTGTTGACCGTGAAGCCGGTCGCCGCCGTGGCGCCGAAGGTCACCGCCGTCGTACTGGCAAAACCCGTGCCCGTGATGGTGACGGTAGTGCCGCCAGCGGCCGGGCCGGCAGTCGGGGATATGCTCGTCACCGTCGGTGACGCCACAAAGGTGTACTGGTCCGCCGCGCTGGTGGCGCTGGTGCCGCCCGTCGTGGTGACGCGCACGTCCACCGTGCCCGTGCCGGCTGGCGCCGTCGCCGTGATCTGCGTGGCGCTGTTGACCGTAAAGCCGCTCGCCGCCGTGGCGCCGAAAGTCACCGCCGTGGTGCCGCTAAAGCCCGTGCCCGTGATGGTGACCGTGGTGCCGCCGGCGGAGGGCCCAGCCGTGGGAGAAATGCTGGTGACCGTTGGCGCAGGAATATACGTGAACTGGTTCGCGGCGCCGGTGGCGCTGGTGCCCCCGGTCGCCGTAACGGTCACGTTCACGGTGCCGGCACTGCCGGCTGGCGAGGTGGCGGTGATGGTCGTGGAATTGACGACGGTGACGCTGACGCCATTGTTGGCGCCAAACTTCAGCGCCGTGACGCCCGTAAAGCCGGTACCGGTGATGGTGACGCTCGTGCCGCCGGCCGTAGGGCCGGAGGCGGGCGACACGCCGGTGATGGTTGGCGGCGGCTGGGCGTTGATCACCATCGAATAGCTTCTGGACGTGTTGTACGGCCCATTGCCGCCCGTGACATCCGTCGATTTGATCACAAAGTTATAGGTGTTGATGGCGCTGGGCGTGCCTGATAACAAACCGCTGGCCGACAAGGTCAGGCCCGGCGGCAAGGACCCCGATTCCACCACATACGTGTAGGGCGCGGTGCCGCCGGAGGTGCTCAGTTGCTGGCTGTAGGGCGTCGATATTCCGCCCGCCGTCAGCGTGGTGGGCGTGATGGACAGGGTGGGCACCGCGATCGACACCGAATAATTCTTGGTGACGGTCAGCGGCGTGCCTGATGTCGAGTCCGTCACCTTGATGGCGAACACATAGGCGCCGGTCGCCGTCACGGTGCCGGAAATCACGCCACTCGACGACACGGTGATACCTGGCGGTAAGGTGCCGGAATCCAACGCGTAGGTGTAGGGAGCCACGCCGCCGCTGGCCGACATGGCCTGGCTGTACGGCACGCCAATCACGGGCGCCGTCAAACTGCCCGGCGAAACGGTAAAGGCCGCCGCGGCAGGCAAGACGGTCACCGTAAACGTCATTGTCTGGCTATCCTCATCCAGCAGGACAAAACTGTCGGACAGCGCCCCGTCGCCATTGTTGATATAGGTCGCGATGCCGGTACCGTTATTGACAAGGCCGGTAATCGTGCCGTGCAGCGCCCCGGGGTTGTTTTCCGTCAGGCCAAAGCTGCTGCACGCTGACATATCAATCACATGGGAGCCGCCGGAGGCGACGGTAAAACTCTGATTGGCAGGACATTTTATGCTCGGCCCCGCCTGTGCCGGGCCTGCGCCGAACGCCAGCACCAGCAGGCACAGCGAAGCGAACCAGTGCACGAAACGGCCGGACACTGACGGCCCGTCAGCGGCACGGCTTGGCATGCACCCCTTGTTTCCAGAAAAAAAATAAAGCAAAAAAGAAAACGCCGGGCGGACGAGGATATCGTTGCTAATACGCAACATATTTTCTCCAATACACAGTTTTTTAGACAAAAAAGGAACGTGAATTCAGGCTGCAAGCCGGGCCTGTCAAGGCTCTTCTACAGGGTCAACAGATGTTGACGCTTGCCATATGACAACGTATGCTACTCCGAGATTTCAATAAAGTAACTATAACAAAAAGGGTTTTTTAAAAAACAATATTGATTGCAAATGGAAAATGTTAACCATTTGGCATTTGATGACATTGCAACCGTGGGAGAACGACGATGGCTGATGTATATCTGGGACAAATCATGATGAGCGGATTTGGTTTTGTGCCGCGTGGGTTTGCAGCATGTAACGGGCAATTGCTACCAATTGCGCAGAATCAGGCGCTATTTGCACTGCTGGGCACCTACTACGGGGGCAACGGCTCGACCACCTTCGCCTTGCCCAACCTGCAGGGCAGCACCCCTGTCGGCGCAGGCGCTTCGGTGGACGGTTCCTGGCAACCTGCGCCCTATCCGATCGGTATGCGTGCCGGTGCGGAAGCTATCACTTTGACACTGACTGAGATCCCGGCGCATACGCATGCGCTGAATGCCTCGACCACGCCCGGCACCACGAAGAACCCGACCAACACGCTGTACGGCGGCAGCGGCGCGGAATTCATCTATGGCACGGCGGGCCCGCAAGTGTCCTTGAACAGCCAGACCCTGGGCCAGACCGGCGGCAACCAGGCGCATAACAATATGCAGCCATTCCAGGTGCTCAATTTCAATATCGCCCTGAGCGGTATCTTCCCGTCGCGCAACTAACGTGCCAGCCACTTCCCACGGAGCATAGTCATGTCCACACCCTATGTCGGCGAAATCCGCCTGTTTTCCTTTCCCCGCATTCCTTCCGGCTGGTTTGCCTGCGACGGCAGCCTGAAACCGATCGCCAATAACGAAGTGCTGTACACCCTGCTGGGCACCACCTACGGCGGCGACGGCGTCAATACCTTCGCCGTGCCCGACCTGCGCGGCCAGGTTCCCCTGCACCAGGGTACGGGTCCTGGCCTGACGCCACGCGTCCTGGGGCAAAAAAGCGGCAGCGAAACGGTGACCTTGCTGCAGACCCAGCTTCCCGCGCATACGCACGTGGTCAGTGCGCTCAGCTCGCTGGCGACGGTGGATACGCCAGCGGTCAACACGCAGCTGGCGGCCCCGGTCAATAACGACAAGATGTACACCAGCAGTCTGGCTGGCCTCACCACCTATGCATTGGCGCCGGCGGCAACAGGCAGCGCAGGCGGCAACTTGCCGCATGAGAACACCATGCCAACCCTGACCGCGTCATTTTGCATCGCATGGGCAGGTATTTTCCCATCCCAGCAATAACAGCCAGCAAGCATACGCTGCCAACAGAATCGATCAGGAGAAACTACCGTGACATCACCATACATTGGCGAAATACAAGTCTTCGGGTTCAATTTCACGCCCTACGGGTGGGCCAGCTGCAATGGCGCCACTTTGCAGATACGGCAATACGCCGCCCTGTTTTCATTAATCGGCACGCAATATGGCGGCGATGGAGTCAATACCTTCCAGTTGCCCAACTTCACGGGACGTGCGCCCTGCGGCCAGGGACAAGGACCGGGACTCACCCCGCGCGTGATGGGCGAGACGTTCGGCAGCAACACGGTCCAGCTGGGCGCCACGCAGATTCCTGCGCACACCCATCAACTGACATTGAGCCGCCAGACCAATGCCAGCCTGCAACGCAACGTGCCGCAAACGGGCGATGGCCTCACCAGCATCACCGGTACGAACGCCTTCGTGCCGGCGACAACACCCAACACGACGTTCTCGCCACAGACCGTCGCCTCGGCGGGCGGCGGGCAGGCGCACGAAAACCGCCAGCCCATGCTGGCGCTGAATTTCTGCATCGCCCTGCAAGGCGAGTTTCCCGCATTTGATTGATACTTAACGGGGGGCCAGGCGGCGCCGGCACGGCGCCCGCCTGGCCCTGCCTGCCTCCGCGTCTGCCCCCTCCGGCAACACGCTCAGTTGAACACCGCCTGATACAGAAAACCGTCGCTGTCACGCGCCACCGGCACCAGAAAGATGCCCACTTCGCCCAACGCATCATGCCGCAGCTGAAAGATTTTTTGGCTGAAGAGGATGGGGGAACGATTGTGGAATACCAAGCTGAACGGCGCGCGCAGCATGCCCTCCAGCGTGGCGGACGGCAAGGGACGCACTTCCTTCAGGATGAAAGCGGCATTCCCGTCGCTAACGGCGGCAAATGTATCGTTGACGCGCGTGGCGAAGTGTTCCAGAGTCAATACATTCATCATTGCAGGTAGTCCATTCCGTGAGCGCTGTGATTAAAGCAATGATTTATTCTAATGCAAGCATTGCCCCTCTGGCACAGCTTTTGACGTGAGATTTCCCCCATCTGCGCCCGCCGGCAACGCGGCGGCCCGGGCCATCGAGCCCGGCCGCCGTCACTGCAACCGCCATGCGGCCTTCGCTACCGAAGTAATCCTCAGGAAATTATTGTGCATTTATGACGAACAGAACCGGATGCTATGCAAGGCGCCCGCTGCGACGCAGAGCGCCGGTTATGGAAGTCAGAAATCACAATAATTTATTGGGGGTTACTTAGCGCATCGCCTCCTGCAAGCCCGGCGCAAACTCGGCGCCATGCTTGACCTGCGCTGTGGACGCCTTCAGGGTGGCGCCGATCGGCTCGGCGCGGCCGGCCAGGCATTGCCCCAGGAAGTTTTCCGTCACGGCATTGAAGGCGATGTTGTTGACGGGCCGCGCAAAGCCGTGGCCCTCATCGGGGAACAGCACATACGTGACGGGAATATTCTTCGCCGCCATGGCCGCCACGATCTGGTCCGATTCAGCCACGTTGACGCGCGGGTCGTTGGCGCCCTGGCCGATCAGCAGCGGGCGCTGGATGTTCTGCGCAAAGTTCAGCGGCGAGCGCTCCTTGAGCAGCGCGCGGCCCTCTTCCGTGGTCGGGTCGCCCATGCGCTTGTAGAACTGCTGCTTGCCCGCTTCCCAGTACGGCGGGATGGTTTGCAGCAAGGTAAACAGGTTCGACGGGCCGACGATGTCGACGCCGCAGGCAAACGCCGTCGGCGTGAACGCCATGCCGGCCAGGGTGGCGTAGCCGCCATACGAGCCGCCCATGATGGCCACCTTGTCGGCGCTCGTCACGCCGCTCTTCACGGCCCACTGCACCGCGTCGAGCAGGTCGTCATGCATCTTGCGGCCCCACTGCAGGTCGCCGGCCGAGATGAACTGCTTGCCGAAACCCGTCGAGCCGCGGAAATTCACCGACAGCACGGCATAGCCGCGGTTGGCCAGCCACTGGTGGTAGCCGTTGTAGCCATAGGTGTCGCGCGCCCACGGGCCGCCGTGCACCAGCAGCACCATCGGCACCGCCTGCGTGGGCTTGCCGCCGGCGCCCGCCTTCGACGCCTGCGGCAGGGTCAGGTAAGACACCAGGTTCAGGCCATCGCGCGCCTTGATTTGCTGCGGATACATGGGCACCAGCGGCGCGCCTTCCAGTTCCGGACGCGTCACGTACAGCCGCGTGAGTTTTTTGGTCTTGCGCTCGTACAGCCAGCTCGATGGAGGCGCCGTGACGGCGTCGACATTCACCAGCCATTTATCGTCGGCATCCGTGCGCGACGTCACCGTGAACTGGCCCAGGGTATTTTTCTTCAGGAAGGCCAGGTCGGCTTTCAGGTCGTCCGCCAGCGGCAAATATTCCTGCTGCAGGTAATTGACCGTATACGCCTGCACGCGGCCCGTGCGCGTGTCGTACAGCGCATCGGCGATGTCGGCGCGCGGGTCTTGCGCCATGACCGTGGTCTTACCGCTGGCCACGTCCTGTGCCAGTAGCGCCGAGGTATTGCGGCCGCGCGAATCGGTCCAGTACAAGGTCTTGCCGTCGACCGTAAACGCCAGCGGCGCCGTCGTCTGCGAATCTTCCAGAGCGACTTCGGTCAGCGGCGTGCTCTCGACCTTGCCATCCGTCAGGCGGAAATACTGCATGCCGCCATCGGCGCGCGCCTTGCTGGCGATACGCAAGTTGAGCAATTCATCGGCCAGGTAGCCGCCATAGCCATCGTTCTGCTGCACCAGCGTCAGCTTGCCGCTGGCCAGGTCCAGGCTGTACACGTCGTGCCAGCGCGCATCACGGTTATTGATGCCGACGAGGATGCGGTCCCTGACCTTGCTGCTGATCTGGACGATGCGCACGCGCGTCTTCTCGAACGGCGTGTAATTGACCTGCTTGCCGGTCGCCACGTTCACCCCGTACAGCAGGAAATTCTCGTCGCCGCCCTTGTCCTGGATGAACAGCAGGGTTGTCGAATCGGGCGACCAGAAACTGCCGCGGATGGGCCGCACCTTTTCGTCCGTCAGCGGCCGCGCCTGCGCCAGGTCGCCGGCCGGCGCCACCCACACATTGAGCACGCCATCGCGCGGCGCGATCCACGACAGCCAACGTCCATCGGGGCTGAGCTTGCCACCGGACTTGCTGGGATTGCCGAACAGCTTGGCCCGCTCGATCAGCGGCGTTTCCTTGACGGGGGCTTGGGCGTGCGCCGGCAGTGCGCCGGCGAACAACAGGACAGGCAGGACATAGCGAATCATGGACACCTCATGGTTGTTGAATGAAGGGAAAACATAATCATTGTGCACGTGCCAGCCCATCATAGGCGAAAGCCGTGTTGCCAGGTTGATGGCAGCGACAGGGGACGAAAATCGGGGGACAGGATGGCGAAAACGGGGGCTGGCTGGCATCTGCATAAGAACGTGACTGCGGATGTTTCCGGGATGCCCATGGCATTACCCTTGCTCGGGCATGCCCGCCCTGGAGAGTCAGACCACAGCAGCGCTGAACGACTCGGGCCGCCGCGCAAGCAGATGAGACAGCCGTTGCAGACCCGCCTGCAAGCGGCCACGGTCCTTGATGCAGCCCAAAGAGATCCGGATGGCGTTCACCGATGCGCTGCCCGTGGCGAATGCCTCCGCCGGCGTGACCGCGATGCCGGCGCTGGCGGCTGCGCGCGCAAGCTGCGAGGAGTTCCAATATGCCGGCAGCTCGAGCCATACGTGCAGGCCGTCGCCACAGCCGCTGTAGCGCCCCGCCAGGATATCGCGCGCCATCCGGTGGCGCAGGCGCGCCTCGTTGCGCACGCCCTCCATCAATCCGTCAGCCGAACCGTCGAGTATCCACTGGGTGGCCAGTGCGGCCGTCAGCGGAGCGGCCATCAGCGCAAAGGATCGTAGCGCGATCAGGAAACGTTCGCGCGCAATCGGGTCGCGCATCAGCACGAAGGCGACACGCAGGCCGGGCGTCAGGCATTTCGACAGCGTCGAGATGTAGACCACGTGTTCCGGGGCAAACGTGGCAATGGGCGGCGGCGGGGCATCGGCGAGGAGCCAGTAGGGATCGTCCTCGACGATGCGTACATTGCAGCGCTGCGCGACGCCGGCGAGCTCCCTGCGCCGGCGTTCCGGCATGGTGATGGCGGTCGGGTTCTGCAATGTCGGGTTGAGGTAGACCAGCCCGGGCTGGTGCTGGCGGCACGCTTCCTCGAGCATCCCGGGCAGCATCCCGTGCTGGTCCGCTTCCACGGCAATGACGCGCCGGCCGAACTGCGTCGCCGCGGCACGCAAGCCGGGATAACTCGTCGGCTCCGCCAGGATCACCTCGCCAGGCTCCGTCAGCGCAAGGATCAATGCGGCGATCGCCGCTTGCGCGCCCGGACACACCACGACCTGCCGGGAATCCAGATGTCCGAACATCGGTGCCAGCCATTCGGCGCCAGCCTTGCGGTCGGAGTCGCTTCCCCCGCCCAGGTGGTAAGTCATCAGCAATTCATTGTCTGCCCGCATCAAGACCTGGGACAAACCTTGTTTCAACATGTCGTCGAAGTCCACGCCCTCCGGCGGTGGCGGGGTATTCATGCTCAGGTCGAGGATAGCGGTCAATTCGACTTTCGGCGCCGCGGCATACGTGCCCCGCGCGCCGCGGCCCTCCAGCAAGTTGCGGCGCCTGGCTTCGTCGTATGCACGCGTGATCGTCGTCAGGTCGACACCCAGCTGTGCTGCCAGCTGGCGCTGCGTCGGCAGGCGGTCGCCCGGCTTCACCGAGCCCTCTGCCACCGCGGCCTGCAAGGCATCCGCGATCTGCAAGAAACGTGGCCCCTTGTTCCCGGTCAATCGCGGCAACCAGATAGTCTCATGTTCATCTTGTATGGGTTTCAACTGGGACATTTTGTCTAATTGTATGGAAATTGTTTTCAAGTAGTATGCATCAGAACGTGCAGCAACACCATCCTTGCATGGCAGTCGCTGACGTTTTTTCCTCGCTCACCTGCATCATGCGGCAAATCACGGCGCGCGATGCCATGCTGATTTCATAGCTGGATATAATGAAAGAGTCAAACAGGATGCCTGGGGGATGGTGTGAACAGAAGCTGCTGAAGCAGCGTGTTGAGGTAGTGCTCCTCAGATAGTGTCAAGTAATAGACTGGAAATACGCAAAATGATCGATTGGACCCCCATAGTCTTCGTGACGTTCAAGGCTCTCGTGCTCGCCACGGGCATGTTCTTCGCCATCAAGTGGCATTACGATCAAGGGAAGAAGGATAAGGACAAGGCGAAGCAGAATCGCGCGGTGCTGCGCGCCAGCGGCAAGGTGGTCGCCATCTTCGCGCTGTTGCTGCTGGCCCTGGGGATCGTCACCTTCGTCGTTGTCAGCATGGTCGGCCTGGACATGACCCTGCCATAACGGCAAGGAACAGCCAGCCGATATCCGGCGATGCGGCAGCAATTCCCCGCTGCGGCTCGGGCAGCTCGCCTGACGTCCCGTCATCGCCGCCTCCGCCTGTTGTTTGCCGGGACAGTGGCAAATCGTGAAGATCGCGTGCGCAGCTGGCGTACTTCAACGCGACAGGCCGATAACGGACATCGGCATGCGGCAATGAAATCATACGTCGCGTAAACGGAAAAACCCGGCACCGATATTAGACAATTATCTAATATACAGTGCCGGGTTTTGATACAGCTTGCGCCGTAACTCCTTGAATCTAATGGTCGGGGCGAGAAGATTCGAACTTCCGACCCCATGCACCCCATGCATGTACGCTACCAGGCTGCGCTACGCCCCGACGAGGTGGGAATTATAGCAGACGCTTTTAGGTTTTTGCCATGCTTTTGCGCACGATTCATGTCGATCTGCGCAAACTTTTTTGCATGCCCCGTTCAAGCGCCCTATTCGCTCAGCAGCAGCGCCGTCAGGACGATGCGAAAGCCCGCGATCAGCGGCTCGACCTTCACGTCCGGATTGTGAATGAAGCGCACGGGCAGACCCTGGTACATGGCCACCAGGGCATCAAGGCGCCCTTGCAGCATTTCCTCGCCAGCCGGCAAGCCGCGCTTGATGCGCGCGTCGCGTATGATGGAGAGAAATAACTGGCGCGAGCGCCGGTCCGAGCATTGCAGCATTTCCGCGATCACCGGATTGCGCGACGCTTCGGCAAAGATTTCCAGCGGCATCATCCACGTGGTCGGGTCCAGCGCTTCGAGCACATGCTCGCCCGCATTGTCGATCACCGCCTGCAGCGGATCGTCGCGCTGCGCCAGGTCCTGCATCAGGTTCGACACCCGCTCCGTATTCTGCATGACGAAGGCGGCGATGATCGCGTCCTTGCTGTCAAAATAATTATAGATGTGGCCCGCGCTCATGCCGGCCGCCTTCGATATCTCGGCCATGCTGGCGCCGTGGAAACCGCGGCGGCTGAAGCAGCTTTCAGCCGCATCGAGCACCTGTTTGCGCCGCGTATTGGCGCGCTCGGGGTCCGGATGCTTCTTTTCAACTTGGTTCATGACTTTTCCAGTAGCGCGCCGGCCCTGCCCTTGCGGGCAAGGCCGGCGTCGGCGTCCCCGTGATTATTGGGCGCCGCCAGCCGCCGCGACGGCTGTCTGCTCAGGCTGCCAACCGCCGCCCAGCACCTTGTACAAGGTGACCAGGTTGGTCGACTTGGCCAGGCGCGCCGTGATCAGGCTTTGCTGCGCCGTGTACAGCGCGCGCTGGGCCACCAGGGCGTTCAGGTAGGACTCGGCGCCCTGCTTGTAGCGCGCGTCGTGGATGGTGTAGCTCTTCGTCGACGCCTCGACCAGCGAGACCTGCGATTGCAGGCGCTCATCGATGGTGCCGCGCTGGGCCAGCGCATCGGACACTTCACGGAAGGCGACCTGGATCGCCTTTTCGTATTGCGCCACGGAGATTTCACGCTGCACCTTGGCGATATCGAGGTTGGCGCGGTTCACGCCGCCATCGAAGATCGGCAAGCTGATCTGCGGCAGGAAACTCCACGTGCCGCTGCCGCCCTTGAACAGGCCCGACAGGTTATCGCTGACCGAACCGGCCGTGGCCGTCAGCGAAATGCGCGGGAAGAAGGCCGCGCGCGCCGCGCCGATGTTGGCGTTGGCGGCGCGCAGGGTGCGCTCGGCCGCCAGCACGTCGGGACGGCGCTGCAGCACGTCCGACGGCACGCCGGACGGAATGTCCGCCAGGGCCGTCACGGTGCCGAACTCGGCTGGCGGCAGCAGGTCGGCCGGCACGGGGCCGCCCACCAGCAAGACCAGTGCGTTCTGGTCCAGCGCCACCTGGCTCGTGAAGACCGCCACGTCGGAACGGGCCGACTCGACACTGGTCTGGGCGTCGTACTTGTCCAGGCCCGAGGTGGCGCCCGCGCTGAAGCGGCGCACGGCCAGGTCATACGACGACTGCTGGCTCTTCAGGGTGTCCTGCGCCACGCGCAGGCGCTGCTGGTCGGCCACCAGGTTCAGATAGGTGCTGGCCACTTCGGCCACCAGGCTGATCTGCTGAGCACGGCGTGCTTCTTCCGTGCCCAGGTATTGCTCCAGCGCGCTGTCGGACAGGCTGCGCACGCGGCCGAAGAAGTCCAGCTCGTAGGCCGACACGCCCAGGTTCGCCGTGTACTGGCGGTTGATGGACGCTTCGCCCGTCGGGCTGGCGTTTTTCGAAATGCGCGTGGCCGACTGGCCGCCCGAGGCCGACAGGGTCGGGATCAGGGCGGCGCGTTCGATGCCGTAGGTGGCGCGCGCCTTCTCGATGTTGAGGATCGAGACGCGCAGGTCGCGGTTGTTGGCCAGCGCCAGTTCCAGTACCTGGCGCAGGCGCGCATCGGCAAAGAACTCGCGCCAGGCGATGTCCGCCACCGGCTTGGCGTCGGCGGCGGCCATGTCGGCCTTGTAGGAAGGGCCCGTCGGCCACGCCGTGGGCGCAGGCGCCGCCGGACGCTCGTACGTGGGAGCCAGGCTGCAACCGGCCAGCAAGGCCAGCGCCGCCATGGAGAATGGTGATTTTTTCATATTAATGTGCATCCTTGGAAAGCGTGACGGCTGGCGAACCAGGCGTCGCCGGCGTGGCGGGCGCATCCGGCTTCGAGAAGAAGCCGCGCACCAGCACGAAGAACACCGGCACGAAGAAGATACCGAGGAACGTGGCCGTCAACATACCGCCCAGTACGCCGATACCGATGGCGTTCTGGCTGCCGGAACCGGCGCCGCTGGAAATGGCCAGTGGCAACACGCCCAGGCCGAAGGCAATCGAGGTCATCAGAATCGGACGCAGACGCAGACGCACCGCATGCAAGGTCGCGTCCAGCAGCGACATACCCGATTCCTGCATTTCCTTGGCAAATTCCACGATCAGAATCGCGTTCTTCGCCGACAAGCCCACCACCGTGAGCAAGCCCACCTGGAAGTACACGTCGTTCGACAGGCCGAACAGCCAGGTACCGAGCACGGCGCCGATCACGCCCAGCGGCACGACCAGCAGCACGGAGAATGGAATCGACCAGCTTTCATACAGCGCAGCCAGGCACAGGAAGACGATCAGCAGCGACAGCGCGTACAGCTGCGGCGTCTGCGAACCGGATTCGCGCTCTTCCAGCGAGACGCCGGTCCAGCTGAAGCCGATGCCAGGCGGCAGCTTGGCCACCATCTCTTCCATCGCGTTCATGGCGGCGCCCGTGCTCTGGCCCGGCGCCGGCGTACCGAGGATCTCTACCGACGGCAAGCCGTTGTAGCGTTCCAGGCGCGGCGACGCGTAAATCCACTTGCCGGTGGCAAAGGCCGAGAACGGCACCATCTGGCCAGCCGTGTTGCGCACGAACCACTTGTTCAAGTCTTCCGGCAGCATGCGCGATTCGGCATTACCTTGCATGAACACTTTCTTCACGCGGCCACGGTCGAGGAAGTCGTTCACATACGAGCTACCCCAGCCCACGCTCAGCACGCGGTTGATTTCCGAGATCTGCAAGCCCAGCGCGGTGGCTTTCTGCTGGTCGATGTCGATCTTGTACTGCGGCGTATCTTCCTGGCCGTTCGGGCGTACGCCCACCATGGCCGGATTCTGCGACGCCATGCCCAGCAACTGGTTACGCGCCGCCATCAGGGCGTCATGGCCGACACCGCCGATGTCCTGCAGCTGCATGTCGAAACCGGTGGCGTTACCCAGTTCCAGCACGGCAGGCGGGGCGAAGGTAAACACCATCGCATCCTTGATCTGCAACAGCTTGCCCATGGCGCGACCGGCCACGGCCGGCGCCTTCTGCGCCACGTCCTTGCGCAGCGACCAGTCTTTCAGGCGCACGAAGGCGATACCCGTATTCTGGCCGTTACCGCCGAAGCTGAAACCGGCGACGGCAAACACGGAAGCGACGTTGTCCTTCTCGCTGTTCATGAAGTGGTCTTCGACCTGTTCGATCACTTTCAGGGTGCGCTCTTGCGTGGCGCCCGTCGGCAATTGAATCTGCGTAAACAGGATGCCCTGGTCTTCTTCCGGCAGGAACGAGGTCGGCAGGCGCATGAAGATGAACACCAGGCCAGCCAGCAGCAGCACGTACAGCAGCATCGAGCGGAAACGGTGCGTGATCATGGCGCCGACCCAGCCCTGGTAGGTGTTGCTGCTGCGGTCGAAGCTGCGGTTGAACCAGCCGAAGAAACCCTTGTTCGTCGCGTGATGTCCCTTCTCGACCGGTTTCAACAGGGTGGCGCACAAGGCTGGCGTAAACACCAGCGCGACGATGACGGACAGCACCATCGACGAGACGATCGTGATCGAGAACTGGCGGTAGATCACGCCCGTCGAACCGCCGAAGAAGGCCATCGGCACGAACACGGCCGACAGCACCATGGCGATACCGACCAGCGCGCCCGTGATCTGCGTCATCGACTTGCGCGTCGCTTCCAGCGGCGACAAGCCCTCTTCGCTCATCACGCGCTCGACGTTTTCCACCACCACGATCGCATCGTCGACCAGCAGGCCGATGGCCAGCACCATGGCGAACATGGTGAGCGTATTGATCGAATAGCCGAAGGCGTTCAGGATGCCGAAGGTACCCAGCAGCACGACCGGCACGGCCATGGTCGGGATCAGGGTGGCGCGGAAGTTCTGCAGGAACAGGTACATCACGAGGAATACCAGGATCACCGCTTCGACCAGGGTTTTCACCACTTCTTCGATGGACAGTTTCACGAACGGGGTGGTGTCGAACGCCACCTGGTAGCTCATGCCTTCAGGGAATTGCTTGCTCAGGTTGCCCAGCATGGCTTTCGCCGCATTGGCCGTATCGAGCGCGTTGGCGCCCGTCGCCAGCTTGATCGCCACGCCGGTGGCCGCATGGCCGTTGTAGCGGGCCACGGTGTTGTAGTTCTCGCGGCCCAGTTCCATGCTGGCCACGTCCTTCAGGTACACCATGGCACCGTTGGTCGTGGTTTTCAGCAAGATGGCGCCGAACTGCTCCACCGTTTGCAAACGGCTTTGCGCCGACACGGTGGCGTTCAGCTGCTGACCCTTGACGGACGGCGTGCCGCCCAGTTCACCGGCCGACACTTCCGCATTCTGCGCCTGCACGGCCGTGATCACGTCCGCCGGGGTCAGGTTAAAACTTTGCAGCTTGGCCGGGTCGAGCCAGATACGCATGGCGTACTGCGAACCGAACAGGGTCACGTCGCCCACACCGGCAACACGGCTGAGCGGATCGACGACGTTGGCGGCCACATAGTCGCTCAAGTCGGTCTGGTCCATCTTGCCGTTTTCGGAAATGAAGCCGAACACCATCAGGAAGTTCTTCGTCGCTTTCGACACGACAAGACCCTGTTGCGTGACAGCCGTCGGCAGCAGCGGCGTGGCCAGCTGCAGCTTGTTCTGTACCTGCACCTGGGCGATGTCGGGATTGGTCCCGCTGGTAAACGTCAGCGTGATGCTGATGCCGCCAGTCGCATCGCTCGACGAGGACATGTAGCGCAAGCCGTCGATACCCTTCATCTTTTGTTCGATGACCTGGGTGACCGCATCTTCCACGGTCTTGGCGGAGGCGCCAGGGTAGGAGCCGCTGATCGAAATCGACGGCGGGGCGATGCTCGGATACTGCGCGATCGGCAGGCTGAGGATCGAAATCACGCCGGCAAGCATGATGACGATCGCGACCACCCAGGCAAAAATCGGGCGGTCAATGAAAAAACGGGCCATTAATATTCTCCTGAATTAGTGGGCGCTGGCAGCCGATGCGGCGGCAGAAGCGGCAGCGGCGGGCGCGGGCGCAGGAGCAGCTTCGGCCTTGGCCGGCACGGCAACGGCTGGGGCGCCTGGCTTGACTTTTTGCAAGCCTTCCACGATCACGCGGTCGCCTGCGGCCAGGCCGGACGTCACCAGCCAGTTGGTGCCGACGGTGCCGCTGGTGGTCAGCACGCGCTGCTCGACCTTGTTTTCCTTGTTCAGGATCAGGGCCGTGGCCTGGCCCTTCTGGTTGCGCGTCACGCCCACTTGCGGCACGGTAATGGCTTTCTCATCCACGCCCGTTTCCAGTTGCGCACGCACGTACATACCTGGCAGCAATTCGCCTTTCGGGTTCGGGAACAGCGCGCGCAAGATGACGTTGCCGGTGGTCGGATCGACCGTCACGCCGGCGAACTGGAGCTTGCCCGATGCGCCGTACTTGCTGCCGTCCGGCAGGATCAGGTCGACCTTGGCCTGGCCTTCGCCCACTTTCTTCAGCGAACCATCGGCCATCTGGCGCTTCAGGCGCAGCAGGTCGGTGCTCGACTGGGTCACGTCGACATAGATCGGATCGAGTTGCTGCACGGTGGTCAGCGCTTCGGCCTGGCCCGCCGTCACCAGCGCGCCGGCCGTCACGGTCGAGCGGCTGGTGCGGCCGCTGATCGGCGCCGTCACGGTGCTGTAGCGCAGGTTGATGTTCGCCGATTCCAGCGCCGCAGTGGCGGACTCGACGTCTGCCTTGGCTTGCTCGAACGCGGCGACGGCATCATCGTATTCCTGGCGGCTGACGCCTTCGATGGCCACCAGTTCCTTGTAGCGCGCGGCTTTCGGACCGGCCGTCAACAGGTTGGCCCTGGCTTTCGACAGCGCGGCCTTGGCCGAATTGGCGGCGGCCTGGTAGGTGGCGGAATCGATCTGATACAGGGCCGTGCCCGCTTTCACATCGCTACCCTCGACGAACAGGCGCTTCTGGATCAAACCGCCCACTTGCGGGCGTACATCGGCGACCTGGTAGGCATTCGTGCGGCCGGGCAATTCGGCGCTCATCGGCAACGCGGCCGGATTAACAGTAAACACGACCACCTGCGGCGCTTGCTGCGCGTGAGGTGCTTCCTGTTTTTTACTGCAGCCGGCCATGATTACAGTGGCGCACAGAACGGCAATAGCGCCGCTCGTACGCGGCGACGTCAGGGAAAAGGTTGGTTGCATCTTGGACTTTCTGAAAAAGAAGCTGGCTAGTGTCGTTAGAAATGACTAAATTTATTAACGCAGATCAAAGAATGAACGATCATTCTAAAATCGTCAAGCATCGTTACAATTGAAACATAGTAACTATCAAGCGAATTAACTTATCAATGAGGCAATAAAATGAAGACAGCAACAGCGGTGGCACGCCAGCACAGTTGAGCAGGAACCTGGCGAGCGGTGGCTAAAACGGCAAAGCGGAAAAGGTGGATTGAGTGAATACTTTAGCAGGGTCAAGAGTTCTTTGCTGAACTGGCAGACAAGGACGCAACACTCCGCCCTGCCCGCAAGTATGCCGAGGTGATTATTTACCAATGGTATCGAAAAGACATGCCGCGGCGGACACGCTAATATATTGGCCACAGCATGGCGAAGCGAGGACGCGATGATGACAGCACAGGCGCAAGGAACGGCGCAAGACGATGGCGCGGGCGGCCTGGACACGCCGCCGCTGCTGTCGACGGGCATCCCGGGCCTCGACACCATATTGACGGGCGGCCTGCTGGCCGATCGCCTGTACCTGCTCGAAGGCGTGCCAGGCACTGGCAAGACCACCCTGGCGCTGCAGTTTCTGGCCGAAGGGGCGCGCAACGGCACGCCCGTGCTGTATATCGCCCTGGCCGAATCCGAGATCGAGCTGCGCGGCGCGGCCCTGTCGCACGGCTGGGACCTGGCCGGCATCGCCATCGAAGAAGTGGCGCCCAGCGACGACATGCTCAATCCCGAGCGCCAGTACACGATCTTCCATCCGTCCGAAATCGAACTGGCCTCGACCAACCAGCGCATCCTGGCCGCCATCGAAAAACACCGCCCGGCCCGCCTCGTGCTCGATTCGCTGTCCGAACTGCAGCTGCTGGCGGAAAACCCCTTGCGCTACAGGCGCCAGGTCGTGGCGTTGAAACAATATCTGGCCAGCCGGCACTGCACCACCGTGCTGATCGATGACCGTTCCGCGCTGGACGACGGCTTGCAAGTGCGTAGCGTGGCCCATTGCGTGATCGCGCTGGAGCTGCAAAACCAGGCCTATGGCAATGACCGGCGCCGCGTGCGGGTGGTGAAATACCGGGGCGTGCCATTTCGCAGCGGCACGCACGACTACAAGATCGCCCGTGACGGCCTGGTCGTCTATCCGCGGCTGGTGGCGGCCGACACGCGCCGCGATGGCGGGCACCGGCGCCTGTCGAGCGGCGTGCCCGAACTCGACGCCATGATAGGCGGCGGCCTGGAAGAAGGCATGAGCACGCTCCTTTCCGGCCCGGCCGGCAGCGGCAAGTCCACCCTGGCGGCGCAATTCGTGCACGCGGCCACGACGCGCGGCGAACCATGCGCCATGTTCCTGTTCGAGGAGGCGCGCAGCAAGCTGCTGAACCGGACCGACAGCGTGGGCATGCGCCTGCAGGCGGCGCTCGACACAGGCCTGCTGAGCGCGCAGCAGATCGATCCGGCCGAGCTGACACCGGGTGAATTCGCCCAGGCCGTGGTCGACGCGGCGCAGCGGGGCGCCAAGGTGATCGTCATCGATAGCCTGAACGGCTACATGCACGCCGTGCCCGATGAACGCTTCCAGAGCACCTACCTGCATGAACTGCTCAATTACCTGAGCCAGCACGGCGTGACGACCCTGCTCGTCGGCGTGCAGCAAAACATGCTGGGCACTTCGATGACGACGGCGGCCGACGCCAGCTATCTGGCCGACAGCGTCATCATGCTGCGCTACTACGAAACGGAAGGCGAGGTGCGGCAAGCCATTTCCGTCTTCAAGAAACGCGGCAGCGCGCACGAGCGCAGCATCCGCCGCTTCGAGATCAGCCCGCAGGGCATCCGCATCGGCCCGGCCCTGGCCGGCTTTCACGGCATCCTGTCGGGCTTGCCCACCATCGGCGGCACGCCTTTCCCTTAGGAATGCCATGGAGCAGCGCATCCTGATCTACGCGCCTGCCGGCCAGGATGCCGCCCTGGCCGGCACGGTATTGGCGGGCAGCGCCATCGCCAGCCACGCCTGTCGCTCGCCGGGCGAACTGGCCGAGCAGCTGGCGCTGGGCGCCGGCGGCGTACTGACGATCGACGAGGCGCTGCATGCGGGCGTGTATTCCGTGCTCGACGCCTATGCCCGGCAGCAACCGGACTGGTCCGACTTGCCCATCATCCTGCTGACGCACGCGGGACTCGATTCCCTGCCCGTGCGCCAAGCCATCGCCGCCCTGGGCAACCTGACCCTGCTGGAACGCCCCGTGCACATCCTGACCCTGATCACCTCGGCGCACGCCATGCTGCGCGCGCGCCGGCGCCAGTACCAGGTGCGCGAGACGCAGCGGCGCAAGGACGAATTCATTGCCAGCCTCGGGCATGAACTGCGCAATCCGCTGGCCCCCATCAAGTCGTCGGTGGCCCTGCTCAAGCACCTGTTTCCGGCATCGGAGCAGGTCGGCAAGGTGAGCGACGTGATCGAACGCCAGGTGACGCACCTGACGCGGCTGGTGGATGACTTGCTCGACGTGGCGCGCATCACCAGCGGCAAGGTCCTGCTGCAGCGCAAGCAGTTTGAGTTACAGCAAGTACTCGAGCATGTCATCGAACTATGCCAGCCCGCGGCCAGCAGCCGGCACATCCGCATCACCCGCGATATGCCGCCGCATCCCATCACATTGCATGCCGACTATGCGAGGGTGGTGCAGATCTTTGCCAATATCGTCTCGAATGCCGTGAAGTTCACGCCGGACGAAGGGCTCATCCACATTACGGCGCGCCTGGCGCAAGGCCAGCTGCAGGTGATGGTCGAAGACAATGGCATCGGCATCGACCCGGACGCCATCGCGCGCATCTTTTCCATGTTCGAACAGGGACGCACGGTGGCGGGCCAGATAACCAGCGGCCTGGGCATCGGCCTGAGCCTGGCGCGCCAATTTGCCGAAATGCATGGCGGCAGCATCGAGGCCTACAGCGACGGGCCGGGACGCGGCAGCCGCTTCATCGTCACCCTGCCGGCCGGCGCCAGCGCCCCCCCGACCGCCACGCCGCCCGCCGCCGGAAGCGACACGCCCGCCGGCGCGGGCCAGCCCGTGCCAGTGCTGGTGGTGGACGACAACCGCGACGCGGCCGATTCCTTGCAAAGCCTGTTCCAGCTCGAGGGCTATGCCGCCCAAGTCGCGTATGGCGGCGCGCAGGCGCTGGCAGCCGTCGACAGGGTATGGCCGCAACTGGTGGTAATGGACCTGGGCATGCCGGACATGGATGGCTACGAGGCGGCGCGCCAGATACGCCAGCGTGCGCACGGGCGCGACGTGCTGATGATCGCCCTGACGGGCTGGGGCCAGGGCGAAGCGCGCGCGCGCACCGAGCAAGCCGGTTTCGACCATCACCTGACGAAACCCGTGGATTTCGACGCCATCACCGCCCTGCTGCGCGCGCACCTGGCACGGCAGGAAGGGACGGCTACGCAGACAACGTCATAGCGCTTATTTCCACTTGCCGCGCAGCTCCTGCACCTTTTGCTGCAACAGTTCCGGCGTGGCGGCCTCGGGCGCCACGGGCATGCCCACGGCCAGCGACAGACGCGAGCGCAAACCCGCCTTGAAGGCGCGCTCGAACAAATGGCCATTGCGATGGCTCAACAGATGTCCCCACAAACCGCGCAGCGCCAGCGGAATCACCGGCACCTTGCTGCGCTCGACGATCTTGGCGATGCCGCCCTTGAATTCGCTGATCTGGCCCGTGCGCGTCAGCTTGCCTTCGGGGAAGATGCACACCAGCTCGCCTTCATGCAGCGCTTGCGCGATATCGATGAAAGCCTTTTCCATCAGGAAAGGATCTTCCTTGGCCGGCGCGATGGGAATCGCCTTGGCCGTGCGGAAAATCCAGCCCATCAGCGGCATCTTGAAGATGCGGTGGTCCATGACGAAGCGGATCGGACGGGGGCTGGCCGCCATGATGACGATGGCGTCCACGTAGCTGACGTGGTTGCAAACCAGCACGGCCGCGCCTTCCGTGGGAATGCGCTCGCCATCGACCACTTTGACCCGGTGCACGGTCTGGATGAGTATCCACGCGAGGAAGCGCATGAGGAATTCCGGCACCAGCGAGAAGATATAGGCAGCCACCAGCGCATTCAGAATCGCCGTGACGAGGAACAGCTGCGGGATCGTAAATCCTTGCCCCAGCAGCACGATGGCCACGCCGGCGGCCGCCACCATGAACAGGGCGTTCAAAATATTCATGCCGGCGATCGTGCGCGAAATGTGTTTCGGGTCGCAACGCGTCTGGATCAGGGCGAACAGGGGCACGATGAAGAAGCCGCCGAACACGCCAATCATGACGATGTCGAGCAAAATGCGCGGCACGCCGGCCTGGCCCACAAACGCCAGGGCATCGACGATGTGCGTATTCGCGTAGGCATTGCTGGCGAAATACAGGTCGATGCCGAACAGCGACAGGCCGATGGAGCCGAACGGCACCAGGCCGATCTCGATCTTGTGGCCCGACAGCCGTTCGCACAGCAGGGAACCCGTGCCGATGCCGACGGAAAACACCGTCAGCAGCAGCACGAACACGCTGTGGTCGCCATGCAGGAAATCCTTCGAGTACACGGGGAACTGGGCCAGGATCAGGGCGCCGTAGAACCAGAACCAGGAGTTGCCCAGCATGGCCAGGAAGACGGGGCGGTTCTTGCGCGAAAAATTCAGGTTGCGGAACGATTCGGCGACAAAATTCAGGCTCACCTTCAGCTCCGGCTCGGGCGCGGGCGTGCGCGGCACGCGGTAGCTGGCGATCAGGCCCAAGACGGCCACGGCGATCGTCGCGCCCGCCACCAGTTCCACGCCCAGCGGCTTGTGCACGATCAAGACGGCGCCGAGGATTTCGCCCAACAAGATGCCGACAAAGGTGCCCATCTCGATCAGGCCATTGCCACCGACCAATTCCTCGGGTTTCAGTTGTTGTGGCAGATACGCATATTTCACGGGGCCGAACAGGGTGGAATGGATGCCCATGCCCACCACGGCGGCCACCAGCAGCCACAGCGTGTGCGTCATCCAGCCGGCGGCGGCCACGGCCATGATGGCCAGTTCCATCCATTTGACGAAACGGGCCAGGCCAGCCTTTTCAAACTTGTCGGCCAGCTGGCCCGCCGTGGCCGAAAACACGACGTAGGGCAGGATGAACAGGCCGGGAATCAGGTTGGTGATGGTGGACGGGTCGAGCGTGGTCCAGCTCAGCGCATCGTAGGCGAGGATCACCATCAGGGCCGTCTTGAACAGATTGTCGTTGAAGGCGCCAAAGAACTGGGTCCAGAAGAAGGGCCCGAAACGGCGCTGCGACAATAAGGAAAACTGGCTGCTTTGACTCATGGCATGGGGAACCGGCAATTAAGGAATTGCTAAAATACAGCACTATCCTGCGCGCGACAATCTGAATGTCGTCATCTTGCTTGGCGTCAATACGGAAAACAGCCTGCCGCGCAATGCTGGCCACGTCTTCCTGATGCCGTCCCCGGTACTTACCCTGACACAACAGAAATCGCCTGTCTCTTGATAATAAGGTAATGTGCGCATACTTCGGGCGCCTTCGCCCTGCCCTTCCAGGAAAGCTACTCCATGTTTGGATTGATCACGCTGTTCATCCTTGGCTTGCTGATTGCCGCCTTCGTGCTGGCATTGCAATACCGCAGAAAGGTGGCCGACCTGGAGCTGCTGACGGCGCGCCTGCGCAAGGAAGTCAACGGCATCCAGCAGCGCCTGCAAGCGCTGGAAGGCCAGGCCGACGCGCCACTTGCCCCGCCCGCCGAGGAGAGTGCAGTACCGGCGCCTGTGCCTGTTTCCGCGCCGACACCGGCACCGGTACCGCAAGCGGCCATGACCGAGCCGCTCGAACTGGCAAAGGCCGCACCGGCAGTGCCGGCGGCAGCCCCGCCCAGGCCTGCGCCGCCTACCGCGCCGGCGCCTGCCAAACCAGCATCCGCCGCCACCAACACCCCGTCCTGGATCGCGCGCCCGGATGGCCTGTTTGCCAAGGCGAAGAACTGGCTGTTTACCGGCAACCTGGTCGCCAAGCTGGGTTTATTGATCCTCTTCCTCGGCGTCAGCTTCCTGCTCAAATACGTGTCGGCGCAGGTCACGCTGCCCATCGAGCTGCGCCTGGCCGGCATCGCGCTGGCCGACATCGCCCTGCTGGCCTGGGCCTGGCGCATCCGCCTCAGCCGCCCCGGCATCAGCCTGCCGCTGCAGGGCACGGCGCTGGCGATATTGATGCTGGTGACGTTCGGCGCCTTCCGCCTGTATGAACTGATCCCGGCGGGCCTAGCGTTTGCCGTGCTGTTCGTGCTGACGGCGTTCACGTGTCTGCTGGCCGTGCTGCAAAACGCCGTCTGGCTGGCCGTCTTCGGCATCGTCGGCGGCTTTGCCGTGCCCCTGCTCGTGTCGACGGGCAGCGGCAACCATATCGGCCTGTTCAGCTATTACGCGCTGCTCAATGCGGGCGTCTTCGCCATCGCCCTGCAACGCGCCTGGCGCGTCCTGAATGTGCTGAGCTTTGGCTTCACCTTCGTCGTCGCCACCACCTGGGGCCTGCTGCGCTACACTCCCGAGCACTATCTGTCGACGCAACTGTTTTTGATCCTGTTCGTGCTGTTCTATATCGGCATCGCGATTGCCTACTGCGCGCGCCAGGCGCCGCGCCTGAAACACTATGTGGATGGCACCCTCGTGTTCGGCACGCCGCTGGCGGCCATGGGCCTGCAATACGGCCTGGTCCGGCACTTCGAGTTCGGTCTGGCGTTTTCCGCGCTGGTCGCCGGCTTGACTTACACGGGACTGGCCGTCACCCTGTGGCGCCGCGCAGGTTTCAAACTGCTGGCCGAAGCCTTCCTTGCGCTGGGCATCGTCTTCGGCACCCTGGCCATCCCCTTTGCCCTCGATGGCCGCTGGACGTCCGCCGCCTGGGCGCTGGAAGGCGCGGGCATCGTCTGGGTCGGCTTGCGCCAGCGCCAGACCCTGGCCTGGGCCTTCGGCCTGCTGGTGCAGGGGGCCGCCTGGCTTGCCTTCCTCACCGCCATGCAGGAACTCGATACGGCATCGGCCCTGCAGGCCAACATCTGGCTCGGCTGCGCGCTGCTGGCCGCCGCCGCGCTGGTGATGGCCTACAACTTCCGCCGCCACGGCAGCCACTTGCAGCCGGAGTTCATGAGTAGCATGTCCGTGCTGCTCCTGACGGCCGCCACGGTCTGGCTGCTGGGCGGCATCTGGAGCGAAATCCTGCTGCGCACGGATGCCGTCACGCAACTGAATCTGCTGACCGTCAGCGCGCTGGCAGTGGCGGCCCTGCTGGCGGCGCTGGCGCGGCGCGAACAATGGCATGCGCCGCGCGCCCTGCTGCTGGCCGTGCAGGTACTGGCAGGCATGGTCATGCTCAGCCGCGCCAGCTGGGCCTGGGACCAGCACCCGGCCAGCCTGTTCGGCGGCTCCTTCCTCAGCGCCCTGCTGCTGGGCGCCGCCGCCTTTGCCAGCGCCCGTTTCCTTGCGCTGCGCGCGCGCGGCGGCGACGCGCTGCTGGCGCTGGCAGCGCGTCCCCTGCTGGTGTGGAGCAGCTTGCTGTGGTTTGCCGCC
Source organism: Janthinobacterium sp. BHSEK (assembly GCF_056174685.1). Taxonomy (NCBI): domain Bacteria; kingdom Pseudomonadati; phylum Pseudomonadota; class Betaproteobacteria; order Burkholderiales; family Oxalobacteraceae; genus Janthinobacterium; species Janthinobacterium sp. BHSEK. The sequence continues at coordinate 252,295 of NZ_JBWBYV010000012.1, forward strand.
ATCCTCATGCCCTTCACCAGCTGGCTGCTGCGCCTGATCGACGGCAACCTGGAACTGCAGCCGCACGCGGGCGAGCACTGGCTGGCGCTGTACCTGATCGCCGTGTGCGTCACGACGCCCTTGTTCGCCATCCTGGCGCGGCGCCTCGATTGGCCGCAGCTGCGCTGGTTCACCGTGGCGGCCTGGCTCGGCCTGGGCCTGTGGAGCGCCAACATGCTGCTGGCGCTGTACCTGCGCGACTACCTGCCGACGGGCTTGAGCTGGCTGGCCCTGGCTGGCGCCCTGGCGGCCGGCGAATACCTGCTGCGGGCCTGGCCCAAGGCCGGCTGGCAACTCGACGTGCGTGCGCTGCGCCTGTTGCATACGCTGCGCACGGCGGCGCCATGGCTGATGCTGTGGCCCGTGGGCGCCATGCATGTGGGCGCCTGGCTGGCGCGCCACGAAGGCAGCGTCAGCCCCGCCTGGGCCCGCTACTTACCGGCCTGGGCCATGATGCTGGCACTGGCCTGGCTGATCCGCCGCTGCCGCGCCGGCGCCTGGCCGGTGGCGCCGATTGCCGCGTGGTACCAGCGCACCCTGATACCGCTGGGCGCCCTGTGGTCGCTGCTGCTGATCGCCGCATGGAATATTGTCGATGACGGCGCCATGGCGCCGCTGCCCTACTTGCCGCTACTCAATCCTCTGGACTTGAGCACGGGCTTTGCCGTCCTGCTGGCCATCGCCAGCTACCGTTTATTCCCGGCCGGCCAGATCCCCCTGCCGTCCCTGTGGCAAGCGCGCTTGCCCGTCGTGGCCGCATGCTTGCTGTACGGCTGGTTCAACCTGATGCTGCTGCGCACGGTGTCGCACTACCTCGGCGTGCCCTACACGTTTGACGCCATGCTGGCCTCGCAGTTCGTGCAAGCGATGCTGTCGCTGGTGTGGAGCGTCACGGCCCTGCTGCTGATGCGCCATGCGGCCCGCCAGCAGCGGCGTCAGCAATGGAGTATGGGCGCCGTGCTGCTGGGACTGGTTGTCCTGAAGCTGTTCCTGATCGATCTGTCGAACGTGGGCGGCATCGAACGCATCGTGTCTTTCGTGGGTGTCGGCTTGCTGATGGTCTTGATCGGCTACCTGGCCCCCTTCCCCAAGGCGGCCGCGCCAGCGCCAGCCGAACCCCAACCGGGAGCAACATGAAAACCACACTCATGTTCGGCATCATGTTGATGGCAGGCGCTGCGCTGGCCGCGCCTGGCCAGGACCGGCCGCAGGACTATCGCTGGAGCATGCCCATCCAGTCGCCGGCCGGCGCGGGCATCGTCCAGCTGGCGTTGCCCAGGGAAGTCTACCTGCACGCCAGCTCGGCCAACCTGGCCGACCTGCGCCTGTTCGACGCCGACGGCAAGCGCCTGGCCTATGCCATCGGCGCGCCGCCCGCGCAATCGGCCACGCAGCGCACGAACATTCCAGCCCGTATCTTCCCCGTGACGGGCACGCCGGCAACTGGCGATGGCTTGCAAGGCATCGACATCCGCACGGCCGACGATGGCCGCTTGCTGTCGGTCAGCACGCGCGCCGGCACGGCAGCGAGTACGGCGGCGAGCACGCGCGCCGGCACGGCAGCGAGTACGGCGGCGAGCACGGCGGCGCTGCAGGCGCTGATCCTCGACCTGGGCAAGCAAACGCAAGACAGGCGCATCGCCGCCTTGCGCTTCACGCCGCCGGCCCGCACGGACAATTACAGTGCCCAAGTGCTGCTGGAAGTGAGCGATGACCTGAAACAATGGGACGCCATCGGCACCACCACCCTGAATTGGCTCAGCAACAGCGACACGCAAACCCTGGCCAACGACAGCATCGCCTTTGCGCCGCGCGCGTTTCGCTATGCACGCCTGAGCTGGCAAGCGGGCGAGCCGCTGGCCTTTGCGGCGATCACGGCGCAAGCCGTCAGCGAAACGGACATCGCCGCGCCGCGCGCCAGCGTCGTGCTGCAAGGCTTGCCCGGCAAGCAGGACAATGAATGGCGCTACGCCACGCCCCTCGCCATTCCCGCCGACAGCATCGCCCTGCAATTGACGCAGACCAATACGGTGCTGCCCGTGACCCTGGGCGTGTATCGTCAGAACAGCTATGTTCCCCGGCACCGGCTGCACCTGCGCCAGCAGGCGCGTCCCGCGCAAGGCGCATACTTCGATCCCCTGCTGAGCACCACGTTTTACCGCATCGGCCTCGATGGCAAGGAACGGATCTCGGGCGACCTGGCCATGCCCGTGACGCAAACGGGCGAATGGGTGTTGCAGACCTCCCCGGAACACCCGCTCTCCGCCGGCAATGCGCCCGCCTTGCGCCTGGGCTGGACACCAGCCACTGTCGTCTTCCTGGCCAGCGGCAAGCCGCCCTACCAGCTGGCATTCGGAAACAGCGACGCCGCCGCCGTCGCGCAGCCGCTGTCGCAGGTGGCGCCCGGCTTCAAGGCGGACGAATTGCTGGCACTCAAGACGGCCAGCGCCGGCCCGCTCCAGCCCAACGCCGGCGCGGCGGCACCCCCGCGCGTCACCAAGGACGGGGCACCGTGGCACCTGGCCGCACTGTGGGCGGCACTGTTGCTGGGCGTGGGCGTGCTGGGCTTTTTCGCCTGGCGTTTGCTGACGCAGATGAAAGAGGAGCAAGGCAGTACCGACAAGCAGGAACCTTAGCCGCTTGAGCGCGGTACTCGCCGACTCACTGCCGCAACAGCGCCTTGAACGTCTGCGGCATCCAGGGACGGGCCGCCAGCATGAAGCTGATGGCAAGGCGCTCGTTGCCGGGCAAGCGCGCGTCTTCCTGGTGCTGCTGCGAAAATTCCACCGCCACTTGCTTCAGCCGTTCCAGCAAGGCCGCCGTCGATTTCTTCGACAGCATCACGTTCACCAGGCGCAGCAATTCCGTTTCGCCATCGAACTGCGAATTCAAATAGTCGCCATAGGCTTCCTTTTTGAAATACGTGTGGATGGGACCGTTCGGTATCCACGCAAACGTGCGCGCCACCAGCAGTTTGACCCGGTTATTCGGCAGCAGTTCCAGGAAACCGATCTTGTCGAGGCGCAGCAGGTATTTCACGGCTTGCGCTTCGCTGATGTCGTAGATGGCGACGATCTGTTCCAGCGGCAGCAGGTTCAGGGCGGAGACGGCCACCACGAATAGCCGGGTGTCCTCGAGGATTTCCTTTTCCTGCGCATACGTCAGGCCCGTGATCAGGGTGGGCGCCGCCTGGGCTGATTGCACGGCCAGCGCCAGCTGCTGGAAATCGCTGCCGACGGCCACCAGGATCTGGTCCAGCCGCTGCAGGGTAAATTGTTTCTGCGAAAACATCCGCTTGACGCTGGCTTCGGACACGCCGATGCGCTGGGCCAGCTCGGCATACGTGACGGCGCGCGCCTTCAACAGGCGTTTCAGGGCCTCGATCAGGGCGTGGGTTTGCGGCATGCACTTCCTTTATAAAAATAGCATCGGTTCCAGCGGCAAAAAAGTAGCGCAATACGCTACCTGCGGTATGCCTGCCCGCTACGAGTAGCGTTTTCATTGACCAATTGCCCACAGTCTACAATGATGGCGTTGCCACTTGGCACACTTGAAGGAGAAACACATGAAACGCCTGCTGCCCCTCTGCCTGTCCCTGTCGCTGTTGACGCTCTCCGCGGCCGCTCCCGGCCTGGTCCACGCCGCCGCCTCGGAGAACCTGTCGAAAGGCTCGCAAAACCTCAGCCAGGGTTCCGCCATCGTCGTCGCCGGTTCCATGTCGATGCTGGTCGCCTCCGGCCAGGTGGTCGTTGCCAGCGTGGAAACGGTGGGCGAAGGCATCGTCATCGTGCTGAAAGGCGCTTCCGAGGCGGGCGGCGCGTCCATCCAGATGAGCACGCAAGCGGCCAAGGGCCTGTCGCTGGCGGCCGGCACCGTGGTCAATGTGGTGGCGCTTTCCACCGGCCATATGCTGGTCCTGTCCGGCAAGGCCATCGCCTTCATCCCGAACGAACTGGGCAAGGCGCTGCTGCACCACTCCAAAGTGTAATACCGACAACAGGACCTCCATGAAACACATACTCGCCATGACCCTGCTGTGCGCCGCCAGCTTGGCGCCGCTGGCCCAGGCAAACTCCGACACCACCAACGCGTCCGACAACGCCAGCATGGCCTCGGCCATCGTGCTGGTCGGCTCCATGTCGGTGCTGGCCGCCGCCGGTGAAATCGTCATCGACAAGGTGGAAGACGTGGCCGACGGCAGCGTGCTCGTGCTCAAAAGCGCGGCCAACGGTGCCTCGCAGGCGGCCACGGCCTCCGTCAAGCTGAGCCAGAAGGCCACGCAAGGCCTGTCGCTGGCGGCCGGCACGGCCATCAAGGTAGTGGCCGTCTCGACGGGCCACATGCTGATGCTGTCGGGCAAGGCCATCGCCTATGTGCCGAACGCGGCCGGCAATGCCATCCTCCACCATTCGAAAGCGTGAACCCGATGAAACGCCTTACCCTCATTGTTCTCAGCCTGGCCCTGGCCGGTGCCGCCCATGCGGGGCGCTCGTGCGAGGAAAAGCAAACGGATGCGACCACCCTCGTCAAATCGATGGACCTGGCGCAAAAGACCCTGCAGGCGCTCGACGCTTCGGGCGCGCAGGTGGCGCTGCTGGCGCGCGCCGGCCAGGACCTGTCGAAATACCATTTGCGCTATTCGCACATGGCGCTGGCCTGGCGCGACCATCCGAAGGGCCGCTGGCTGGTGGTGCATGAACTCAATGAATGCGGCACGGCGCAATCGTCGCTGTACAACGAAGGCTTGGGCAATTTCTTCATGGACGATGTGTTCATGTATGAAACCCTGATCCTGATTCCGACCCAGGATACGCAGCAGCAACTGGCGCGCCTGCTGACCAGCAACACGCCCAAGCGCCTGCATGAAGCGCACTACAATATGCTGGCCTACCCGTTTTCCACCAAGTACCAGAATTCGAACCAGTGGGTGCTGGAAACCCTGGCCGCCGCCAGCAACGAACCCGGCAAGATCGAGACGCGCGCCGAAGCGCAAGGCTGGCTGCGCAGCGCCAGCTACGCGCCGCAGACGCTGAGCATCCCCGCCGCCACGCGCCTGGGCGCGCGCATGTTCCGCGCCAATATCGCCTTCGACGACCACCCGTTCGAGCGCCGCATGACGCGCCAGATCGACGTCGTCACCGTCGACTCCATCGTGCGCTTCATGCGCCAGCGCGAGCCGCAGGTGCAGGAGATCGTCGTGCGGGGGAATTAGTCTGGCGTCAGGCCGGACAATAACAAGTCGGGCGCCTGCGCCAGCGGCGCCGCGCTGCACAGCACGATGGACAGCTCGGCATGCGCCAAGGTCACGCAGCTTGCCGCATCCATGCCCAGCTTGTAGCGCGCCTCCGCCTCGCTCCAGCGCTGGCAGAACAGCGCCAGCCGCTCATCCGCTGGCAAGCCTTCCAGCTCGGCGGTCACAGCCGCGCCAAACGCCTGGCGCGCCAGCGCCAGCACGTCGCGCCGCGGGTCGCGCAACTCAATATCAAGTCCCAGCCGCGTAGTACCGCTCAGCGCGCAGGCGATCCAGTGGCCGCTGTGCGAAATACTGAAGTAGGGACCGCCGGCGGGCGCCAGCAGCCGCGGCGCCTGGCCCGGACGCTCCTCGAGCGCGATGGCCGCCGGAGACAGCCCCAGCATCCGTCCCATGGCCGTTCGCAGCAAGGCGCGCCCGAGCAGGAACTGGCGCCGCCGCAGCGGCCGCGCAAACCGCGCATAACGGGCCGCTTCCGTCGCACCCAGCCACGTTTCATATTGGCTGATCTCCGCAAGATCAATGCTGCGGGAATCGAGCAGCCAGATGCTGGCGCCGTTACCGGGGAAAGCTGGTGGCATGACAATATTTGGATACGTAAAGGCGCAGTCTGCCACAAATTGCCAGCATGCATGTGGTAAAAAAAATGGCAGCGCGGTTGCCCGGCGCTGCCATTCTCAGCAGGTCTGCTGGCGCTTGCGCGCCGCGCCCATCTTAGTTCGTCATTGCTGCTTCGACCGCTTTATTGTCGGCGCCAGTCGGGCCGCCTTCGGCACGTACATAGTTGGCCTTGATGTAAGCGCTGGTCAGGTTGGCGATGCGGGTCAGCATCAGGTTATCGTGCACGCCAAACGTGAATCCGGCCGCCATCGCGTCGGCGCGCTGGAAGAACTCTGGCGTCGCGACCAGGGCGCCCTTGTTGTCGCGGATCATGACGCGCATGCGCACGCCGGAGCTGCCGGCCAATGGTCCCAGGAATACGCGCTTGGCGCCGCTCTTGAACTGGATTTCTTCGACGATAGGCTCGATGATCAGCACGCGGCCATTGGCCGGGGCGGCATTCCAGCTGGTCAGCGATTCGGCCAGGTCCTTGCGGATATTCTCGTCGATTTTCGCCATGGCGGCCTGGTTGCCCTTGTAGCCTTCGGCAAAGACTGTTGACTTGACTTCAATGCGGCCAAACGACGAGAAAGCCTCGCTCGGCGGCGGATTGGCCGTCGACGATGCCTTGATGCGCGTGGCACAGCCTTGCAACATGGTCAATGCCAGCAACGCGCCAGCCAGGACGACAGTTTTCGATACTTTTTGCATATTCTCTTTCTACTTTTTATTGGAATGGCTTCCAGGCGCCAGCCTTCCTGCAAGCGGGCGCCGGTTACCGATATGGACGATTTCCCTGCTACTTCTTTGCTGCTTACTTACTTGCCTTCAACTTCACGAACTCACCCTTCAAGGCCACGCCCGTCATCATCGTGCCTTCGTGGCACTCGAATTCCGTGGCGCTGGAATTTTCGATGTTTTTGTAATTGCTGACGATATTGACGACGGCATCGGCGCCCACCGACTGGGCGCGCTTTTGCAGTGCCAGCATGGCGGACAGGAAGGCCCAGTTGCACGAGGTTTCTGCCGATTTTCCGACGCCATTGGTTTTCTGGCTCGTCTTGTCGCTGCTGATGCGCGTGGCAATCGGGGGCGTTGCCTGGTCGCCAAAGTAGAATTTGACGGTATCGCCAAGCCGGGCCTGGGCATCGTTGGCGGACATCGCATTGGCGATCGGCATCATGTGTTTGGTATCGCCTGCCTGTGCCGGCAAGATAACCGTCAGCGCTGCACTCATTGACGCCAGGATCATCATTTTTTTCATGCTGTTTTCCTCGATAAGTTAAAGATAGTAAAAAAGGAGCCACACTTGCCAATTGCGCCAGAACAAACGGACTTCACGGCCGGTAACGCTTGAAGATGAGCGACGTGTTAATGCCGCCAAAGGCAAAATTATTCGACATCACATACTCGCATTCGATAGCCCGGCCTTCGCCGGCGATGTAGTCGAGCGGCGCGCATTGCGGGTCGACCTGCTGCAAATTGATGGTGGGGGCAAACCAGCCTTCGCGCATCATCTCGATGCTGATCCACGCTTCCAGCGCGCCGCAGGCGCCCAGGGTGTGGCCCATGTAGCTCTTCAGGGAGCTGATAGGGGTATGCGCGCCAAACACCTCGAACGTGGCTTGCGATTCGGCGATATCGCCCTGCTGCGTGCCGGTGCCGTGCGCGTTGATGTAGCCGATGTCGGACGGCTGCAGTCCCGCGTCGGCCAGCGCCAGCAGCATCGCCTGGCGCATGGTGGCGGCGTTGGGCTGGGTCACGTGGCAGCCATCGCTGTTCGTGCCGAAGCCCACCAGTTCCGCGTGGATGGCGGCGCCGCGCGCCTGCGCGTGCTCGAATTCTTCCAGGATCAGGCAGCCGGCGCCCTCGCCGATGACCAGGCCATCGCGGCTGGCGTCGAACGGGCGCGGCGTCGTGTGGCCGTCGTCATTGCGCGTGCTGGTGGCGAACAGGGTGTCGAAGACGGCCGCCTCGGTGGCGCACAGCTCCTCGGCGCCGCCGGCGATCATCGCCAGCTGCTTGCCGCCGGCGATCGCCTCGTAGGCATAGCCGATGCCCTGGCTGCCCGAGGTGCAGGCGCTCGAGGTGGTAATCACCCTTCCCGTGACGCCGAAAAACACGCCGATGTTGACGGGCGCCGTGTGCGCCATCATCTTGATGTAGGTGGTGGCGTTGATGCCCTTGGTGGTGCGCTCTTCCATCATGCGGCCAAAGTCGCCGATGGCGCTGGGCGTGCCGGCGGACGAACCGAAGGAAATGCCCATCTGCCCGCCTTTGACCACGGGGTGTCCGGCCAGGCCCGCGTGTTCCAGCGCCAATTCGCTGGCGCGCGTGGCCATCAGCGCGATGCGTCCCATGCTGCGCATGGCCTTGCGGTTGTAGCGGTCCGTCAGCGCGAACGGCGCGGCCGGTGCACCCAGCTGGGTATTCAAGCCTTCGTAGTCGGCCCATTCGTCCATGCGCACGACGGCGTTGCGGTACTCGCCCAGGCGCTGGCGGATGGCCAGCCAGTCATTGCCGATCGGGCTGATGCCGGCCATGCCGGTCACGACTACCCGGCGGCTCATGCCATGCCTCCATTGACGGAAATGACCTGACGCGTGATATAGCCCGCTTCCTCGCCGACGAGAAAACTGACGGCGGCGGCCACCTCTTCCGGCGTGCCGACTCTGCGTGCGGGAATCATCTTCAACGCTTCGTCGAGCGGCACCTCGCTGATCATGTCCGTCTCGATCAGGCCCGGCGCCACGCAGTTGACGGTGATGGCGCGCTTGGCCAGTTCCAGCGCCAGCGCCTTGGTGGCGCCGATGATGCCGGCCTTGGCGGCGCTGTAATTGACTTGTCCCCGGTTGCCGATCAGGCCGGAAACGGACGCCATGGTGACGATGCGCCCCGGTTTGCGGCGCTGTACCATCGGCATCACCAGAGGGTTCAGCACATTATAGAAACCATCGAGGTTGGTCTGCAGGACGATATCCCAGTCTTCGCCCGACATGGCGGGAAACGCATTGTCGCGCGCCACGCCGGCGTTGCACACGACGCCGTAATAGCAGCCATGTTCGACGATGTCCGCTTCCAGCGCGGCGGCAGCCGCGGCACGGTCGCCGATATCGAACTGCAGCACGCGCACCGCGCGTCCCATAGCCTGTACCTGCTGCGCCACCGCGTCGGCTTCGCCGCGCGCGCTGCGGCAATGCAGCACCACGTCAAAACCGTCGCGCGCCAGCCGCAAGGCGATAGCCTTGCCGATGCCGCGCGACGATCCCGTCACCAATACACTTTTACTCATGCTGCGCTCCATTCATACTCTCCTGCAGAAATTGCTTTGCATCCTCGGGCTGGAATACCGTAATCGTCGCCTGCGCCAGCACGGCGCCTGCCATCTCGATACGGCACTCGAACGCGCCCAGTCCATTCTCGCCCTGCAAGGCCTGCTGCACATGCACCTGCAGCACGCTGCCATCCACAAACAGGGGCAACTGCGCTTCGTAGCGCCGCGCCCCCAGCAAAAAACCGATCTTCACGGGCGCGCCGGCCAGCCGCGCCAGGTAGCCCGCGTGCGCGGCGATCGCCTGCGCCATGTATTCGATGCCGACCCAGCTGCCCACTCCTGCCGACGGCGCGTCATAAAACACGCTGCCGGCATGGATGGCCACTTCGGCGCACAGGTTTTCCGCATCGGCCGACAACACCCGGTCGAGCAGCACCATGGCGCCGGAATGGGGCACCAGCTCGCGAATAGGTGGAAAACTCATGCTCCCCTCCCGAACAGCAGGGCGGCGTTCGAGCCGCCGAAGGCAAACGAATTGCTCAGTGCCCAGTCGAGCGGACGCCCCAGTCGCGCGCCGGGCAAGGCCAGGCGCAGCGGCGGCAGCGATTCGTCAGGCACGCCATCCCACAGGTGCGGCGGCAGCAAGCCCTCGGCGTTATCGTCCTGCATCGCCAGCCAGCACAGCGCCGCCTCGATGGCCGCCGCCGCGCCCAGCGCATGGCCTGTCAGCGGCTTGGTGGAGCTGCTCATCGCCGTGGCGCCGAACAGGTCGGACACTACGCGCGCTTCCATCGCATCGTTCTGCGGCGTGGCCGTGCCATGCAGGTTCACATAATCGATTTCCGATGCCGTGACGCCCGCGCGCGCGAGTGCCTGGGCGATGGCCAGCCGCGCGCCGCCGCCTGCGGGATCCGGCGCCGACATGTGGTGGCCATCGGACGACTCGCCCCAGCCGCGCAAGGCCACACTGGCAGGTTGCGCCGTCATCAGGAACAGGGCAGCGCCCTCGCCGATATTGATGCCGTCGCGGTTCGCGCCCAGTGGGTTGCAACGCCGCGCGCTGACAGACGCCAGAGCGGAGAAACCGGCCACGGTAAAGCCGCACAGGGTATCGACGCCTCCCGTCAGCACGGCGTCGCACAGGCCCATGCGGATCATGCGCGCCGCACTGGCCATCGCCTTCGCGCTCGACGAACAGGCGCTCGAATGCACGAGGGCCGGTCCGTCGATACCCAGTTCCTCGGCCAGCATCAATGCCGGCGACGCCATCTCCTGCTGGCCATAGTGGAAGGTGCCAGGCAAGCCGTCGCCCGCCATATGCCGGCCGATCGCGCCTTCCGTCTCTGCAATGCCCGAAGTACTCGTGCCGATCACCACGGCCACGCGGTCCGCGCCGTAGCGGGTGATGGACTGCTCCACGGCCGGGCGGATCTGCGCCAGCGCCGCCAGCGCCATCCGGTTATTGCGGCTGCGCGCGGCGATGCAGTGATGCGCCGCCGATGGCAAGGCCGCATCGACCACGCCCAGCGACAGCAAGCGCCCCGGGGTGTAGGTATCGACGGGTACCACACCGCTATCCGCGGCAAACAGGCGCGCACGCACCTCTTCGCGGCTGGCGCCCAGCGCGCAGACGATGCCGCAGTCATTCAGGTACACAGTCAAGCCAGTCATTCAACTTCCTTCCGGAGCATTCTGTATCGTCAGGCGATAGCGGTAGCGCAGGTTGTCGAGCACCACCGTACCGCTCCAGCGCGGCATGCCGCTGTAGTCGATCACCGTCACCGCCTCGTCATGCAGGAACAGGGTGCGCCGCAGGCCGCTGTCCTCGATGCGCCAGCCGGCCGGCAGGGCTTGCGCGATCGCCTCGCGCGGCCACAGGGTCAGCTGCATGTCTTCCAGCACGTCCTCGGCGCGCACCTGCGCCGGCAGCATCAGGTGGCGCCATGACGTCATGTCCTTGCCGTCGAAATGCAGTGATAGCACGCGCTGGCCAAACGCCAGTCCCACCAGATCGAGATGCGACGGCTCCACCTCCAGCGCCGCATCGAGTTCATCGATGCGCCCCGCCCGTTCGACTACCAGGTGCTGCTGCACGCTGACCGTGGCACCCAGCGCCCGCGGCGCCAGTTTCAGGCCAAGGCGCGCGGGTGCCGAAGGCGGCATGCTGGCGCAGCCCGCAAGCGCCAGCAGCAATGCCGGCGCCCATCGTTGACAGTGCAAAAACATCAGATTTCTCCTGCGGCATCAGCCGCGCTACGGTTATCGGCTTCGGCAAAGCACGGCGACAGCAGCCATACCAGCGCCGTGCCGATCAGCATGGTCAGGCCAAATGCCTGCAATGCAGCCGTCTTGCTCAGGGCCAGCAAGCCGAAAGACAGAATGGTATTCGCCGCCGACAGACCCACGGCCAGCCATGGCGTATCGTTGCTGCGGTCAGGGTGCTCCTGCATGAAGATGCCGTAATCGACGCCCACGCCCAGCAGCAGCATCAGTGCGAGCACGTGGAACAGCTGTAGCGGCAGGTTCAAATAGCCGAGCAAGGCCAGGACCGCCACGCTGGCCAGGGCCGTGGGCGCCAGTACGCGCCAGGTGCGGCGCCGGTAACGGGGCAGCAGCAAGCCGAAGACCACCAGGTAGGCGCCCAGCACCACGGCGCCCATATAGACGCGGTAACGGCCCAGCACCGAGGAAATTTCACTCACCTTGTCGACCCACTGCACCCCGGGCATGCCCTCGCCCGCCTGCGCCAGCAGGGGAATGGCCGCATACTGCATGCCGCGCAAGGCGACGATGGAGGCATAGCCGCCTTCGACCTTGCCCAGCCACAGGTGGCGCCATGGCTCGCTGGCCGGCACCTTCAGGAAGGCGTCGATCGACAGCGGCGCACCGGCTTGCGCCAGTTGCGCGCGCACCTTGCCGGCCCACTCGGGGCCTTCGTCGACGGACTGCGCCAGCAAGTCGAGCGCGGCACCCGGCTGCAGGATGGCCGTCTCGAGCAGCGTGCGCCGCGCCGCCTGCGTCTGCAGCGAGGGCACCCAGTTCGACATGGCCTGGTAGCCGCTGATGTGCTTTTGTGCGATCAGCGGCAGCAGGCGCTGTTTCAACGTTTCCTCGCGCTGCAGCACGGCTTCCGCGCTGTCGCCGCGCACCAGGTAGAACTGCACCGGAGTGGGGCCATCGAGCAATTTGCTCAATTTGATCTGGTCGCGTATCAGGTGCGCGGGCGGCGTTTGCAGCAAGCGGATATCGTCATTAACGTCCAGGCGGCTGATGCCGAAGAGCGCAAACAGGGCAAACAGCACGCCGCCCACCAGGGTGGCGCGGTTGGCCCGCAACAACGGCCAGCGCGCGCGCGCCACGCCATACTGTTTGACCAGCGCGCCGCTCTTCAAGGTGCCGCCTTTGACCAGCGCGGGGAACCAGAACACCACCGTCAGCCAGGCAAACACCAGGCCCAGGGCGGAAAATACGGCCATATGGCGCAAGCCGGGAAATGGCGTCAGAGCCAGACCCATGTAGCCGATGACGGCGGCCAGCAGGGTCAGGCACAGGCCCGGCAGCAAACGGCGCAGCAAGGTGCGCGAATCGAGCGCCGGATCGGCGCCCAGGCGGTTGCACAGGAAATAAATCCCGTAGTCCTGCGCCACGCCAATCAGGCTGGCGCCAAAGACCAATGTCATCAGGTGTATTTTGCCAAACAGCAGCCAGCACACGGACAGGGAACCCAGGCAGCCGATGCTGATCGACAGCAGGATCAGCGAGATCGGCTTGAACGAGCGGAAGGTGAACCACGTCAGCAGGATGATGCCGGCCAGAGACCCCAGGCCGATGGTCGACATTTCGCCTGCCGCCTGGCTGCTGGCGGCCGCCGCATGCAGGATCACGCCCGCGCTGATGATTTCCACGCCAGGCATGGCCTGCCGCGCCGCCGCTTCGGCTTGTGCCAGCGCGGGCAACACGCTTTCCTGCGCACCCAGCGAAAAGGCGGGCAGGCTCAAGGTCATCGGCAGCAGCACATACTGGCGCTCGCCGTCGGCGACGAACAAATGGCCGTCGCGCGGACGCACGGGCGTTTCCTGTGCGCGCTCCTGCACCCAGCCGCCGAACAGGCCAAAGGGATCGTCCTGCCAGGCGCCAAGTTTCGGCCCGCCGAAAGGACTGTAGAGCTGACTCAACGCCGAATCACGCCAAAACGCGGGTGATTCCTGGCGCAGCTGCGTTTCCTGCGACGCCGTCAGCAAGGTCAACCGGTGCTGCTGGAACAACGCCAGCCAGTCGTTCTGCGTCTGCTCGTCGAGCGGCGTGGACCGGAACAGGCCCGCATGGCGCGCCAGCACGGCGCTGTAGGCATCGGCCGCTCGCTTCGCATCGGCCCAGTCGGGCGCGCCGACCAGCACCACTACGCGCTGCTGCGCCGCGTCGACCATGTGCGTAAACGACGCCTGCAGCACCGGATCGCGCTCCTGCACCGGCAGCAAGGCCAGGATGTCGGTTTCCGGCGCGATGCGCTTGCCCAGCCACAGATAGGCGTTATGCGCCAGCAGCAGCGCCACCACCAGCGCCCAGGCGATGGCCAGCAGGCGCCCGGCGTTGCGGCCGCGGTTCGTCAGGGAATTCAAAACAGAGCCGCCTCTTGCGCCGTGATGGCAGCGGGTCCCGTCTCAATCGCCGAGAACACGATGCTCGTACGGTCGCCGCTCGCCTCGCTGATGCTGATGTTTTTCACGAAGGCGCCGCCATCGAGGCGGATGCTGCCGATGGCCTTGGCCAGCGCCGGCTGGCGCGCCTTCAGCGCCACCTGCCAGGTCGCGCCGTCGATGCTGCCGTCGACTTCAAACAAGGTATCGAGCTGCGCCAGGTCGCCGGCCAGCAGCGAAAACAGCACGCTGTTGATCATCTTGACCACCGGTTCCGTCTTCGCGTCCAGGCGCATGGCCACGCGCTCGCCCTGGAAATGCACGATCTCGTCGCGCGTCAGCCGCAATGTATTGGGAAACGGATGCAAGGTGCGCCACAAGACGCCCTTGCCCGCCACCACGCAAAAGCGGCCATTCGACGCCAGCGCCTTCTTCATGCCGGCCAGCTGCTTGCTCTGATCGAAGCGGCCGCACAGCTGCTGCGGCTTGGCCAGCATGGCCTCGATCTTCGCCACCGGCGCGGCCGCGTGCAGCGGCGCCATCGCCAGCAGGCACACGCCCGCCAGCAGGATTTTGAGTTGTTTTTTCATGCGGACTTCAATCCCAGTTTTTCAAACAGTACGGGCGGCGAGGCAAAGCACATCTCGCCGCTGGCGATATCGACGGCCACCTGCGTCGTGCTGGCGCGGTTCAGGCGCTTGCCCGTCGCGCTGTCGCTGACCAGGTACTCGATCTTCAGGCGGTCTTCCCACTCCACCAGGTCGGCGCGCAGGGTCAGGCGCTGGCCAAAGGTGGCCGGCGCCACATAGCGCAAGTGCATGTCGATCACGGGCCAGGCATAGCCGGACGCTTTCATGTCGACGTAGTTGTAGCCGATGCTGTCGAGCAGCGCGCAGCGCACCACTTCGAGGTATTTCACGTAGCGGCCATGCCAGACGATCTCCATCGGGTCGAGGTCGAAGAACTGCACCTGCATCTCCACTTCGGCGTGCCAACGGCTGGGTGCGGCTTTCCTGCCGCGCACCTTATGCGTCTCAGTCATGCCCGGCTCCGTACAGTGGCCAGGCTTGTGCGCGCATGCGTTCGAGCAGCACGCGCAGGTCCGGATCGAGCCGGCGGTCTTCCTCGACGGGCGCGATATCGGCGGTCAGCGCCTCCATCATCGCCGCCAGCGCCGCTTGCGGCTGCACGTCGGGATTGACCTTGCAACGCAGCCAGACGCCCTGGCGCACGGTAATCAGCAGGGCCGCGGCGACCTGCTCGCACAGTTCCAGCACGCGCAGGCAATCGCGTGCGGCGATGGTGCCCATGCTGACCTTGTCCTGGTTATGGCATTCGGTCGAACGTGAAAAAACCGAGGCAGGCATGGTCAGCTTCAGCGCTTCGGCCGTCCAGGCGGAGGCGCTGATCTGCAATGCCTTCAGGCCGTGGTTGATGGCCGCGCGCGGGCCGGTGGCGCCCGACAGGTTGGCCGGCAAGCCCTGGTTGTAGCGGCTGTCGACCAGCAAGGCCATCTGGCGGTCCAGCAAGTCGGCCAGGTTGGCCACCGTGTTCTTCATGCTGTCCATGGCGAAGGCGATATGGCCGCCGTAGAAATGCCCGCCATGCAGCACGCGCTCGCCTTCGGCGTCGATGATGGGATTGTCGTTGGCGCTATTGAGTTCATTCTCGATCGACGAACGCAGCCACGGCAAGGCGTCGGCCAGCACGCCGATCACGTGCGGCGCGCAGCGGATCGAATAGCGGTCCTGCAGCCGCTTGCCGTTGCGTTCCCAGCTATCGGTGGGCAGATCGGCGCGCAGCCAGGCCGCCACTTGCTGCATGCCGGGATGCGGCTTGACGGAGAACAGGGTTTCATCGAAGTGGTGCGCGTTGCCATCGAGCGCAAACGAGGCCATGGCCGTGATGCGCGTCGTCAGGCGCGTCAGATACTCGGCGCGCTCATACGCCAGGCAGGCCAGCGCCGTCATGACGGCCGTGCCGTTCATGATCGCCAGGCCTTCCTTCGGACGCAGGTGCAGCGGCGTGATGCCCGCTTCGCGCAGCGCCTGTTCCGCCGGCACCTGTATCCCGTCGCGCCAGACTTCGCGTTCGCCGCACAGCACCGCCGCCAGGTAGGACAGCGGCGTCAGGTCGCCGCTGGCGCCGACCGAGCCTTCCGACGGGATCAACGGCAGCAGGCCCGCATCGAGCAGGCGCGCGATCTGCGTCAGCAGTGCCACGCTGACGCCGGAAAAACCCTTGGAGAGCGACGCCAGGCGCGTCGCCATGATGGCGCGCGTCTGCGCCGGCGTGAAGAATTCGCCCAGGCCGCAGCCGTGATAGGTGTACAGGTGGTGCGGCAGCTCGGCCACCAGTTCCGGCGGCACGGTCACGGTGCAGGAATCGCCGTAGCCCGTGGTCACGCCATAGATGGTGCCGTCCTCGCGCAGCAGGCGATCGAGGAAATCGGCGCCGCGCGCGATCGCCGCCAGAAAAACGGGGTCGCTGGACAGTTCGGCGCTGGCCCGGCCATGCGCGATGTCGGTAATGTCTTCGATGCGCAGGCGTTCGCGGTCGAAGCGGACGGCGCGCCGGGTGTTTTTCAGGTCAGCGAGGTGCATCGGGAGTATCCAATCTTGAAGTATCGGGGAGTTGCCAAAAATCGTAGAAGTTGAACCATTCGAGCGGCGCGCGCAGGCAATGGTGCTGCAGGCGCGCCGCATAGGCGGCCGCCAGTTCGGCCAGCATCGCCTCGCGTGCCTTGCGCGGCAGGTGCAGCGACTGGCGGAACAGTTCGAAATGGATTTCCGAGCGCTGGCCGATGCGCATGGAAAACAGCAAATACACGGGGCATTGCAGCACGCTGGCCAGCACATACGGACCGATCGGAAACGCGGCCGCCTGGCCCAGGAACGGCACCACGGCCACGCGCGGCTGCGGCGAGACGGGCACGCGGTCGCCGGCGATCACCACGAACTCGCCCTGCGCCACCTTTTCCGCCAGCAGCATGGCCGTGGCAGGCGTGATTTCCGTCACCTGCATCAGATTGAGCTGGCTGTCCGGATTGAGGCGCTCCAGCATGCGGTTGAACGCCGGCGCATGGCGCGTGTGCACGAGCACCGTCAGCTTCAGGCGCGGATTGCGCTGCGACAGTACGCGGCACAAATCCAGGTTGCCCAGGTGGGCGCAGATCAGCAAGGCGCCGCGCCCCTCGTCCAGGCAGCGGTTGACGCCAGCTTCGCCCTCGACGCCGTACAGGCTCACGCTACGCGTGTCGTACAGGCCACCCCATAGCAGCATCTTGTCGAGGATGGTTTCGGCAAACGCGGCGAAGTGCCGCAGCACGCTCAGGTTTGCCGGGCCGCTGCAGGCCGCGACGCGGCGCAGATAGCTGCGCGAGACGCGGCGCGCACGGGCATTCGTCAGCACGTACCAGGCCAGCACCGGATACAGCACGATACGGAAAGGCCAGCGGCCGAAGACGCGGCAGATCCAGAACAGCAGGCGCATGCCGGCCACGAAGCTGACTTCATTGAATCCGGACCAGTGTCCGCGCGGATGTTGCGGTGCCGCCGTCATCGCGTGCGCCAGTGGCGGGCCAGCAGGCGCGGTGCGCGCCACAGCATGCCGAAAAACAGACGCGCGTGCATGCGCGAAATGAGCACGTTGTCGCGCCACAGCTGGAAATGCGAGACGCCGTCGGTGGGATAGCCGACTTTCGTGGACAGATTCGCCATCTCCAGGCCATCCCAGTACAGGCGCACCAGCACATCGGTGTCGAAATTCATGCGCAGGCCCAGCTGGCGCCTCTCCGCCAGGGCTGCCAACGGCGCCAGCGGATAGACGCGGAAACCGCACATGGAGTCGCGGATCTGCAGCGACAGGGTATTGATCCATACCCAGATATGCGTGGCATAGCGGCCGTAATAGCGCGCCTTCGGCACCGAGGCGTCGTACACGGGGTAGCCGACCACCACCGCCGTCGGCGTGGCCTGCGCCTGCGCCAGGAAGCGCGGCACATCGTCCGTCTCGTGCTGCCCGTCGGCATCGATCTGCAGCGCATGGCTGTAGCCGTGCGCATGCGCGTGGCGGCAGCCGGTCAGCACCGCCCCGCCCTTGCCCTGGTTATGCGCATGGCGCAGCAAGGTCACGCGCGACGGGTGCTCGGCGGCCAGCGCATCCAGGGTGCGCGCGCCGGCGTCGGCGCTGCCATCATCAACGAGGATCAGCGGCACGCCATGCGGCAGCAGGCGCCGCACCACGGCGCCGATCGCCTGTTCATGGTTGAACACGGGGATCACGATGCAGGGGCGAAAACGCACTTCAGTCACTGCGGGCTCCGGCGCGGCCGAAACGCAGCAGCGAGTGGCAATAGCCGATGCCATCGCGCGTGGTCAGCAATTCCAGGCCGGCCTCTTGCGCCAGGCGGATATAGTCGGTGCTCTGGTAAATCTTGCTGTTCCCACTGGCCATGGCCGTGAAGTACGGCGAAGTATTGATCAGGCAGTAGGCGGCGATATCGTACTGCTGGCGGTCCCAGAAGGTATCCATGATCAGCACCTGGCCGTTCGGGCCCAGCGCCTGCGCCACGCGGCGCAGGATGCTGGCAATCGCCGGCTCGGAAAAACAGCTGAGGAATTGGCTCATCCAGATCAAGTCCATGCCGGCCGGCAGCGGCGCCGCATCGTCGAGCAGGTCGCAGGCGTGCAAGTGGGCGCGCTCGCGCACGCCCGCATCGGTCAGGGTCCGGTCGGCTACCGCCAGTTGGCGCTCCAGGTCAACCAGATGCAATTCCACGCCCGCATGGTAGGCCAGTGCGGCGCTGGCAAACTTGCCCGTATTGGCGCCGATGTCCATGATGCGGTGCGGCGCCGTGGCGAAGACATCCGGGAATATCTCCGGGAAGGACGTATCCGAATAATGGTGATCGAAGGCGAACCAGCTGCCCTTGGCCGGCTCCGAAAGGGCCGACAGGCCTTGGTACAGGGTGGGCCAGTCGCCCAGCGCGGCCAGTCCCAGCGGCTGCTCGGCGTCGAGCGAACGGTCCAGGTCGAACAAGCCCTGATAGCAGACGTCGTGCATAAAGTCCAGGTTGACCTGGGTGATGCTGTCCGTCAGCATGCAAAAACCGACCTTATCGAGCACATACGCGCCATCGCGCAGCGAGACGACGCCGGCCGACAGGCACGATTCGAGCGCCACCTTCAACGCATACTCCGTCCAGCGGCCGCTGGCGGCCATGTCGGCAATCGTCAGGCCGCTGTGGCCCGTGTCGGCCAACGCCTGCAGCATGCCGCGCTTCCAGGCATAGCGCACGCATTGAAAGACGACGGGGCCGAAAGCGATTTTTTGCGCCTCGAAACGGGCGGCAAAGGCGGTCTGGCGTTCGGGTGAGAATTTTTTATCTAACATGCGCTCGCTGCTGGAGTGGGTGTATCGGCGCAGCCACCGGAAACGGCAGCGGCATTCGGGTGAAACAGGATGCGGCCACTGGCATGCTGGCCAACGTCCGACAGATAACGAAACTGCAGGCTGGCCTTGGGCGCGTCATACTCGAGCGCCAGCCGCACGGGCCGGTCCGGCAGCACCGGCTGCTGGAATTTCAGGGCATGCATGGCGCGGAACTGCGCGGGCAGGTGCAGGTACCGGCGCGCAAAGTGCAGCGCCCACTCCACCTGCACCACGCCAGGCAGCAAGGGCGCGCCCGTGAAATGGCCATCGAAATAGAACAGGTTCGCCGGCACCCGCAGCTCGAACAGCAGACGTGGCGTGTCGCCTTCGGCCGAGCGCTCGATCAGCTGCGCATGCGGCAGCCGGGGTTTCTCCAACAGGGCCAGCAGCAGCGCATGCGTCGTCTTGCCCTGCGCATTGATGGGCAGTTGTTCCAGGTAGCGCCAGCGGCGCGGCAAGGCAACGGCGTCGACCTGTCCAGCGAGCGCCAGTTGCAGCCGGCGGTTCATGGCCAGCTTGCCTTCTGCCTCGAACAGCGCGCGGCCGGCTGCGCTGCAGACAATAAAGGCGGCCACCTTCTGGCGCTCGCCCGCCGGCGCGTCGCACAGCAGCACTCTTGCCTCGGCCACCTGCGGGGTGGCCAGCAAGGCCGTCTCGATGGCGCTCAGGGAAATGCGCTTTTCCTCGATCTTCACGATGCGATCGCAGCGTCCCAGCAGCTGGAAGCGTCCCGGCGCGGTTTCGCGCGCGCGGTCGGCCAGGCACAGCCAGCCCTCGTCGGCCAGATGCGCCGAACGCACTTCCAGCGCGCCGTTGTCCAGCAGGCGCCAGTCCACGCCGGGAAAACCCTGCCAGCTCTCGTCGTCAGGGCGCTCTGGCACGCGCTGGCGCCAGGCTACGCCGCCAGTCTCCGAGCTGCCATAGATTTCGCGCGGCACGCGGCCCAGCAAATGCCCCGCCGCCAGCGCGCTGTCCAGGGCCAGCGGCCCGCCCGAGGAAAACACGGCGCGCAACTGCGCGCGGGCGCCGGACCAGTCGATGTGTTCCGGCAGGCGTTTCAGGTGCGCGGGACTGGCGGCCAGCACGCACGGACCGCGCGCCAGCAAGGCGGCCAGCTGTTCCGGGTAATCCACGCTGTGCGCATGCACGGCACGCCCGGCAGCCAGCGGCCACAAGACCTTGAACAGCAAGCCGTAGATATGCTGGTGCGAGACGGTGGCGACGACGGCCGCGCCATCGGCGTGTTCGCCAAACAGCTGCTCCAGCGTGACCACCTCGCTGGCCAGTTGTGAGAGTTTTTTCGGGATGGCTTGCGCCGCACCCGTGCTGCCGGATGTGTACACCACCAGCGCCGGGAAATCGTCGGCAAGCTGCATCCACGTACGCTCGGCAAGGCTGTCCGATGGCAGCGGCAGCGGCGCATGCGCGGCCGGGAACTGCCCCAGGAACCCGTCCACCGACGCAGCCAGCGAGGCGCAGCTGACCGGCAGGGTATCGGCCGTCAGCCAGATGGTCTTGCCTGCCTGCCAGGCGCCCAGCAAGGCGGCGCCAAACTCGATGCTGTCATCGAGGTACAGGGCAAAATGACGGCCAGGCTGGCGCTCCAGCATGCCGGCCCAGGCGGTCATGCGCGCCGCAAAGTGGGCGCAATCGAGCGCGGCGCCATCGCGCCAGCCAACAGGCATGGCCGACGAGCGGTCGAGCATGGACAGCGCGAGGCGGGCAAGGGAATCGATCGGAGAGTGGGTTTCCGGCATGAGGGCTTCAGGCATGGTGCAAACGTTTAAAACGCAGGCGGACGAGATACTCGCCGCCAAATAACAGGGCCATCAGGACGTATGCGACGACGCCCGTGTACAGCGACCAGACGGCTTCGCTGGCCCAAAGCGCCGTGCCCAGCGCGATGCCGCCATTGACGATGAAAAAAACGCACCAGACCTGCGTCACGCGGCGCGTGTAGCGCACGGCCGCCGGCGGAAAGTCCTTCTCGCGCAGGCGCGCCAGGCGCTCCACCACGGATGGCGGCGCCCACAGGCTGTAGCCGAAGGTGGCCAGCAAGACGACGTTGACCAGCACCGGATACAACTTCAGCGGCAACAGCAGGTTGCTCCACAGGGCGATGGCGGCCAGCAGCAGCGCGGCGACCACCGACCAGCGCGCAGCGCGCTGCAGCTTCAGCGCGGGCAGGCGGCAGGCGACGGCCAGCAACAGCAGCAGCGCCAGCCAGCGCGGCTCGACCTGGCCGTAACCGAACCAGATCGCCAGCGGATACAGTACGGTCAGCAGCAACGCGACGGCATTGAGCAGCACGCGTTATGCCGCCTGTTCCGACACCGACATCGCGCGCAACGCTTCGACCACATCGTCGATGGTGCGAATGGTCTTGAAGACTTCCGGCTGCAGGCGCTTGCCCGTCAGCTGCTTCAGCTTGACGGCCAGATCGACCGCGTCGATGCTGTCGATATCGAGTTCGGCATACAGATTCGACTGCGGCGTCAGCGCCGCCGGATCCAGTTCGAACATTTCAGCCAGCAGTTGCACCACCCATGCGTACAGTTCCTCGCGGTTCATTGCGCTCATATCTACCATTTTGCTGCTCCTTACTTCTTTCTGTGAGTGTCAACCAGCGCCGCCAGCGCCCGTACCGAGGCAAAGTGGCGGCGTGTATCGGCCGAATCGGCCGACAGGGAAATGCCGTACTTTTTTTGCAGGGCGACGCCCAGTTCCAGCGCATCGATCGAATCGAGTCCCAGGCCCTCGACAAACAGGGGCGCATCCGTATCGATATCGGCAGCACTCATGTCTTCCAGCTGCAGCGCCTCGATGATCAGTTCCTTCACTTCTTGTTCAAGCATGTTGTTCCTGTTTCCC
This sequence comes from Janthinobacterium sp. BHSEK, assembly GCF_056174685.1. Taxonomy (NCBI): domain Bacteria; kingdom Pseudomonadati; phylum Pseudomonadota; class Betaproteobacteria; order Burkholderiales; family Oxalobacteraceae; genus Janthinobacterium; species Janthinobacterium sp. BHSEK. The sequence goes on from NZ_JBWBYV010000012.1 coordinate 274,400, forward strand.
GCTAAAGTAATGTTGCAAATGAGTGGTCAAGGTACGCGCCGCCATCACGTCGCTGGCGCCACCGCCGGTAAACTCGCCGATCGCCAGGTCGTCCTGCACGGCGATCTCGAAATGCGCACGGCGGGCCGGCACGCGCCACCATGGTTCGCCCTTGCCCAGGGTCCTGGGCAGGCAACGGATCAGCACGGGCGTCACGTCGCGGCGGCCGCGCACGGCGATATTGGCCGCGCCCCGCTTCAGCACGACCTCACCGCTGCATGGCGTGCGCGTGCCTTCCGGAAAAATGATCAGGTTATTGCCGCTTTCCAGCGATGCCAGGCAGGCGTCCACCAGTTCGGCGCCGCCCGTGTTATTGATATAGCCTGCCGCGCGCACGGGACCGCCCGTAAACGGGTTATTCCACAAATCGGACTTGACGATGCAATCGGCCTGCTTGACATACGCCATCAGGAAAATCGTGTCGATCAGGGTCGGATGATTGGCCAGGATCAGCAAGCCGCCGCGTTCCAGCTTGTCGAGACCGCGCAAGTCATAGCGCAGCACACCAAGAAAACGCATCAGGCCGATATACAGGCGAAAACTCCAGCGGATGATGGCGCGCGCGCAGGCAATGCGTGTCTCGCGCCGCCACACCAGCACCTGCAGCACGGGGAACACCAGCACGCGCAGCAGCAAGCCACCAAGACCGAAGGCGGCAAAACTGACCGCGGTCGCGATGGTACGCCAGCCTATCGAGATACCGGTGCGGACAGCCTCCAGCTTACGCATGGCGGCTCCAGCGCCATGCCTGGCGGTTGGCCGCATGCTCGAACGTGCGGGTCCCGCCGAGCATGAATCGCAACACGGCCAGGCTGCCAGGCATGCCGCCAGAGCCCACCGCCAACGCGTCATCGCTGCCGCGGGTGCGCCACGTCAAACTAAAAGCGGCGCCAGGGGCTGCCTCGGCCTGCAGCAGCCAGGCAAACGCATGCGGCTGCTCATGGCAATCTTCAAAGGCCTCGAATGGATCCGGCAAGGGACACTCCGCCAGCACAAGCAATACCTGCGCCGCGCCATCGGCCAGCAAGCCGCACGCCTCGATCACCGCAGCCTCGAGGCTGGCCGCACCGGCGGCAATGGCCAACTGATTCGCCGTATCGGCGCGGGCGATGGAAAACAGACCGGCGCTGGCGTTATGCACGGCCATGCCGAACGCCGTCGGCGACAGGGGGTCGCCCTGGATCAGCGCCGACAGCAGTTCGACGGCGCGCGCCACCTCGCCATGACGAGAACAGAAGACGAGCGGAATATCGCGCTGTTCGCCGAGGCAAGTGTACGCCACCTCGAGCGCCATCTTGCCCAACTGGCCAGCACGGCGGCGCAGCATCGGCGCCATCGCGCGCACGCCAGGCTCGCCGGCGACGGCTATTGGCGCGACGGGCAAGGTGCATTGCGCCCACGCTTGCCATTGCTCCGGTGCTTCCAGGCCTGGCGCCCAGGCGGCATGTCTGATAATTGAAAAACGGACACCATCGGTGCGCATATACATTTTCCTGAGCTCAAAAAAAGGGCGAACTCACGTCAAAACTGCGCAAAAAGCCCCGCCGGCGTTCTTTTCAAATTATAAACGAAGGAAGTAAAAATAACTAAAATAAATGGCCATGGAGCAACTTTTTAAATGCAAATACAAAAAATTACGTTTTAAAGAATACCCCGTTCGAGTTACTATTTGTAACACTCCCATCCATTATCTACCAATGGAAATCGGCACTCTCCCGCAAACCGCCGGCATTCCAGGAAACGGTGTATTTTTATCAATGAGTAAAACAAGCTGCGCATGCCTGCCTTCAGAGCGTTGTTTTTAGATAACACCTGCTGTGTGGCGCAGCAGCGCGGCAAGCGCGGCCATCGGGCATGATTGCCCCGCGCGCCGCCGAGACGGAAAACCCAAAACAACCGCTATCCACATATTGCCAGCACATGGCGACGGCAATGCGCCCGCATGCGTCGGTGGCGATTAAAGCGGCTGCGCAGCAAAGGCAATACAGAGCGATTGCTTTATGCCAGTTCCCGCAGGCAGATTCAACTCTGGCGGCGCTGTTTTGGCAGCATGAGAAAAGAATGGGCCGATCAGCCATACTGGCACCGGCATGCGCGCCGCGTGAAGGGCCGTGGCGATGGGCTCGCCCGGAGGCAAGGTCTTGTGGCCGCCAGCACCAACATGAGCATGGTGCCGAGGGCAACGCTGGCGATGCGGCAAGGCGCCGCATGCAGGAAGGGGGCCGAAGCGGGCAGATGACCCCGGCCACCACGGCACCCTTAAAACACCCAGAGTTTATCGGCCGGCATGTGCAGCCAGTACTTGCCCGCTTCGAGCTTGTGGCGCGAATACGCGCGCAGGCTGATGTTCTCGGCGCCGCCGCGCTCGAACAGGCATTCCCAGCGGTCGCCCAGGTACATGCACGTCAGCAGCGGCAGCTCGATGGCGTTGTCCACCTGCGTGGCGCTGATCTTCACTTCCTCGACGCGTATCATCGTCGTCACTTGCGTGCCCACGTTGGCGCCGCGCGCCACGCCCTGCATGGAGGCGCCGTCGACCAGCAGGCGCACCTGGCTGCCGTCGCGCTGCACCACCTTGCCGGGCAGGCGGTTGTTGCTGCCCATGAATTCGGCCGTAAACAGGGTGTCCGGCGTTTCATACATGCTTTGCGGCGTGCCCTGCTGCTCGATCTTGCCGTTATTGAGCAACAGGATGCGGTCGGAAATGGCCATCGCCTCGCCCTGGTCATGCGTCACCATCAGCGCGGACAAGCCCAGGCGCACGATCAGCTCGCGCAGGAAGGCGCGCGCTTCCTCGCGCAGCTTGGCGTCCAGGTTCGACAGCGGTTCGTCGAGCAGGATCACGGGCGGGTTGTACACCAGCGCGCGGGCGATCGCCACGCGCTGCTGCTGGCCGCCGGACAGCTGGTGCGGATAGCGTTCGCCCAGGTGCCCCAGGCCCAGCTGCGTCAGCACTTCCTTGATGCGCGCGGCGATTTCCGTGCTGCTCATCTTGCGCAATTTGAGGCCATAGGCGACGTTGTCGAACACGGTCTTGTGCGGCCACAGCGCGTACGACTGGAACACCAGTCCCAGGTTGCGGTGCTCGGCCGGCATCTCGAAGTGCTGCGCGCCGTCGAAGACATTGCGCTCGCCGATCTGGATCGTGCCCGCCTTCGGGCTTTCCAGTCCGGCTACGGCGCGCAGCAAGGTGGTCTTGCCGCTGCCCGAAGGCCCCAGCAGGGCGACCACTTCGCCTTTTTTCAGGTGCATCGAGACACCCTTCAGGATCTGGTTGGCGGCAGCGCCGGTGCCGTAGTCCAGGTGCAGTTCATTGACGGTCAATTCATTCATGATGTGGTCTCATTTTCTAATTAGTTATGCAACTTCACGCCGAAGCGCAGCGCGATGCCCAGGCCGATGGCCACCAGGGTGATATTGATGAAGGACAGCGCCGCCACCAGGTCGGTCGAGCCGCCCGCCCACAGCGACACCAGCATGGCGCCGATCACTTCCGTGCCCGGCGAGAGCAGGTACACGCCCGTCGAATATTCGCGCTCGAAGATCAGGAACACCATCAGCCAGGCGCCCAGCAAGCCGTACTTGATCAGCGGCAGGGTGACGTCGCGCGTCACCTGGCCGCGGCTGGCGCCGACGGCGCGCGCCGCCTCTTCCAGTTCCGGCCCCACCTGCAGCAGCGCCGTGGAAATGAGGCGCATGCCGTAGGCCATCCACACCACCGAATACGCGAGCCACAGGGCGAAGATCGTCGAGCGCAGTTCGCGCAGCACGGGAATCACATGGCCGCTCAGCCACAGGGCCACGCCGTTGTCCATGCCTTTCAATATGCCGTCGAGCCAGGCCGGCACGAACAGGAACACCCACAGGAACGACAGGCCTGCCAAGAGGCCCGGCACGGCGCGCGGCACCAGCACGCTGTAGTCGAGCAGGCGCGTGATGCCGTCCGCCTTGCGGTGCATGGCCAGCGCGATGAAGCTGTAGCAGCCCACGGCCAGCGCGCCGCCGACGACGCCGATCAGGATGGTGTTGACGATGCCGCGCACCAGCGACGGCTGGTCGAAAATGTCGCGGAAATGCTGCAGGGTCAAGACGTCGGCCAGGTGCACGCCCTCGCCCCAGTACTGCACGAAGGAGCGCAGCACGATGCCCGTCAACGGCAGGATGATGGTGAAGATCAGCCAGCCGGCCAGCAAGGCGAACGCCAGCCACTTCCAGCGGCCCAGCGGCATGGCCTTGCTGCGCGCGCCCTTGCCCTTGATCGATACATACTTGTTGGCCGATTTCAGCAGCCAGCGCTGTATCATCACCAGCGGCATGGTCACCATCACCAGGCAGACGGCGACGGCGGCCATCAGGTGGTAGGACGGGGTACCGAGCTTGTTCGTCAGCTTGTACAGATAGGTCGGCAGCACCAGGTGGCCTTCCGGATCACCGAGCACCAGCACCAGGCCGAACACCTCGAAGCCGAGGAAGAACACCAGCACGCCCGCATACGCCAGGGCCGGCATGATCATCGGCAGCGACACATTGAGCATCACCTGCACCGGCGAGGCGCCGGCCACGCGGGCCGCCTCCTCCACGTCCGAACCCAGGCTTTTCAGCGCCGACGAGGCGTACAGGTAGACGTGCGGCACGTGCGTCAGGCCGGCGATGATGACGATGCTGGTGAACGAATAAATATTCCAGGGCACGAAGCCGAGCAGCTCCTTGGCCCAGATCGAATAGAAACCCACGGGGCCCATCGAGACGACGTAGCCAAAGCCCATCACCATCGGCGACACAAAGATCGGCACCAGCAGCATGGGCGCCACCCAGCCGCGGCCCGGCAAATCCGTGCGCACCATCAGGAAGGCCAGCATGCCGCCCAGCGGCACGGCGATCACCGTCAGGCCGCAGGCGAGCATCAGGCCATTCTTGAAGGCCATGGAGAAATCGGGATCATCGAAGATGAAACGGTAAGAGTCAAAGCCGAATTCGCGCACGGGCATGAAAAACGGCGCGTTCAGAAAGCTCTGGTAAAAAATCAGGAACAGCGGCAGGAAAATGGCGACCAGCGTGATCGCCACGACCACGCCGCGCGGCCAGTTCAGGCGAGACAAGGGAGAGCGCGACCGTGCAGGCAGCGGCAAGATGGCAGTTTGCATGATGAATCCAATGAATGAAGGGTGCGGCATCCGTCCGCGGGCATGTGCCTGCGGACGGCCAGGACGGCCTGGGTACGATTCCTACTTTTTGCCGGCGGTCTCTTTCCACTGCTTCAGGAAGGCCATGCGCTTGGCAGGTCCCAAAAATTGCAGGATGATCGGATGCACGGGAATCGGCTTGACGTTGGCCGCGCCGATTTCCTTGATCAGGTCGGCCGATGTCGTTTCGCCCGTGACGTCGGCGCGGATGGCGAACAGCTTGGCGCCGTTGGCGATGATGGTCTGGCCGCGGTGCGACAGGATGTAGTCGAGCCACAGCTTGCTGGCGTTGACGTTCTTCGCATTCTTGTTGATGAACTGCACGCGCGACAGGATCAGGGTGTAATCCTTGGGCAGCACCACGCCGATCGACGGGTCGGTCTTGGCGCGCACCAGGGCGTAGGAACCCAGCACGTTATAGCCGATCAGGTTTTCACCCGACGAAATGCGCTCCATCATGGTGCCCGTCGACGACTGCACGCGCACCTTGGCCACGCCAAACGCATTTTGCAGCGCCAGGAATTGCGGATACTCCTTGGCGTCCTGCGACATGAACATGAAGCCCACGCCCGACTTCTCGATGTCGTAGGTGGTGACCTTGTCCTTGAACTTCGGCGTGGCGATCAGCTTGACGAAATCGTCGTGGTTCTTCGGCACTTCCTTCGGGTCGAGCAGGCGCTTGTTGTAGACGATGGCGGCCGGCTCGAACGTGGTGCCGTAGGCCTGGTCGTCCCACATGGCCCAGCCGGGGATCTTCGCCGCTTCGACCGACTTGTATTTCAGGGCGTAGCCGTCGGAGGCCAGGCGCATCTGCAAGTCCATCGCCGACGACCACATCACGTCGGCCGTATTGCCGCCGGCGGCCACTTCGGAAATGAAGCGGTTGTACACTTCGGTGGAATTCATGTCGTTGTATTCGACCGAGATGCCCGGATACAGCGTGCTGAAATCCTTGATCAGCGGCGCGGCCGCCTTGCTGTCGGTGGCGCTGTAGATCACCACCTTGCCTTCCTTCTTGGCCGCGTCGATGATCTTCTGGTAGTCGGCCGGATAACCTGCCGGCACCTGGGCGAAAGCGGCGCCGGCGGTACCCGCGAAAGCGGCGGCCAGGGCGATGGCGAGAATGGTCTTGGTTTGCATGGTTTGTCTCCGTCTGTGATTGTTGTATGGTTTGCTATTGGCTTCAGCGCATCAGGCCCAGTTCGGCGGCCTGCCTGGAATAGCGCTCGACTGCCTGGTTCACGTACTGCGTCAATTTGTCGCCCGTCAGCGCGAACGGATACATGCCCGCCTGCGTGCGCCACTGGGCAAACTGCGGCGTGGCCATGGCGCGATCAAAACTGGCCACCCAGCGCTGATAATCCGCCTCCGGCACCTGTGGCCCCATCCACACGCCGCGGATGATGGGCCACACCACGTCGATGCCCTGCTCGCGCGCCGTCGGCACGCCCGCCAGCACGCCGGGCAGGCGCTTTTCCGACAGCACGGCCAGCACGCGCGCATGGCTGTCGCCCGCGTTCAGGGTCGCTTCCGACGTGTCGCCCGACATCACCTGCACGTAATCGGCCTGCATGGCCGTGAATATCTCGCCGCCGCCTTCCAGCGCCACGAAGCGCAGCACTTTCGGGTCGATGCCGGCCTGGCGCGCCACCAGCGCCATCTTCAGCCAGTCCTGGCTGCCGATGGTGCCGGACACGCCGATCAGTACCTTGTCGGGGTGGCGCTTGAGCGCGGCGATCAGGTCCGCCAGGGTCTTGTAGGGGGAGTCGCTGCGCACGGCGATCATGCCGTAGTCGGCGCCCAGCGCCGCCACCCAGCGCACGTCGCCCGTCTTGGCGTTGCCGAACTTGCCCTGCGCCAGGTTCAGCAGCGAGCCGCCCGAAAACACCACCAGGGTGTTGGCCTCGGCACGCCGGCGCTGCGAGCCCATCGAGCGCCACGCCACCGCACCGATGCCGCCGGGCAGATAGCTGATGCGCACAGAGGACGCGAACGGCGCCGCCGCCGCCGGATCGGGCTGCAGCAGCCCTTTCTGCGCCAGCTTGCAGGTCAGGTCCATGGCGCCGCCCGGCTTGGACGGCACCACGCAGTCGACTTCAGGCGCGGCGGCTGTTGCCGGCGCGGGCAGCTGCGCGGACAACAGCAGCAGCGGCAGGAACGCGGTGCGCAGCATCGTCATGGCTTAGAAGCGGTGCTGGATGCCGGCGATCAGGCCGCGCTGCGTGTCGCCGAAACCGGCGTCGTCACGCGACAGGCTGACCAACTGGTTGTGCTTGGCCTTGGCGTAGGCGCCGGCCACATACAGGTCGGTGCGCTTGGACAGGGCATAGCGCACGCGCGCCACGTACATGATCGGATCGGCATCGAGGTTGGCGGCCACGTTTTTCACGTCCTGGTAGTAGATCACGCCCGTCAGGGTGATCACCGGCGTGGTCTTGTAGCTGACGCCGCCCCAGTACAGGGTACCGCGCACGTCGGCCTTGCCGGAGGCAGCCGGATCGAGCTTGTAGTCGCGCGCCGCCGCCTGCACTTTCCACGGGCCGTCGTCATACATGGCGCCCAGGTGGTACACGCTGGTCTTGTCGCGCGCGCCGCCGGCGATGGCGTTGCCGTTCACCCGCTCATACGTGGCCAGCAGGCTGACAGGACCCGTCTTGTAGGTGACGGCCGTGGACAGCTTGGCGCTGTCCGAGCTGCCCGTCGACTGTTCGCCGAAGCCGTACGATGCGCCGTAGCTGAAGTCGCCCGTCTTGCCCGAGTACTTGACCATGTTGTCGAAGGCCGTCGTCATGCCGTACTTGCTCGGGCCCGTCGCGTTGGCCGAGGTGGCCCACGAATAGAAAGGCGCATAGGCCATCGGATCGAACGGCAGCACGAAGTCGTACACGGTGGTAAACGAGCGGCCCAGCACGACGCGGCCAAACGCGCCTTCCAGGCCCACGTTGGCCTGGCGCTTGAACAGCGCGCCGTCGGCCGCGCCCGTATCGACCAGGATGCCGCCTTCCAGATTGAAGACGGCTTTCAGGCCGCCGCCCAGGTCTTCGCTGCCCAGGATGCCCCAGCGCGAGGTGTTCATGCCGCCGGAACTCACCTGCGTCATCGAGCTTTTGTTCGGACCGGCGTTGCTGGTGTTGCTGATGCCGGCGTCCAGGCGGCCGTACAGGGTGACGTTCGACTGGGCGTGGGCGCTGCCGGCCATGGCGAGTAACGCCATGGCGGCCAGCGGGAATGCGGATTTCTTCATGTAGAGTGTCTCCCTTAGATATAGTTATTGGTGATATGCCTGATCAACTTCATGAATCAGGATCACACTATATGATCGCGATCCTTTCAATTCGCTTTCAGACTGACAGGTGTCGCCGGACAGCCACAAGGGGAACAGACATATTCATCGCCGCCCCTGTCGGTGCGGCGCCGGCGGGCTTACACTGTATCGTTTCAAACGAATGGCGGAGACCATGCGCATATTATTAGTGGAAGACCATCTGGAGCTGTCGCACTGGCTGGCAAAGGCCCTGCGCGACGCGCACCTGACGGTGGAGACCGCCCACAACGGCGCCGATGCCGACGCCCTGCTGCATACGCAGGAGTATTCGCTGGTGCTGCTCGACCTGACCTTGCCGAAGATGGACGGCCTGGACGTGCTGCGCCGCCTGCGCGCGCGCGGCGGCACGCGCGGCAAGACTCCCGTCATGATACTCACGGCGCGCGGCGGCCTCGATGAAAAAGTGCAGGGCCTGAACCTGGGCGCGGACGACTACATGGCCAAGCCGTTCGAACTGGCCGAACTGGAAGCGCGCGTAAAAGCCCTGCTGCGCCGCAGCCAGGGCAACGAAGCGCTCGTGCACACCTGCGGCGCCCTCAGTTTCGACACCGTCACGCGCATGTTCAGCTATCGCGGAGCGGCGCTGGCGCTGACGCCGCGCGAACACGCCGTGCTCGAAGCGCTGATCACGCGCTCCGGGCGCGCCGTGTCGAAGGAAAAGCTGTTCGACGAAGTCTTCGCGCTGGCCGACGACGCCAACCTGGACGCCATCGAACTGTATATCCACCGCGTGCGCAAGAAACTGGAAAGCGGCGTGGAAACCGGTTCGCCCGACGGCGCCGTCATCACCACCCTGCGCGGCATCGGCTACCTGCTGCAGCCGCGCAGCGCGATGGCCCCCGCCGCGTCAAAATGACCGTGCGCGCCCCACGCCCGCCCCTGTTCGAGCGCCTGCGCCGGCGCTGGGCGCAGGGGCGGCCGCTGGGCAGCCTGCGCAGCCAGCTGCTGCGCTGGCTGCTCATCCCGCTGGTGATGCTGGTGCTGCTCGATGCCGTCTTTGTGTACCGCAACGCGCTCGACGCGGCCGACATGGCCTACGACCGCTCCCTGCTGGCGTCGACGCGGGCACTGGCCGAGCGCGTCTCCATCGTCGGCGGCAAGGTGGTGGCCGAAGTGCCCTACGTGGCGCTCGACAGCTTCGAGACCGACACCCTGGGCCGCATCTACTACAAGGTCACGGGCATCAACGGCGAGCTCGTGTCGGGCTACGGCGACTTGCCGCCCGTGCCGAAGAACGTGCCCCGCTCGCAGAATTATCCGGCCCTGGTGCGCTTCTACCATGCCGACTACCACGGCAAGCCGATCCGCATCGCCGCCCTGCTGCAGCCCGTGTATGACGACTCGATGCGCGGCATCGCCCTGATCCAGGTGGCCGAAACGCTGGACGCGCGGCGCGGCCTGTCGAACCAGATCCTGTTCGACACCCTGATCTGGCAGGCGGCGATGGTGCTGGTGATGGGCGCCCTCGTGTGGTTTGCCGTGCGCCTGGTGCTGCGCCCGCTGATGCGCTTGAAAATGGAAGTCGAGACGCGCACCCTGTCCGACCTGTCCGACGTCGATCCCACCCTGGTGCACAAGGAAATGCGCCCCCTGGTGAGCGCCATGAACGGTTCCATGTCGCGCCTGCAGCAGCTGATCGCCAGCCAGCGCCGCTTCATCGCCGACGCCTCGCACCAGCTGCGCACGCCGTTGACGGTGCTGAAAACCCAGGCCGAACTGGCCATGCGCGAATGCGACCGCCAGGCGGGCGCGCCGCCGGACGCCGCCGCCCTGCGCGACATCGTGCGCTCGATCGCCGTCACCACCGATTCGACCGTGCTGCTGGCCAACCGCCTCCTGACCCTGGCGCGCATCGAGCATGGCGGCGACAGCCTGGCCATGGACACGGTCGCGCTGCGCGACGTGGCGCAGCAGGTGGGACTGGAAATGGCCATGGCCGCCGTCGGCAAGCATATCGACCTGTCGCTGGAAGCGCCCGACGAAGCGCCCGTGCATGGCCAGGCCCTGCTGCTGCATGAACTGGTGGCCAACCTGGTCGACAACGCCCTGCGCTACACGCCGCAGGGCGGCAGCGTGATCCTGCGCGTGCGCGCGGCGCAGGCAGCGAACGGACGCGAGCACGGCGCCGTACTGGAAGTGGAAGATAGCGGCAAGGGCATCCCGCCGGCCGAGCGCGAACGCGTGTTGACGCCGTTCTACCGGGTGGGCGCGGCGCTCGAGAGCAACCCGGGCGGCGCCGGCCTGGGCCTGGCCATCGTGCGCGACATCGCCGCCCTGCACGGCGCGCGGCTGGAACTGGCCACGGCGGCGAATGGGCATGGATTGAAAGTTGGCGTGTATTTCGCCCAGGCGCCAGTCGGTGCTAAGATCGCGCCCTGAGATTTTAAGGAAGACCCATTGCCATGATGACCAAAGAAGATGTGACCGAACTGTTTGCCAATATCGCCGAGAACGCGCCCTGGGACCTTTCCCAGCCGCTGCTGTGGGGCTATTACTTCACCAACCCGACCTCCGAACCGCTGGAGCAGGCCGCCACCCTGCTGGCGCTGCAGGGCTACCGCCCCGTGGAACTGTACCAGCCGGAACTCGACGATCCGGCGGCACCGCCCGTGTGGGTGCTGCACGTGGAAAAGGCCGAAGTGCACGGCGTCGACAGCCTGCACGCGCGCAATGGCGAACTGATGGCATTTGCGCAGGACAAGCAACTGGCCAGCTATGACGGCATGGACGTGGGCCCCGTCGGTACGGCGGCGTAATCCGACGACATCACGCATAAAAAAACGGCGCCCGCGGGCGCCGTTCTGCATGGATCGCTGAAAACTCAGCTGAGGTTTTCCAGGCGGATCTTGGTGACCGTGCCCACCACGCTGTTCAAGGCTTCCATCTTCTCGATGGCGGCCGTGACGTTCTTCTCCTGCGTCTGGTGCGTCAGCATGATGATGTCCGTATGCGTCTCGCCCTCGGCCGGCTCTTTTTGCAGCATGGCGTCGATCGAGATGCCGCGTTCGGCCAGGATGCGCGTCAGGTCGGCCAGCACGCCCGGCTGGTCGGCCACGTGCATGCGCAGGTAGTAGCTGGTGGTGATTTCCGACATCGGCAAGATCGCGATATCGGTCATCGCGTTCGGCTGGAACGCCAGGTGCGGCACGCGGTGTTCCGGATCGGCCGTGGCCAGGCGGGTGATGTCGACCAGGTCGGCGATCACCGACGAAGCGGTCGGCTCGGCGCCCGCGCCGCGGCCCGAGTACAGGCTGGCGCCGACGGCGTCGCCATGCACCAGCACCGCGTTCATGGCGCCTTCCACGTTGGCGATCAGGCGCTTGGCCGGGATCAGGGTCGGATGCACGCGCAGCTCGATGCCTTCCACGCCGTTGACGGTGGCGCGCTTGGTGATGCCCAGCAGCTTGATGCGGTAGCCCAGCTGCTCGGCATAGCGGATGTCGACGGCATTGAGGTTGCTGATGCCTTCCACGTAGGCCTTGTCGAACTGCACCGGGATGCCGAAGGCGATGGCCGACATGATGGTGGCCTTGTGCGCGGCGTCCACGCCTTCGATGTCGAACGTGGGGTCGGCTTCCGCGTAGCCGAGTTCCTGCGCCTGTTTCAGCACGGTGGCGAAATCGAGGCCCTTGTCACGCATTTCGGACAGGATGAAATTGGTGGTGCCGTTGATGATGCCGGCGATCCATTCGATGCGGTTGGCCGTCAAGCCTTCGCGCAGCGCCTTGATGATGGGGATGCCGCCGGCGACGGCCGCCTCGAAGGCCACCATCACGCCCTTGTCCTGGGCGGCGGCGAAGATTTCGTTGCCGTGCACGGCCAGCAGGGCCTTGTTGGCCGTGACCACGTGCTTGCCGTTGGCGATGGCCTGCATCACCAGGGTTTTCGACAGGTCGTAGCCGCCGATCAGTTCGACGACGATGTCGATCTCGGGATCGTTGACGATCAGGTAGGGATCATTGACGACCTTGCAGCCGCCGGCGACCAGCGCTTCGGCGCGCGCCACGTCGCGCACGGCGACGGCGACGACGTCAATGCCGCGGCCCGCGCGGCGCTTGATTTCTTCCTGGTTGCGTTTCAGGACGCTGAACGTGCCGTAACCGACATTGCCCAGGCCCAGCAGGCCGATCTTGATGGATTTCATAGTTGTGCTTGACTGCTCATAAGTGGCGCCCCCTTGGGCGGCGCCAGGTTGATCGAGATTGCTGCTGCTGGCTTTCAGCCCCGGCCGTGACGCTTGCGATAGCCTTCGAGGAAGCGCGCAATGCGCCCCATGGCCTCGGTCAGGTCATCGGAGTTGGGCAGGAAGACGACGCGGAAATGGTCGGGCGCGATCCAGTTGAAGCCCGTGCCCTGCACGATCAGGACCTTGGCTTCGGCCAGTAATTCATAGGCAAACTGCTGGTCGTCGGCGATCGGGTAGATCTCCGGGTCCAGGCGCGGGAACATGTACAGCGCGGCCTTCGGCTTGACACAGGTGACGCCCGGAATGTCGGTCAGCAGCTTGTGCGCCAGATCGCGCTGTTTCAACAGGCGCCCGCCGGGCCCCACCAGGTCTTGTATGCTCTGGTAGCCGCCTAGCGCCGTCTGGATGGCAAACTGCCCCGGCGCGTTGGCGCATAGCCGCATCGAGGCCAGCATGTTGAGGCCCTCGATGTAATCTTTGGCGTGACGCTTTTCGCCCGAAACCACCATCCAGCCGGAACGGTAGCCGCAGGAGCGGTAATTCTTCGACAGGCCGTTCATGGTAATGAACAGCACGTCGTCGGCCAGCGAGGCGATCGACACGTGCTCGGCTTCGTCGTACAGCACCTTGTCGTAGATCTCGTCGGCGAAAATGATCAATTGATGCTGGCGCGCCAGTTCGACGATCTGCTGCAGCACGGAAACCGGGTACAGCGCGCCGGTGGGATTGTTCGGGTTGATGACGACGATGGCCTTGGTCTGCGGCGTGATCTTGCGGCGCATGTCCTCGATGTCGGGATACCATTCGTTCTGCTCGTCGCACACATAATGCACGGGATTGCCGCCCGACAGGCTGACGGCGGCCGTCCACAGCGGGTAATCGGGCGCCGGCACCAGCACTTCGTCGCCACTGTTGAGCAGGGCGTTCATCGACATGACGATCAGTTCGGAAGCGCCATTGCCCAGGTAAATGTCATCAATGGTCACGCCGGCGATATTCTTGCCTTGCGTGTAGTGCATGACGGCCTTGCGCGGCGCGAACATGCCTTTCGAGTCCGTATAGCCGGCCGCGTTCTGCAGATTGAGCATCATGTCGCGCACGATCTCGTCGGGCGGATCGAAGCCGAATACGGCCAGGTTGCCGATATTGAGCTTGGTGATCTTGTGGCCTTCTTCTTCCATTTGCCTGGATTTTTCCAGGACCGGGCCGCGGATGTCGTAGCAGACGTCCGCCAATTTATTCGATTTCTGAATCGGTCGCAAAATAAATCCCTGTCGTGATGCGGCGCGGAGACTTGAGCTTGCAGCGTGGCCGCCGCGCCAGAACTATGAACCCGTGAAACTGCGATGCGAAAGACTGCAAGGCGAAAACAACCATTCTCGCCGAAAACAGGCCATTTTATCAAATTAAACATGGCGAACTGCAGCATTTGACGCCGATTCTGCCACGCCGGCGCATCGGGAAGCCCATCCGGCGGCCGCCATCTTCATCTTCCCTTAATCTTGCGCCATTACCATGGCGCAGGCAGGCAGCGTCACTGTGGCGCCGAACATTGCAATTTGGAAAGGATGTTGCTTTTCAGTCGCTCTTTTCTGTCATTTATGGCATGCTTACGCCCTTGGCCGCGGCACCCAGTTTGGCCGCGCGCGCACCGATCAACCGACACGACCAGCCCCGATATCGCCATGAAACTCCACGCCAGCAGCACCCAACAATACCAGACTGTCACCGGCTATGACGAAAACGGCGTCGAGATCAATGCCCAGCCCTACAACTACAGCCTGATCGTCATGCCGGAAATGGCGCCACGCGCGTGGGAAGTGGACAGTTTCGAACAATTGAACGAGGCGCATTTCGCGCAGATCCTGGCCGATGCGCCCGACGTGGTCATCCTCGGCACGGGCGAGCGCCAGCGCTTCGTGCACCCGAAGCTGACGGCCGCGCTGACCATGCGCCGCATCGGCGTCGAATGCATGGATAGCCAGGCCGCCTGCCGCACCTACAATATCCTCATGGGCGAAGGCCGCAAGGTCACCCTGGCCCTGATCCTGGCCCCGGCCGCAGGCAAGGCCGCAGGCAAGGCCGCATGAAAATCAATGTCAACGAACTGCACTCGTCGCGGGTGCTGATGTGGTCCCTGCTGGGCATCTTCATCGTCGTCACCCTGTATGCGCTGGGCGTGCGCACCCTGGTGCCGCCCGACGAGGGCCGCTACGCCGAAATGGCGCGCGAAATGTTCGTCACGGGCGACTGGATCACCACGCGCCTGAACGGCATCAAGTACTTTGAAAAGCCGCCGCTGCAAACCTGGATGAATGCGCTGACTTTCGCCGCCTTCGGCCTGGGCGAGTGGCAGGCGCGCCTGTGGACTGGCCTGTGCGGCATCATCGGCGTATGCATGACGGCCTATGCGGGCAAGAAGGTCTTCGGCCCCCGCGTGGGCCTGTATGCGGGCCTGGTGCTGGCGTCGAGCCTGTTCTGGCTCGCTTCCGGGCAGATCAATTCGCTGGACATGGGCCTGTCGGGCATGATGACGATTACCCTGGGCAGCCTGCTGATCGCCCAGCGCGACGACGCCACGGCGACGGAGCGGCGCAACTGGATGCTGGCCTGCTGGGCCGGCATGGCGCTGGCCGTGCTGGCCAAGGGCCTGATCGGCATCGTGCTGCCGGGCGCCGTGCTGGTGCTGTATTCGCTGTGCGCGCGCGACTGGCGCATCTGGACGCGTTTGCACCTGGTCAAGGGCTTGCTGGTCTTTTTCGCCATCGCCGCGCCCTGGTTCGTGCTGGTGGCCCTGCGCAATCCGGAGCAGCCGCATTTCTTCTTCATCCACGAGCATTTCCAGCGCTTCCTGATGAAGGGGCACAAGCGCGAAGGCGCCTGGTACTATTTCCTCGTGCTGCTCATTCCCGGCATCCTGCCCTGGATAGGCGTGTTGCCGCAAAGCCTGGCCGCCGCCTTCCAGCGCCAGCCGGGCGCCTTCCAGCCGCGCTTGATGCTGCTGGTCTGGGCCGTCTTCATTTTCTTCTTCTTCAGCTATTCGACCTCGAAGCTGCCCGGCTATATCGTGCCGATCTTCCCGGCGCTGGCCTTGCTGGTGGCGCTGTACCTGGAATCGGCATCGCGCCGCCAGCGCCTGTTCGCCGCCGGCCTGCTGTGCGTGCTGGGCGCGGCCATCCTGATCGGCGGGCCGATCGCCTTCGGCAAGGCCAGCGCGCGCGATCCGGCGGCACTGATCGCATTGAAAGGCTACCAGCCATGGCTGATGGCGGCCGGCTTCTTCGCCCTGGCCGGCGGCGCCCTGGCCCTGCTGCATGCGCGCCAGCTGCGCCGCGACATGACCGTGCTGACGATCGCCGGCGCCGGCTTCCTGGCCACGCACTGCATCCTGGCCGGCTCCGAACTGTATGGCCAGAACCGCGCGGGCAGCGACATGCTGCCGCAGATCCAGGCCGAACTGAAGGCCGATACCAAGCTCTATTCGGTCGGCATCTATGAACAGTCGCTGACGTATTACCTGCAGCGGCCCGTGATCCTCGTCGATTACTGGGATGAATTCACGTTTGGCCTGAAACAGCAGCCGGAACTGTCGATCCCGACCATCGAGCCGTTCATCACGCAGTGGACGAACGATGCCAACGCCGGCGTGCACGACATGGCAATTATCAGCCTGAACCGTTACAAGGAATTGCAACAGCGTGGCGTGCCCATGCGCGTCATTGCCGAGGATGCGCGCCGCATGGTCATTGCCAACAAATAGATGGAGAACCGGGGCGCGAAGCAGCACGGATCGCGCCCCCGGCCGGCTTGCCCCGCCCCGCAGCGGCAGGATTTTTCACCGCCGAGGGGGCCGCGCCGCCCTATGAACGATATAAAATAGCCATGCCTGCCGGCGGTGTTTGACCGCACCGGCAGCCTCGGCGACACCGACACCCGACACCATACCGACCCAAGAACCGCGCCCCATGACCTCTACCCTGCCCTTTTTGCCTTTTTCCAAACCCACCATCGATGAAGCGACCATCGCCGCCGTCGGCGAGGTGCTGCGCTCGGGCTGGATCACCAGCGGCCCGAAGGTGCAAGCCTTCGAAGCCCAGCTGTCCGAGTATTTCGGCGGGCGTCCCGTGCGCACCTTCAATTCGGGCACGTGCACCATGGAAATCGCGCTGCGCATCGCCGGCATCGGCCCCGGCGACGAAGTCATCACCACGCCCGTGTCGTGGGTCGCGACGGCGAACGTCATCATCGAAGTGGGCGCCACGCCCGTGTTTGCCGATATCGATCCCGTCACGCGGAATATCGACCTCGACAAGCTGGAAGCGGCCATCACCCCGCGGACGAAAGCCATCATCCCCGTCTACCTGTCCGGCTTGCCCGTCGACATGGACCGCCTGTACGCGATTGCCGAGAAGTACAAGCTGCGGGTCGTGGAGGACGCGGCGCAGGCGTTCGGCTCCAGCTGGAAAGGCAAGCGCATCGGCGCGTTCGGCGACTTCGTCTCGTTCAGCTTCCAGGCCAACAAGAACATCACCACGGGCGAAGGCGGCTGCCTCGTCCTGAACAACCTGGAAGAAGCGAAACTGGCCGAGAAATACCGGCTGCAGGGCGTCACGCGCAGCGGCGTGGACGGCATCGACGTCGACGTGCTGGGCGGCAAATACAACATGAGCGACATCATGGCCGCCATCGGCCTGGGCCAGTTCGCCAATATCGACGCCATCACGGCCCACCGCCGCGCGCTGGCGCGCCACTATTTCGCGCAGTTCGGCAGCGACTTCGAAGCGGCCAGCGGCGCCCGGCTGCCCGTGCAGGACTTTGAAAACAGCAACTGGCACTTGTTCCAGATCATCCTGCCCGACAACGGCCCCGGCACACGCGCCGCGTTCATGCAGGCCATGGCGCAGCAAAACGTGGGAACGGGCTATCATTACGCACCGATCCACCTGTTTACCATGTACCGCGAACGCGGCTTTACCGAAGGTATGTTCCCCGTCTCGGAACAGATCGGCCGCCTGACCGTGACCTTGCCGATGTTCTACGCCATGACGACACAGGACGTGGAACGCGCCGTCGCCACCGTCAAATCCATTCTCATCAAGTGAGCAGCGCGCCGATGAAACCTGAACTGTCCATTATCATTCCGATCTACAACGAACAGGATGGCCTGGCCAGCCTGTTCGCCCGCCTGTATCCGGCCCTCGACGCCTTGCAGACGAGCTACGAGATCATCTTCATCAATGATGGCAGCCGCGACAATTCGGTGGCCATCCTGGCGGAACAGTTCCGCCAGCGCCCCGACGTCACGCGCGTCGTCTTATTCAACGGCAATTATGGCCAGCATATGGCCATCCTGGCCGGCTTTGAAGCTTCGCGCGGGCAGATCATGGTCACGCTCGACGCCGACCTGCAGAACCCGCCCGAAGAAATCGGCAACCTGGTGGCAAAGATGCGCGAAGGCTACGATTATGTGGGCTCGATCCGGCGCAAGCGGCAAGATTCCGCCTGGCGCACCCTGGCCTCGAAGATGATGAACCGCCTGCGCGAGCGCATCACCAACATCAAGATCACGGACCAGGGCAACATGCTGCGCGCGTATGGCCGCAATGTGATCGACCTGGTCAACCAGTGCGCCGAGGTCAACACCTTCGTCCCCGCCCTCGCCTACACGTTTGCCCGCAAGCCGACGGAAATCACCGTCGAACACGAGGAACGGGCCGCCGGCGAGTCGAAATACTCGCTGTACAGCCTGATCCGCCTCAATTTCGACCTGGTCACGGGCTTTTCGCTGATTCCCCTGCAAATCTTTTCGATGCTGGGCATGCTGCTGTCGGTCAGCTCCGCCCTGCTGGTGATCTATTTGCTGGTGCGCCGCTTCCTGCTGGGCGCCGAGGCGCAAGGCGTGTTCACCCTGTTCGCCATCGCCTTCTTCCTGATGGGCGTGATCCTGTTCGGCATCGGCCTGGTGGGCGAATACGTGGGACGCATCTTCCAGCAAGTGCGTGCACGGCCCCGCTACGTGGTGCAAACCATCTTGCAGGACGGCATGACCCAGGCGGAAGCCGAGGCGCCATCGTACGTGCGCCTGGAAAAGCGCCAGGTGGGCCGCTGATGGGCGCCCCCCGCGCCGTCGTCTTCGGCTACCACAACGTGGGCGTGCGCTGCATCAAGGTGCTGCTGGCCGGCGGCGTCGATATCGCCCTGGTCGTCACGCACGAAGACAGTCCCACGGAAAACCTGTGGTTCGAATCCGTCGCCAGCCTGTGCCAGGCCGAAGGCATCCCGTACATCACGCCTTCGGACGCGCGCGCGCCCGACCTGCTGGCGCGGGTGCAGGCGGCCAGACCGGACATGCTGTTCAGCTTTTACTACCGCCACATGTTGCCCGCCAGCATTCTGGAAGTCGCGCCCGCCTACAATATGCACGGTTCGCTGCTGCCGCAGTTCCGCGGCCGCGCGCCCGTCAACTGGGCCGTGCTGCATGGCGCCACGGAGACGGGCGCCACCCTGCATGAAATGACGGTCAAGCCGGACGCCGGTGCCATCGTGGCGCAAACAGCCGTGCCCATCCTGCCCGACGACACGGCATTCGAAGTCTTCGGCAAGGTCACCGTGGCGGCGGAACAAACGCTGTGGGGCGTGCTGCCGGCCTTGCTGGACGGCACGGCGCCGCGCCAGCTCAACGATTTGCGCCAGGGCGGCTATTTTGGCGGCCGCACGCCGGAAGACGGCCGCATCGACTGGAAGTTACCCGCGCAGCAGGTGTACAACCTGCACCGGGCCGTCGCGCCTCCGTATCCCGGCGCCTTCACCGAAGTCAACAATGTTATTTACACCATCGAAAAAGCCCGTTTGAGCAAGCATTCCGCAGGAAGTTTGCCACCGGGCTTGGCGGTAGTGGATAATTGCATCTTTGGCGTCTGCGGAGACGGCCGCATGCTGGCCATTTCCGCGCTGAGGGCTGCCGGGGAGCCAATTTCGGCTCAGCAATTGCAAGCAAGTCTGACCACCCGCGTCAGCACACACTGATATCACACAAGAGAATCTCACATGAAAAAAGTCCTCATCTTAGGCGTCAACGGCTTCATCGGCCACCACCTGTCCAAGCGCATCCTGGAGACCACCGACTGGCATGTCTACGGCATGGACATGAACACGGACCGCATCACGGAATTGCTGGAAGATGATAACTACAAGTCGCGCATGCACTTCTTCGAAGGCGACATCACGATCAACAAGGAATGGGTCGAGTACCACGTCAAGAAATGCGACGTGATCCTGCCGCTGGTGGCCATCGCCACGCCATCGACCTACGTCAAGCAGCCGCTGCGCGTCTTCGAACTGGACTTCGAAGCCAACCTGCCCATCGTGCGCTCGGCCGCCAAGTACGGCAAGCACCTGGTCTTCCCGTCGACCTCCGAAGTGTACGGCATGTGCCATGACGAGGAATTCGATCCGGAAAACTCGGAACTGATCTGCGGCCCCATCAACAAGCCGCGCTGGATCTATTCGAACGCCAAGCAGCTGATGGACCGCGTGATCTGGGGCTACGGCATGGAAGGCCTGAACTTCACCCTGTTCCGTCCATTCAACTGGATCGGCGCCGGCCTCGATTCGATCCACACGCCGAAGGAAGGTTCCTCGCGCGTGGTGACGCAATTCTTCGGCCACATCGTGCGCGGCGAGAACATCTCGCTGGTGGACGGCGGCGCGCAGAAACGCGCGTTCACCTACATCGACGACGGCATCGATGCGCTGATCCGCATCATCGCCAACAAGAACGGCATCGCCAGCGGCAAGATCTACAACATTGGCAATCCGACCAATAACTATTCGATCCGCGACCTGGCCGGCATGATGCTGACGCTGGCCGCCGAATACCCGGAATACGCGGAAGGCGCGAAACACGTGAAAATCGTCGAAACGACCTCGGGCGCCTACTACGGTGCCGGCTACCAGGACGTGCAGAACCGCGTGCCGAAAATCACCAACACCTGCGAAGAGCTGGGCTGGGCGCCGACCACCACCATGGCCGATTCCCTGCGCAATATTTTCGACGCCTACCGCAGCCAGGTAGCCCAAGCCAAAGCCCTGATGGATTAATGTTGAGCAAGCCGTTCCTGACCCTGAAAATCGACGTCGATACCTATCGCGGCACCCGTGAAGGCATGGGCAATCTGGTGCGCATGCTGGCCGCGCACCAGGCCAAGGCCACCTTTCTGTTCTCGCTGGGCCCCGACCACACGGGCTGGGCCCTGCGGCGCGCCTTGAAGCCCGGCTTTTTCAGCAAGGTGTCGCGCACCTCGGTGGTCGAGCACTACGGCTTGAAAACATTGATGTATGGCACCTTGCTGCCGGGACCCGATATCGGCAAGCAATGCGCGGCGCAATTGCGCGCCGTGCGCGATGCCGGTTTCGAGTGCGGCATCCACACCTGGGATCACACCCTGTGGCAAGACAATGTGGCCAAGCGCAACGCCGCCTGGACCATCAACATGATGCGCAAGGCCGCCAACCGCTACGAGCAGGTGTTCGGTAGCAAGCCGCATACGCACGGCGCGGCCGGCTGGCAAATGAACGTCAGCGCCTTTGTCGAGCACGACATGGCCGGCTACCGCTTCGCCTCCGACGGCCGTGCCATGCTCGACGCGCGCGGCGCCATGCTGCACCCGGGCAATGGTCCGCACCGCGTGCGCAATGGCAACACCATCCTGCAATGCGTGCAATTGCCCACCACCCTGCCCACCCTGGATGAATTGCTGGGCTGCGAAATCGACGGCAAGCTGATCACGACCGGCAATGTTGCCGCGCATATATTGTCGCTGACGGCGGACAATCCCCGCGACCACGTATATACCTTGCACGCGGAACTTGAAGGACAGAAACTCGCCCCCATTTTCGAACAGCTGCTGGCTGGCTGGAAAGCCCAGGGCTACCAGTTTGCAGCGATGGGCGATTATTATGAAAAGATAAAAAATACGGACTTGCCCGTTTGCCCCATCACCTGGGATGAGTTGCCCGGGCGTTCGGGACGCCTGATTGTGCAGGGCAAAGCGGCCTGAATGCTGTATTGTTGCACCTGGATGCGTTGCCAGATTAAAAACCAGCGCTGATGATCACCGTTCAGGAGAGAACCTGTGGCTGATAGCCAATCCCTCGTTAGCATACCCGACTTTAGCGCCGCCATGACCAGCGGCAAGACCTTTCAGTTGCTGGGCCGCCCGGCCAAGGCCACGGTGCTGTTTTTCTATCCGAAGGACAACACCCCTGGTTGCACCACGGAAAACATCGCTTTCCGTGACGCGTATGCGCAATTTGCCGCCGCCGGCGTGGAAATCTACGGCATCAGCCGCGATTCCCTGCGCTCGCACGAAAGCTTCAAAGCCAAGCTGGAACTGCCGTTCGAGCTCATTTCCGACCCGGACGAAGCCGTTTGCCTGCTGTTTAACGTCATGAAGATGAAACAGATGTACGGCAAGACGGTACGCGGCGTCGAGCGCAGTACGTTTGTGATTGACGCCCAGGGCCGATTGGTGAAAGAATGGAGAGGCGTGAAGGTCGCAACTCACGTGGAAGAAGTGCTGGAATTCGTAGCGCATCTGAATTGATCGTCCATTTTGATCCAATGCGCGTTGTCGGCTTCCAGCGAGCCTGGTTCAACCGCAGTTCAGTTCACGGTACCTATCGCCATTTTGAGTCAACGAAGCGCCTCCATCCACTGCGCCAGGCGGGCCTGCAGCCCGCCGATGGCGTCCATGACCGGCCATGCTGCCGGCCTTCCGGCAGTTACTCGTCCTGTAGCATTGTTGTTCCCCCGCATCCACCCCATGAGAAGTGCCGCCAGAAGCTGGCTGCCCATGGGCGATTCATTCCAGAAATTTTTTGATTGAGATCCTGATGCCACTGCCAAAATTACCGAGCAAGCCAGCCACCATCCTGGTCACCCAAGATTACCCAAGCGCAGGCGCAGCGCGCCCGGCCACCAAAACCCCGGCAGCCAAGAAAGTGGCTGCACCTGTCATTGAAGCGGCGATCGCCGAAGTTGCCAAGCCGGTCCGCAATGCGGCCACGAAGATCAAGCAAGTGGCGGCCCTGATGGTCGCCAAGCCGGTGCCTGCGCCCGCGCCGGTTGCGGCCGCGCCTGCCGTCGTTGCCGCGCCTGGGGCGAAAGCCAAACCGGCGGCAAAAGGCAAGGTCACGCCGATCAAGCCCGTCAAGCAAGCCGAGCAACCGCATCCGGCCAAGCACAAGCCCGTCGAAGTGCAGCTCAAGTCGTCCGCCAGCCGCGCCGCCGACCAGCGCGGCCTGTCGAAACTGTTCGTGCTCGACACCAACGTGCTGATGCACGATCCATCGTCGCTGTTCCGCTTCGAGGAACACGATGTGTACCTGCCGATGATGACCCTGGAAGAGCTGGACAACCACAAAAAGGGCATGACGGAAGTGGCGCGCAATGCACGCCAGGTGTCGCGCACGCTCGACGCCCTGATCAGCAACACGGATGACGACGCCATCGAGCACGGCATCCTGCTGTCCAAGCTGGGCAACAAGGATGCCAAGGGCCGTCTGTTCTTCCAGACGCGCCTGCAAAGCGCCGACCTGCCGGCAGGCTTGCCAGTGGGCAAGGCCGACAACCAGATCCTGGCCGTCGTGCGCTCGCTCGAGTCGGAACAGGATGGCCGTCCCGTGGTGCTGGTGTCGAAAGACATCAACATGCGCATCAAGGCGCGCGCCCTGGGCTTGCCGGCCGAAGATTACTTCAACGACCATGTGCTGGAAGACACGGACTTGCTGTACTCGGGCATCGTGCAATTGCCGGACGACTTCTGGAACAAGCACGGCAAGGACATGGAATCGTGGCAGGAAAGCAAGAATGGCTACAGCTCCACCTTCTACCGCGTAACGGGCCCGTTCATTCCATCGCTGCTGGTCAACCAGTTCATCTACCTGGAACCGAAAAACGGCGAAACGCCGTTCTACGGCCAGGTGAAGCAGATCAACGGCAAGACGGCCGTACTGCAAACCCTGCGCGACTTCAGCCACACGAAGAACAATGTGTGGGGCGTGACGGCGCGCAACCGCGAGCAGAACTTCGCGTTGAACTTGCTGATGAATCCGGAATGCGATTTCGTCACCCTGCTGGGCCAGGCCGGTACCGGCAAGACCCTGCTGGCCCTGGCCGCCGGCCTGGCGCAAGTGCTGGAAACCAAGCTCTACAATGAGATCATCGTCACCCGCGTGACGGTGCCCGTCGGCGAAGATATCGGTTTCCTGCCGGGCACGGAAGAAGAAAAGATGTCGCCATGGATGGGCGCCTTCGACGACAACCTGGAAGTGCTGAACAAGTCCGACTCCGATGGCGGCGAATGGGGCCGTGCGGCAACGCAAGACCTGATCCGCTCGCGCATCAAGATCAAGTCGCTCAACTTCATGCGCGGCCGCACCTTCGTCAACAAGTTCCTCATCATCGATGAAGCGCAAAACCTGACGCCAAAACAAGTCAAGACCCTCGTCACGCGTGCCGGTCCCGGCACGAAGATCCTGTGTTTGGGCAACATCGCACAGATCGACACGCCGTACCTGACGGAAGGCTCGAGCGGCCTGACCTACGTCGTCGACCGCTTCAAGGGCTGGACCCACAGCGGCCACGTCACCCTGGCCCGCGGCGAGCGCTCGCGCCTGGCCGACCACGCCAGCGAAGTGCTGTAAATTGTCGCGGGCGGCGCCAGCTGCCCCAGTCATACAAAAGCCCCGGCTGCAGCGATGCAGGCGGGGCTTTTTTCATGTGCGCAACTTTTTCCTGCGGCATGTTCTAATACCGCTCCTTTTTTCCTGGACAACCCGCCCCATGCATCCCGCCCTGCAGTTGCTGCTCTGCCTTATTGTCTTCATGTTCCTCCACATTTCCGTCATGGCGGCCTGCGCCAGGCTGTTCGGCATCACGGTGCGCAGCGTCAGCTATGGCGTCGGCCCCACCTTGCTGACCTGGGGCAAAGTCCACCTCAAGCTGCTGCCGCTGGCCGGCAATCTGGTGCTGAAGGATACGCGCGAGGAAACTCTGTATGACGACGATCCCTGCCTTGACGCCTACAACTTCCAGCCGCTGTGGAAGCAGGCGCTGCTGCCCCTGAGCGGCGTGGCCGTGCTGCTGGCCTTGGCGCTGGGCATCATGGGAGCATCAGGCTGGGAGCGCTTTATCGCCGCCTTCGGGCACATCGTCGCTGGCGCGCTGGCGCCGTTGTCGACGGCGCAGGAATTGCTGGGTGAAGGGGAAACATTTGCCCGCACGCACGGCTTTGCGCTGGTGTTCGCCCTGTTCGCATTGAAACTGTGCGCCTTTAATCTGCTGCCGTTCGCCGGCCTGAATGGCGGTCAGGCGCTGCTGGCCATCGCACGCGGTGGCCAGCCGTATGTGGCGTGGGAAGAAACGGCAGCAAAATGGCTGTTGCTGCCGGGGCTGGCGATCATGGTGGCGTGGCTGGCGGCGTTCGGCTGGCATGGCTGGAAAAGCTTGGGCGCCTAGGCCCCTGGCGCTATTCTTATTTGCAGCCCTATTGTATGCTCGCAACATTGCATTACTCTAATGAACGCGACCGCCCAAGGAACCCGCATTTTTTCACTCGACACCTGCGGCAAGCATCTGGCCCTGTGGGCGATCCGTGCCTACCAGCGCCATCTGTCGCCCTGGAAAGGCTACTCCTGCACCTACCGCGTGCTGACAGGGCGCGGCAGCTGCTCCGCCTATGGCTGCAAGGTCATCGCGCGCCACGGCTTGCGCCCGGGACTGGCGCTGTTGCAACGGCGCCTGCGCGCCTGCGGCGAACGCCATCGCCGACACCTGGCGCTGCATCCGCAGGCGCGGCGCAGCGCGCGCCGCCAGGCCCAGGCGGGATTTTGCGATTGCGACGTGCCTTTGCTGGACTGCGCTTGCGACTGCGCCGACGTGGCCAGCCTGGCTGATTGCTCCCGGCCGGGCCGCGGCAAGAACCCGACGTGGTTCCGCAACGACTATACAGCCAGTGCCGCACTGAAACGGCAGCAGGAAGAACACCGCAAGAAGATCAGGCAGCGACAGGATACGGATAGTTAAATTCACACAATAAATTACAAATGAAATATTCATTCATGAAATGAATAATACCCATTATCACTGTGAATTGGCTGGAAACGGATCGGCGGCCTATACTTAAACCGTCTTCCCTACACTGTTTCCCATGCACACCCAGCTCAGCCCGCACGCACCGCGGGCTTTTTGTTCCCGGCACTTGCCACTGCGTCTTTCTTCTTTTACCCATCACCGGGCGCGCCGTTCCCCGCCAGCCCAGCTCCCGCCAGGGAGACCAGCATGATCGTGCGCGAGCGCCCATCGGCGCTACGGCTGTTCCTCGTCGTGCGCGGCTCCGTCCTGCCGCGCATCCGCACCACGCTCATCGTCAATACCCTGATCGCCTCCCTCGTCACGTGGTGCCACGGCACCTTGTTCGACCACAAGGTGATCCTCACCACCATCCCGTTTACCCTGATCGGCTTGCCGTTGGCCATCTTCCTGGGCTTTCGCAACACGGCCGCCTACGACCGCTACTGGGAAGCGCGCAAGCTGTGGGGCGAACTGGTGTTGCGCAGCCGTAATTTCTCGCGCCAGTGCCAGACGATGATACGCGGCGACACGCCGGCCCACGCCAGGCTGGGCCTGGACGATGTGCGCGTGCGCATGATTTACCGCGCCATCGCCTTTTGCCACGCCCTGCGTCACCAGTTGCGCGACACGCGCGGACCGGCCGACTTGCAGCCGCTGCTGCGCCCGGCAGAATGGGAAGCGGCTTGCCAGGCATCGAATCCATCCGACTACCTGATGCTGCAGATGGGCCACGACCTGGCCGACTGCGTCCGGCAGGGCCGCATCGACAGCATCCTCACCGCACAGATCGATAGCACGGTCTCGGCCATGGTAGCGGCAGGCGCTTCGTGCGAACGCATCCGCAGCACGCCGATTCCGTTTTCGTACTCGCTGCTGCTGCACCGGACAGCCTATCTGTACTGCTTCCTGCTGCCCTTCGGCCTGGTCGACTCGCTCGGCTTCATGACGCCATTCGTCGTCGCCATCGTCGCCTACACCTTCTTCGGCCTCGATGCCTTGGGCGACGAGATCGAGGAGCCGTTCGGCGAAGATGCCAACGATCTGCCGCTGTCGGCCATGTGCCGCGCCATCGAAATCAGCTTGCGCGAATCCTTGCAGGATGAGAACGTGCCGCCGCCCATGCAAGCGGACGATTTCCTGCTGAATTGATGCGCACGCCAGCTTTCCCCTTGACCTTACCATCGGGGGAAGGCTTACAGTGGACGCACCTAATCATTCAAGGAGTGCTTGTCATGTATCAGTTACAAGTTGAAAACATGAGCTGCGGCCATTGCGTCGGCTCGGTCACGAAAGCGGTGCAAGCCATCGATCCGCAAGCCCAGGTGCAGATCGACCTGGCCAGCAAGCGCGTCACGGTGGAATCGCCAGCAGAACTGGGCGCCATCAGCGCCGCCATCGTCGAGGCGGGCTACCCCGTTACCAGCGCGCAATAAATGGCACGCAAAGCGACATGCACAACAGCCGGCCATTGCGCCGGCTGTTTTCTTATCCGTCCAGTTCCGGGTAATGGCGGAAGATGCCTTCCTGATTGAACGCGATCCTGCGCTTCGACCGCAGGTAGCGGGCGATGTTCGGCCGCGCCGCCACCGTATCGTGCAACTCGGACAGGAAGGGATAGCCGGGCGCCAGGCGCGCCATGGCTTGCGGAAACGCATAACGCAAGCCGGCCAGCATCTGGAACAGCGACAGGTCGCCATACGTGAGCCTTGCGCCCACCAGATAATGACCGCGGCTGCGATTATTCAGCAGGACCTGGGTGAAATAATCGAGGAATTTCGGCAGGCGCGTGCTGCGAAAATCCGCGCCGCGCAGCAGGGCCGCCTGTTTTTGTTCCTCATAATATTGATTCATCGACAACGGATGGTGCGTGTCGTGCACTTCCGTCAGCCAGTCGGCCATGGTCAGTTGCAGCTGGTTCAGCCATAAACGGCCGCTTTCCGCGCGCGGCGCCAGGCCCAGGCGGCGGCCCAGGTAGAGCAGGATATTCGTGGTCTGGCCGATCAGCAAGTCGCCGTCGCGCAGCACGGGCGGCGCATAGGCCGCATGCGGCGTGCTGCCGCCGTCGAGGCAGGCCAGCATGGCGGATAGTCCCTGTCCCTGGCGCTCAGGCAAGCGGGCGATATCGCGGTAGTCGGCGCCCGCCTCTTCCAGGGCCAGGCGGATGAATTCGCCCCGTCCCTGTATCGTGGGCCAATAATACAGTTCATACGCCATAGAGCCTCCGTTGATTTACCTCAATGGCAGCAAGCCTTCGCTTCCGTGTCGCCGGCCAGCCCCAGGCTTTGCAAGATGGGGCAATCGGGTTTGTCGTCACCGTGGCACGATTGCGCCAGGTGGGCCAGGGTATCGCGCATTTCCGTCAATTCGGCGATGCGCTTGTTGAGCTCGGCGACGTGGGCCAGGGCGATGCCCTTCACGTCCGCGCTGGCGCGCTGGTCGTTTTGCCACAGCGACAGCAGTTCGCGGATCTGTTCCAGCGAAAAGCCCAGCCCCCGCCCGCGCTTGATAAAACGCAAGGCATGCAAGTCGTTCGGCGTGTAGATGCGGTAGCCGGCGTCGCTGCGCGCGCTGGGTTTTAGCAATGAAATACTCTCGTAGTAGCGTATCATTTTTGCCGATACGCCCGTCTCGCTTGCCGCCTGGCCGATATTCATCCTATGACTCCTTGATATGCGCGCTGCCTGCATGACTGCGCGCTGTCCAGCGGCGCAGCAACAGGGCATTGCTGATCACGCTGACGGAACTGAAGGCCATCGCCGCGCCCGCCACCATGGGGTTGAGCAAGCCGAAGGCGGCCAGCGGAATGCCGATCAGGTTATAAATGAAGGCCCAGAACAGATTCTGCCGTATCTTGCTGTAGGTGCGGCGCGAGATATCGATGGCGTCCGCCACCAGGGCCGGGTCGCCGCGCATCAGGGTGATGCCGGCCGCATGCATGGCCACGTCCGTGCCCGTCGACATGGCGATGCCCACGTCCGCGGCAGCCAGCGCGGGCGCATCGTTGATGCCGTCGCCCACCATGGCCACTTTCGCGCCCTCGCCTTTCAGTGCCGTGATTTTAGCGGTTTTATCGGCCGGCAGCATTTTCGCCGCCACCGTGTCGATGCCCAGCAGCTTGCCGACGGCGTCGGCGCTGCCCTGGTTGTCCCCGGTCAGCATCACCGTGCGGATGCCCAGGCTGTGCAGATGGGCAATGGCCGCCTGCGCGTTCGGCTTGACCTGGTCGCTGAAGGCGAACAGGCCCAGCAGCTCCGATCCCGAAGCCAGCCACGAGATCGTGTTGCCCGTGTTTTCCAGCGACAAGGCCTGTGCCGCCAGCGGCGTCATGTCCACGTTTAACTCCTGCATCAGCCGCGTGCTGCCCAGTTTCAGGTCCAGGCCGTCGACATTCGCCGCCAGCCCGCGGCCCGGCAAGGCCGACAGGGCCGTGGCGGGCAAGGGCTCGATGTGGCGCGCGCCTGCCGCATCCAGCACGGCCGTAGCCAGGCTGTGCTCGCTGCCACGCTGGATGCTGGCCGCCAGCTGCAACAGCCGTGCATCGTCGATGCCGTGCGCATGCAGGGCCGCCAGGGCAGGCTTACCCACCGTCAGGGTGCCCGTTTTGTCGAACACGACGGTATTGACGGCGTGCGCCACTTCCAGCGCTTCCGCATCCTTGATCAGGATGCCGTAGCGGGCGGCCACGCCCGTGCCGGCCATGATGGCCGTCGGCGTAGCCAGGCCCAGCGCGCAGGGGCAGGCGATGACCAGCACGGCCACGGCATTGATGATGGCGTTTTCCAGCTCGCCTGTGGCGAACCACCAGCCCAGCATGGTCAGCAGCGCCAGCAACAGCACCACGGGAACAAAGATCGCGCTGACCTTGTCGACCAGATGCTGGATCGGCGCCTTGGCCGCCTGCGCATCTTCGACCAGGCGGATGATGCGCGACAGGGTCGTCTCGCCGCCCACCGCTTGCGTGCGCACCAGCAACAGGCCATCCGCATTGATGGCGCCGCCCGTCACCTTGTCGCCCGGATGCTTATCGACCGGCAAGCTTTCACCCGTGATCAGCGATTCGTTGACCTGGCTTGCGCCTTCCACCACCACGCCATCGACGGCCACCCGCTCGCCGGGGCGGATCACCACCAGGTCGCCCACGTTTACCTGTGCCACGGGCAAGTCGATCTCGACGCCGTCGCGACGCACGCGGGCCGATTCCGGACGCAAGACCTGCAGCGCGCGGATGGCCGAGGCCGTCTGCCGCTTGGCGCGGCTTTCCAGCCATTTGCCCAGCAGCACCAGCGTAATGACGACGGCCGATGCCTCGAAGTACAAATGCGGCAGCATCTCGCCCGCCGTCAGCCATTGATAGACGGACAAGCCATACGCGGCGCTCGTGCCCAGCGCCACCAGCAGATCCATATTGCCGCTGCCGGCACGGGCCGCCTTCCAGCCCGCCTTGTAGAACCGGGCGCCAAAATAAAACTGCACGGGCGTGGCCAGCGCGAATTGCACAGCGCCGGGCAGCATCAGATGGATGCCGGCCCACTCGAGCAGCATGGGCAGCATCAATGGGAAAGCCAGCACGGCCGCGAACGCCACTTTCATGCCGTCGCGGTTGGGCGCCACAACGGGCGCGCTGGCCTGGCTGGCGGCAGGAGCCTTGGCCTCGTAGCCGGCCTTGTCGATGGCGGCGATCAGGGTGGCGGCATCCGCGCCGCCCGTGACCTTGATGCGCGCGCTTTCCGTGGCCAGGTTGACGCTGGCGGCCAGCACGCCGGGCACCTTCAGCAGGGCTTTTTCCACCCGGCCCACGCAAGAGGCGCACGTCATGCCGGCGATGTTCAGGTCGATCTCGCGCTGCGCCACCGTGTAGCCGGCCTTTTCCACGGCTGCCTGCAAGGTGGCCAGGGGAATCGGCGTATCGGAACTGATTTTGGCCACTTCCGTGGCAAGGTTGACGCTGGCCTGGGTCACGCCCGGCACGGCGGCCAGGGCTTTTTCCACGCGGCCCACGCACGAGGCGCAGCTCATGCCTTCGATGGCCAGCGCCTGCGCGTGCGCGGCGGCGGGAGGGGAAGCGGCGGGAGCGAGTGCACTCTGATTCATGGCAGATCCTGTACGAAAGATTAACTGATATGTACAGGATCTGCTATCCCATGATGGGAAGGTCAAGCCCTATTTCAGCCTGCAGCACACCTTAGCGCACCACGCAGTCGATGGTGGCAGGCTTGCTGCCGCCTGCCGCGCTGCCCGGGCTTGGTGACGACGATGAAAAGACCGGTGGCGGCGTGAACGGGATGCCGGGGTTGACGGGCAAGGGGGCGGGCGGCTGCCTGAAGTTGGGCGTATAGCCAAATTGTCCCGCAGAAAAATTACTCGTACCCGCTGGATTCGTCACATGAATCAGGCCATCGAGTACCTGCACATACAGGCCCGGCGCCCGCAGCTGGCTTGTCGGTCCCGGTGCCGGTGCCGGCAACGACGGCGTCCCAGGCGGGATGACGGTGGCAATGAAAGTCGTGCCGCGAATGCCGATGGTGGCGGCCGGCGTCTTCATCTCGAAGCGCTCCTTGTTGCGCTTGCCCAGCAGGCCCGTGACGGAACGCAAGCCCCCCTTGAGCAAACTGAAGATGGCGTGGTCGCCATCGGGCTGCTCGGCCGTGTAGCTGAATTGCTCGATCACGAAACTGGTATTCGGTTTCAAGGTGATTTCGCTATTGTCGATCAGCTTGATCAAGGCATAGGTCTCCTTTTCCGTCAGCAAGGTGTCGCCCTGCTCGACTTCGGACTTGATGGCCAACAATTTCACCTTGCCATCGGCCTTTTTCGCCATCAGCGGACCGCTCAATTGCATGACGGTACCGGCCACCTGCCCGGCCCAGGCGTGCGCGCCCACGCACATCAGGGCCAGCCACAAAAAGGCCTTAATTGCAGTACATTTTTTTAGCGGCATCATCGTATTTGTATCCTGTCGGTTTATCTGTGGCATCGGCAATATCCTTGCTGTCTTTCTTCTTTTCCTCAGGCTTGGCGGGCGTCGTGGATGCGAGCGGGGTGTTGGCACGGTCGGCCTGCTTGATGATGCGCAAGGCTTCATCGATGGCAGCGCTGGCGCTGGCATCGATGACGGGCTTGTCGATGGTGGTCGCTGGCAGGAAAATGGCGTCCGCCATATTTACCGTGCCGGTCGGCGCCAGCAGGGTCACGCCGCTGCGCTGGCGGTTGATGCGCACACCCGCGTCGCCCGTGATGCTGCCCGTTTTCGCCAGCACGCTCATGCTGGCCGCTGCCGGCAAGACGAAGCTGGCCGTGTCCGCAAAGCGCACGTTGGCGCCCGCGCTGGCGCTGAAATGGCCGCCGCTAACGATATTCGCATTGCCTTCGACACGGACGTCGCCGCCTGCCACCAGGCTGATGTCGCGCGCCGCCGCCAGCTGCGCGCCATCGCCCAGCACCACGTCCGTACTGGCATTGAGCGCGATATCATTGCCCGCGATCCTGCCGTTGACGGCGACGGGGCTGTGCGCCGTCACGCTGACGTTGCCGCCATTCGCATTGATGTTGCCGGCCGCGATGCCGCCCGTGTTGTCGACGGCGATATTGCCCGCGCCCGTGACGAGCGTTCCCAGAATCAAGGTGCCCGGCGCCGAGGTATTGTTGAGCGTAATGCCGCCGCCGGCACTATTGCTGGCACTAAAACTGCCCACCTGGTTGCCCGCATTGCCCAGCACGATGCCGTTTTGCGCCCGTGCCGTCAAGCTGCTGGCGAGCAGCGCACCGTCCTGGCCGATGGCGCCGTTCAAGGCGCTCAGCTGCACATCGTTGGCCGCCAGGCTGGCGAAGCGCAAGTCGCCAGCCGCTTGCGTGATGGCCAGCTGGCCCGCCAGCCGGATGGCGCCGGCAGTCTGATTAAAACTGTTGGCGACGAGCAAGTTGCCATTGCCGCTCAACACGCCGCCGCCTTGCGCGTAACGGTCCGCCGACAGGCTGCCGTTCAGCAGCAGGTTGCCGCCGTTGATTTCCAGGCCGGCCAGGCCGCCCAGTACGGAACGATCCAGCGCGCTTTCACCGAGGGTCAGGCTGCCGCCCGTCAGCAGCAAGCCCGTCGCGGAAGTCAGGTTTTTCAGGATGGTATTGCCGGCCGCCGCACTGTAGGTGACGATGCCCTTGCTGTTGCTAAAGTCGACAGCCAGCACGTTCGCGCCTTCCGGCACCACACCGCCGTCCCAGTTGGCGGCATCGCTCCACAAGCCGTTGCCGCTGGCTACCCAGGTCGACAATTGTTTTTGCGCGATCGTTGCCTGCGCCGTGCCGCCCGTCGTCTCCAGTGTGTAGTTGCCCGCATCGGCGCCCGCCAGGCGGAAGCCGCTGGCCCTCACCAGCTTGCCCGCGCCTGCGTTCTTATCGGCAAAACTGCCGCTGCCGCCCACCACGGCGACCACGTCCTGGCCCAGCACGCCGCTTGCCGTGGCGCTGACGACGGCGCTGGTCGTGCCGTCATACACCTTGCCGGCCGCATTCAGGCCCGCCAGGGTCAGGCTGGCGGGCGTGATGCTGGCCAGCAAGCCCGTCGGCAAGACGATGAAATAATTACCCGCATCGGCACCCGTCAGCGCAACGCCGCTCAGCTGCACAGCCTTGCCTACGCCCACGTTCTTGTCCGCGAAGTTGGCCACTGCCGAGGCTGTCAAGCTGTCGCCGGCGACACGGTCATCGCCCAGGCTCAGTTGCGCGCCCGTCGTGCCATCGTAGACCTTGCTGCCCGCTACGCCGGACAGGTTCAGCGCGCGCGCGCCGATATCGGCCGTGGTGCTGCCGGTGTTGGCGCCCAGCACATAGTTGCCGGCGTCGGTACCGTTCACGCCCACGTTCGTCACCGTGACGGTTTTGCCCGCACCGGCGTTCTTGTTGCCAAACGCGGCAGTGCCCGCCACCGTCAAGGCATCGCCCTGGACGCGGTCGTCGCCAAAGCCCACTTGCGCGCCCGTCGTGCCGTCGTAGGTCTTGTTGACGCCAGTAAAGCTCACGTTCAGGGTGCGCGCCGCGATGTCGGCCGTGGTGCTGCCAGCATTGCTGCTCAGCACGTAGTTGCCGGCGTCGGCACCGTTCACGCCCACATTGGTCACCGTGACAGTCTTGCCAATACCCGCGTTCTTGTTGCCAAACGCGGCAGTGCCCGCCACCGTCAAGGCATCGCCCTGGACGCGGTCGTCGCCAAAGCCCACTTGCGCGCCCGTCGTGCCGTCATACGTCTTGTTGACGCCAGTAAAGCTCACGTTCAGGGTGCGCGCCGCGATGTCGGCCGTGGTGCTGCCAGAGTTGGAACCCAGCACATAGTTGCCGGCGTCGCCGCCGCTCACGCCCACATTGGTCACCGTGACAGTCTTGCCAATACCCGCGTTCTTGTTGCCAAACGCGGCAGTGCCCGCCACCGTCAGGCTATCGCCCTGGACGCGGTCGTCGCCAAAGCCCACTTGCGCGCCCGTCGTGCCGTCATACGTCTTGTTGACGCCAGTAAAGCTCACGTTCAGGGTGCGCGCCGCGATGTCGGCCGTGGTGCTGCCGGCATTGCTGCTCAGCACGTAGTTGCCGGCGTCGCCACCGTTCACGCCCACATTGGTCACCGTGACAGTCTTGCCAATACCCGCGTTCTTGTTGCCAAACGCGGCAGTGCCCGCCACCGTCAAGGCATCGCCCTGGACGCGGTCGTCGCCAAAGCCCACTTGCGCGCCCGTCGTGCCGTCATACGTCTTGTTGACGCCAGTAAAACTCACGTTCAGGGTGCGCGCCGCGATGTCGGCCGTGGTGCTGCCGGCATTGCTGCTCAGCACGTAGTTGCCGGCGTCGGCACCGTTCAGGCCCACATTGGTCACCGTAACGGTTTTGCCCGCACCCACGTTCTTGTTGCCAAACGCGGCAGTGCCCGCCACCGTCAAGGCATCGCCCTGGACGCGGTCGTCGCCAAAGTCCACTTGCGCGCCCGTCGTGCCGTCATACGT
Organism: Janthinobacterium sp. BHSEK; assembly: GCF_056174685.1. Taxonomy (NCBI): domain Bacteria; kingdom Pseudomonadati; phylum Pseudomonadota; class Betaproteobacteria; order Burkholderiales; family Oxalobacteraceae; genus Janthinobacterium; species Janthinobacterium sp. BHSEK. The sequence goes on from NZ_JBWBYV010000012.1 coordinate 309,252, forward strand.
CTTGTTGACGCCAGTAAAGCTCACGTTCAAGGTGCGCGCCGCGATATCGGCCGTGGTGCTGCCAGAGTTGGAACCCAGCACATAGTTGCCGGCGTCGCCGCCGCTCACGCCCACATTGGTCACCGTGACGGTTTTGCCCGCACCGGCGTTCTTGTTGCCAAACGCGGCAGTGCCCGCCACCGTCAAGGCATCGCCCTGGACGCGGTCGTCGCCAAAGCCCACTTGCGCGCCCGTCGTGCCGTCGTAGGTCTTGTTGACGCCAGTAAAACTCACGTTCAGGGTGCGTGCCGCGATGTCGGCCGTGGTGCTGCCAGCATTGCTGCTCAGCACATAGTTGCCGGCGTCGGCACCGTTCACGCCCACATTGGTCACCGTAACGGTTTTGCCCGCACCGGCGTTCTTGTTGCCAAACGCGGCAGTGCCCGCCACCGTCAAGGCATCGCCCTGGACGCGGTCGTCGCCAAAGCCCACTTGCGCGCCCGTCGTGCCGTCGTAGGTCTTGTTGATGCCAGTAAAACTCACGTTCAAGGTGCGCGCCGCGATGTCGGCCGTAGTGCTGCCAGAGTTGGAACCCAGCACATAGTTGCCGGCGTCGGCACCGCTCACGCCCACATTGGTCACCGTGACGGTTTTGCCCGCACCGGCGTTCTTGTTGCCAAACGCGGCAGTGCCCGCCACCGTCAAGGCATCGCCCTGGACGCGGTCGTCGCCAAAGCCCACTTGCGCGCCCGTCGTGCCGTCGTAGGTCTTGTTGATGCCAGTAAAGCTCACGTTCAGGGTGCGCGCCGCGATGTCGGCCGTGGTACTACCCGCATTTCCATTGAGTACATAGTTGCCCGCATCGGCGCCCGTCAGGTGACCCGTCGCCACCTGATAATCGACCACTTTGCCAGTGCCGACATGCTTGTCGCGGAAGCTGCCCTGCAAATCCGCCATGGCGACCTGGTCGCCCGTTACCAGGCCTTCGAAGTAGCCATTCAGGGCCGCCAGCAAGGTGCCGTCGTAGACGCGGCTCTGCGCGCCCGAAACGCCATAGTTCAGGACGCGCGCCGTGATGGCCGCCGTGCCATCGGCCGTCGTCGCGGCCAGGCTGTAGTTGCCCAGTTCATTGCCGCCCAGGGCCAGGCCGCTGGCGTGCACGGCCTTGCTGGCGCCCACATTCTTGTCGAGGAAGGCGGCGCTGCCGCTGACGCTGATGTTGTCGCCCGTGACCACGTTGCCCAGCAGGAAACTGACGCCATCGTAGCCCAGGGTGCCGTCATAGACCTTGCCATTGCCGCCGAGACTCACCGTCAGCGCGCGCGGCGTGATGGCGAAGGTGGTCGTGCCGCCCATGGTGATGTCGTACTTGGTCGACCACAGGCCCGTCGCTTCGTAGCTGCCCACGTTGCGCGCGTTGCCATAGCCGAGGCTGCCATTCACGCCCACATCACCGTCGAGCAGTCCCACGTAGCCAATCGAGCCGAGGAAGGCGGCCAGCTGGCCATCGTAGACCTTGCCCGTGGCATTGCCCGAGAGATTCACCTGCAGCGGCTTGAGGAAAGCCTTCAGCATCGGCGTCGTGTAGCCTTCGTAGATACGCCACACGCTGCTGAAATTGTAATCGTTGAAACTGCCTTGCTGCCGCATCTGCGCCGTGCTGCGGCCGCTGGAGCCGCCGCCATCCATCTGCACCAGCGACGTTTCATAATTGAAAAAACCATAGGCGAACGGCGAACCGGTAGCCACGCGGCCGGCCACCGCGCCCACCGCCGCATAGCCGTCGCCGGTCACGGCGCCGCTGCTGAAGACATGGCTGACGCTGCCCGTGCTTTCACCGACCAGCCCGCCCATGTTTTCCCAGGGTAAGATGGAATCGGCAATGCCGGCCCGGCCCACGGCGCCGCTGGCATACGCATCATTAATGGTGCCGCCGTTCAGGCCCACCAGGCCGCCGATGCTGCGCGCGCCGCTGACCTTGCCGGTGGCATAAGACTGGCTCAGCGCCCCCTGGTTGTTGCCGACCAGGCCGCCGATCATCTCGCGCGCGCCCGTCACCGCGCCGGTGGCGTACGAGGTCGCGATGCTGGCGCCGGACGCATTCGATCCCGCCAGGCCGCCGATGGCGCCGCCGCCATCGGCATTCACGCCGGTGACGGCGCCGCTGCTGGCCGACAGCGTGATGGCGCCGCCGTTGCTGCCCACCAGGCCGCCGACATTGCGCTGGCCGCTGACGGCCACGCTGCTGTTCACGCCGTCGATAGTGCCGCTGACGACCTCGCCCGCCAGCGCGCCCACGTTCGCCGTGCCGGTGACGCTGCCGCCGCTCAGGGTCAGGTTGCGCAAGGTGCCGCCCTGCACGGCGCCAAACAGGCCTGCGGCCGAACCTGGGGCCAGGCTGCGGTCGATCTTCAAATTGCTGAGCGTAAATCCGCCGCCATCGAAGACGCCGGAAAAACCGCTGCCGCCGCCGGCGATCGGCACAAAGCCCTGGCCATCGTTCCAGTTCGTCGTGCCGCTGGCGTCGATATTGCCGGCCAGGCGATAGCTGTTGCCCAGACCCAGGCTGGCGATGCCTTGCACGCCATAGATATCGGCGATCAGATAGGGCGAGGACGTGCCGCCGTCGCCGCCGCTCGCGCGCAGGAAACTGCCCTGCGCAATGCCGAAGCCGCGCGCGGAAAATCCGGGCAGGCTGGCGCTGTTTTGCACCCAGCGGCCGCCATCGAGCAGGAAATCGCCACCCACGCTGACGGCGCCGCTGGCGCTGATGTTGCCGCCGGAAGCCAGGGTCAAGCCCCTGGCCACGCTGAGGGGACCGTTCAGGTTGATATTCCCGCCCGTGCGCAGCACAAGTTGGTTCAGCTCGCCTTGCGACGCCAGGTCCAGCGCGCCCATGAGATTGACGACCCCGCTAAAACTGTCGCCGCCCACCAGCACGGCACCGGCGCTGATGGTCTTCAATTCCGCTTCGCTCAGGCCCAGGCTGCTGGCATTGTCCGCCGCCCCCGTGCCCAGGGTAATGGTGCCCACGCTGGAACGGCGGTTCAGACTGACGGTGCCGCCCGCCGTGGCCGCTACCGATTGCGCACCGCCGCCGAGGCTCATATTGTCGGCAACCAGATGGAGCGCCCCTGCGGACAAGCCGCCGCCGCTGGCGACCGACAGCAGGCCGGCGGCCGTGGCGGCGATGCTGCCGCCGTCCTGGCGCAGCGCCAAGGTGTTCGCTACGAGCACATTGCCGCCGCTTTCGAGCACGAGGTTTTTCACGCCGCCGCCCGCCGCGACAATCGCCAGGTCGATCGCCTGCTCCACCGTCAGGTCGCCGCCGGCGGTACTGCCGATATGCACGCTGCCGGCGGCGATACGGTTCAGTTCGGCATTGGTCAGGCGCAGGCCGTTACCGGGCTTGTCGCCCAGCACGATCTCTCGTCCCGCGCTGAACGCCTGCATGGTCACCCCGGCATTGCCGGCGGCGCCGCCAACATTGATGGCGCCGTTGATGCTGATGTTGTCCGCCTCCAGCAGCACCGTCTGGCCGGCGACGCCGCTGCCCAGCAGCTGATCGCCGCTGCCCGTCAGGTCGATGGAACCACCGGCGACATTCGCGCGCAAGGTCAGGTTGCCGTTGCCGACATTGACCGAGCCGACGCCGAAAGTGATGCCGGCGCCGGACAGCCGTACCTCGCCATTGCCGCTGCCAAGCGCCGCGTTCAGGTTCACGTTCGAGCCGGCGCCATAGGCCAGGCCGGCGGCCGCATCGTTGGCCGACAGCGTGATATGGCCGCCATTGGTGGTGATGGGCGCATTGACATTGATGATCTCGCCCGCCTGCGCCGTCAAGCCCACGCCTTGCTGCGCGATGTTGATGGCGCTGTTGAAATTGATGCGATGCAGGGCCTGCAAGGTGACGTTGCTGCTGGCCCCGGAAATCAGGTCGGCGCCGATGCTGGCGTTGCCGGTGGATGGCGCGTCGGCGAACTGGTCGAAGCTGCTCAACTGACCGCCCGAACCGGCGACCACGGTGATATCGTAAGGATCGAGCAGCCAGTTGCCGCGCTTGCCATGCGCCGCACTGGTATCGACGCGGATGCCGTCGACGGCCAGGTAATGGCCCGACGTTTCCACAAAGCCGCCGTCGCCGCCCTGCGCGCCGCCGCGCGCGGACATGCTGCCGTGCACCTGCGCCGATTCATCGCCCCAGGCGATGACCTTGCCACCGTTGCCGCTGACGACGGCATCGGCGGTCACGCTGGCATCCTTGCCAACCAGCACTTGCCGCGCATTCTGCACGGCCGCGTTCTTGCCCTGGTAGTCGCCGCCCAGCAAGACCGTGCCGCCGCCCGTGGCACCGCTGGCGTCGACCTTCGCATTGCCCAGCAAACCCACCTGCTCGCCGAGCACCTGGATCTGGCCGCCCGTGCCGGCCGCGCCCATGGCGCTGGTGACGCTGCCCGCTTCGAGCAGCGCCTTGCCGCTGGCCTTGAGCACGATCCTGCCGTTCTCGCCGACAACGGCGCTGTTGGCGTTGAGCACGCCGCGCTGGCTGACCAGCGCGCCGGCCATGCCGATGCTGCCGCCCTGGGCGATGATCTGGCCCAGGTTCAAGGCCTGGTCGGCCGGTGCCGAGACCAGCACGCGCAATTGCGGATTGCCGGGGTCGGCCAGCTGCACGCTGCGCCCGGCCGCCAGGATCACTTCGCCATTCGGCGCCGTGATGATGCCCGTGTTTTCCACGTTCGGCGCGATCAGCAGCACTTGCCCGCCCTTGCCAGCGTTGATGATGCCCGCATTGCCGACGGCGCCGGCCACGCCGCCGGCCGTGAACTGGCGCTTGCCTGCCAGGAAGTCCTCATTCGACATGCCCAGGCTGGAAGCGACCAGGCCGTTCACGTCCACTTTCGCGCCCTGGCCGAAGACGATGCCGTTCGGGTTGATCAGGAAGACCTTGCCGTTCGATTCGAGCGCGCCCAGTATCTTGCTGGGGTCTTGTCCCGTGATGCGGTTCAGTACGGCGCTATTGCCGTTCTGCTGGATGAAGCGCGTGATTTCGCCCGCATGGATGGAAAAGCTCTGCCAGTTGATGATGGTGTTGGGCGTGTTCGTGATCGAGAAGACGTTGCCCTGCTGGTTGAACGTCGCCTGTCCATGGACCACCTGTGGCAAGGCGGGGTTGGCCTGTGCGGCGCCGAAACAGCCGGCCAGCAGCAGCGCCAGCGCCGTGCGGCGCAGCGGTAGCGCATAGGGTGACGAAAAGGCGGGCGTCAGGATGAAAACGGAGGCGTGCGGGACGTGGTTGTGCATGGTGTTCATCCTGATGCTAGTAGGCCAAGGCGAGGCGGAAATGCAGGCGGTTGGCGCCCCGCTGTCCCGTGTCGCCGCCATTGACGACATGGGCGTAATCGAGTTGCAGATTGGCGTAGCGGCTCAGCAGCAAACGCAGGCCGAGGCCGCCGCTGCTGATGCCTTGCGACGCGCTTTCGCCGGGCAGCGCATGGTTGCGGCGCAGCCAGGCCGTGTCATAGAACGCCAGCGCGCGGCACTGGTAGCCGAGCGCCTGGCCGCACCAGTTCGGCGTGTACAGTTCCAGGTTCAGGTTGACGCCCGAATCGTTCGCTACCTCGCGCTCGGCAAAGCCGCGCACGGACGCGGCGCCGCCGGCGCCGAACTGCTCGCCCGGCACCAGCGCGTCGGGCGTCACCTGCGCGTTGGCCAGCGCGCGCCATTGCCAGTCGCCGGCCAGCCCGCGGCCCGTGCTGGCGCTCAGGCGCAGCGTGTTGTAGGCGGCCTTGGCATGCGCGCGCACGCGGTCGAAATCGGCTTGCGCGCCATGCTTGCCGCCAGGAATGTTATGCGCGAAGGTGACCGCCACGCTGGTCTCGCCCTCGGGCAAGGTCCAGTTGCCGATATAGCTGATGCTGAGCGGATGCACGGTGACGTCGGCACCCAGTTCCATGCCGAACAGCTGCACGCTGTTGCGGTAAGCCTTGTAATCGACGCCGTACACGAGCTTGGGTTCGAAATCGCCGCTGCGGGCAAAGTTCTGGTTGTAGCGGATGCCGGCCATGCTGCCCTGGCCGCTGACGGCCAGGTCGAAAATGCCGGCCGAGACGCTGCCCGAATCGACGTTCGAATAGCTGGCGAAAAAGTCCATCGAGTCGCCCAGCGCATACAGCGGCAAGTGGTAGCCGGCGCCATACACGCCCACCTTGTCCGGCTTTTCCAGGCTGCTCGTGTATTGCAGGCTGGCGACGTGGTCGCGGCCGAACAGGTTGGCATGCTGCAGCACCACGCCCACGTGCGTCTTGCCCGTTTGCGCATTGCCCGTGTTGTCCACGTTGAGCATGGCCTTCCAGGGCTTTTCATCGGCCACCGTGACGATGGCATCGATGGCGCCCGCCGGCTCGTCGGCCTGCAGCCGCACTTCGATCTTGCGCGCCGGGTTTTCATTGGCCAGCTTCAGGCTTTGCGACAGGGCCGGCACGTTCGGCGTCCCGCCTTCGCGCAGGGATGGCAAGGCGCGCCGCACGTTGGCCTCGTCGACCCAGGCGTTGCCGCTGATAACAAGCTTGCCCAGCGGCGTTTGCAGCACGCTCAGACGCACCACGCCACGCTCCAGTTCCTGCTCGGGCAGTTGCACCTGCACGGCGCTGTAGCCGCGCTCGCGGTAAGCCCCTTCCAGCGCCTCGACGGCGCGGGCGATGTCGGAAAAATCGCGCTGTGCTCCCGTAAAGGGCGCCAGCAAGGCTTGCACCTGCGCGGACGTGAGCAGGGTATTGCCCTGGACGTCGAAGCGGCGGATCTCGAAGCGCGGCACGCCATCGTCCTGCGTGGCAGGAGCGGCTTCATCCATGGAAACGGCGGCGCCGGCGGCGCCGACGGCGAACAGCAGCGCGGAACCCGCAAGCAGGTGCACCAAACGATATGTCATGTGAAGGATTTCTTGTGTAACCGGACAAGCGCGCGGCCCGCAGGCGCCAGCGTGTCCGGCAATGGATTGAAGACAAATTTTAGACGGCTTTTAGTTTCCAGTCAGAAATTTCTAACATTTCTCCCTGATTTTTATCGCAACGCAACAAACAGCGCGCCGGGCATGCTGAAAAATGCCGGCATGGCCAGCCTTTTCCGGCGCGATGACAGGCTATTTGCTGTGCAATTCTGTCACGCCATCCCAGCCGGCCGGCGGTGGCGCGTTGCGGTATTGCGCCAGGCGCGCCGCGTAGAGCCGGTACAGGCCATCATCGGGAAAGTCCGCCTGCAGGCCGGCCAGCTGCGCGCCAGCCGCCGCCCAGTCGCGCGCGCGCAGCCGGGCCAGCACCGCATGCCAGCGCTCGATCTGCGCCAGCTCGGCCGCTGCGGCACCGGCCAGCAGGCAGCGCGGCTCGAAGATGGCCACCGCTTCCTGCTTGCCCAGCACGCGTATGCGATCGAGTTCGCGGTACAGGAATTCCGGGGCGGCCGCGCGCGTGGCCCCGCCCACCACGATGCCCACGCCATACAGCTTGCTGGCGCCTTCCAGGCGCGCGGCCAGGTTGACGCTGTCGCCCATCACGGTATAGGCGCGGCGGATGCGCGAGCCCATGTCGCCCACATGCATGGGGCCCGTATTGAGGCCGATGCCGATGCGCAGCGCCGGCCAGCCGCGCGCGCAAAACCGCTGGTTCAGCCGCGCCGCGCTTTGCTGCATCAGCAGGGCGCTGGCCACGGCCCGGCTGGCGTGGTCGCCAAAGGCGACGGGCGCGCCCCAGAACGCCATCACGGCGTCGCCGATGTATTTGTCCAGCGTGCCGCCATGGCTGTCGCGGATATCTTCCGACATGGCCGTCAGGTATGCGTTGATGTATTCGCGCAGCGCGGCCGGCGCCAGCTGCTCGGAGATGGCCGTGAAACCGCGCACGTCGGCAAACAGCACCGTCAGTTCGCGGTTCTCGCCCTCCATGGTGTAGCGGCGCGGATCGTCGGCCATCTCGGCCACCAGCTCGGGCGCCACGTATTCGCCGAAGCGCGCCACCAGCGCGCGCCCCTTGCGCACCTCGAAAAAGTAGCCCCACGCCAGATTGGCGACGAACAGCGCAAGGATCAGCAGCAACAGCACGGCGCCGCCCAGCACCAGGTCGTGCACGGCGTACAGGTACAGGTTGATGCCGATGGCGGCGGCCAGCGCGGCCACGGTGGCCAGCATCACGCCAGCCGGCGGCAGCACGGCCAGGGCGCCCGCCAGCAGCAGGCCACACAGCACGATCTGCACCAGTTCCAACGCCAGCGCGTAGTCGGGCCGCGCCTTGAAGCGCCCGTCGAGCATGGACTTGATCAGGTTGGCGTGCACCTCCACTCCCGGATATTCGGCATTCACGGGCGTGGCGCGGATATCGTTCAAGCCGGGCGCCGTGGTGCCCACCAGGACGATGGCGCCCTTGAGCAGCGCGGGCGGCACCGTGCCGGCCAGCACGTCGGCAGCCGACACGTAGCGGAAGGCGCCGCCATCGGGGCCGCCCGCGCCGCGGTACTGCACCGTGGTCGTCAAGGCTTCGCCGACAGGAATCGCCAGCGCGCCGCGCGGCGTGAACAGCATGATGTGTTCGAGGCCGCCGCTGGCCAGTTCGCGCGCCGACAGGGTATCGGCCGTGCCCGTGAAACGGGGGGCGATGGCGCGCGCCTGCAGGTAGACGGCGACGGTGGCCAGCGACAGCGAAGGGTAATAGCCGTCACCGATGCGCTGCAACAGGGTCGAGGAACGCACGACGCCGTCGGCATCGGTCAGCGCCGTGAAGATGCCGGCGCCCTGCGCGGCCGCCTGCAGGGGCGCGATATTGGCTTCATAGCCGCGCGCCACATAGGCCGTGACCGTGCGCCCGTTCAAGTCGGCGACGGTGAAAGCGGGTTTGGGCAGCACGCCCTTCCTTTGCTGCTCCGAGACGCTGTAGCCCAGCACCACGGGCTGGCCGCGCATGGCCTCGGCAAACAGGCCGTCGTAGTCCATGGCCGGGCGCAGTTTTTCCAGCTGCGCCGGCAGGCCGGCCACGCCGGCCAGTGCGCCGCGCGCCAAGCCTTGCAGCACGGCGTAGCCGGAACTGGTATCGGCTTCGGGAAACGAGATATCGAAGCCCAGCGCGGCCACGCCGTAGTGGCCCGTGAGCTGGCGCACCAGGCGCGCCTGGATGTCGCGGCTCCAGGGAAAGCGGCCCACGCGTGCCAGGCTTTGCTCGTCGATGTCGACGATGACGATGCGGCGGTCCAGCTGCGGCGCATCCAGGCGCATGCGCCAGTCGCCCAGCATGGCATCGAACCGTGTGATTGTGTCGTTGCCGGCCAGGCACAGCACGGCGGCCGCCACGCTGAGGAGCAGGCCCAGCGCGAAACGCGCGCCATGCTTGCGCCAGGCCAGCGGCAGCTTCACGGGGTATAGCCCGGAATGGCCGCCTCGTCGACGGCATCGATCTGGCTCGGATGCATGTGCTTTTCAGCGAAGGTCAGATAGACCTTGCTGCGGATGAACACGTCGAACAGTTCCGGGTCGATATGCCCGTTCAAACTGAAATTGCCGAGGATGCGCAGCGATTCGGACAGCGACTTGCCCTTTTTATACGGCCGGTCGCGCGCCGTCAGCGCTTCGAAGATGTCGGCAATCGCCATCAGCCGCGCCGGCACCGACATCTGCTCTTTCGTCAATCCCCGCGGATAGCCCTTGCCATCCATGCGCTCGTGGTGGCCGCCCGCGTATTCCGGCACCTTTTGCAGGTGCTTGGGCCACGGCAGCGCTTCGAGCATGCGGATCGACACGCTGATATGGTTATTGACGATGGCCCGCTCGGCCGCCGTCAGGGTGCCGGCGCGGATGGTCAGGTTTTCCGTCTCGTCGGCATCGAGGAAATCGCGCAGTTCGCCGTCGGCCGCGCGCCAGCGGCGACGGGCGATCTGCCGCACTCTTTCCTGATCGGCCTGCGCCATGCTTTCGCCGCCGATGTTGACCCTGCGGATGAAGTCGCGCTCCTCGCGCAGCGCCGCCTGTTCCAGTTCCAGCGCGCGGGCGATGGCATCTTTCTGCTGCGGCTGCGCCGCCTGCTGGCGCAGGGCCGCGATCTCGGCGTCGCGCAGCAGCACTTCGTAGCGCGTGTCGATCAGGGCGATGCGGTCGAAAATCGTTTCCAGCTTGGTGGCCTTGTCGACCACGTGCACGGGCGTGGTGATCTTGCCGCAATCGTGCAGCAGGCCGGCCAGCCACAGCTGCTTGCGCTCGTTGTCGCTGAGCCGGAAATCGGCCAGCGGCCCCGTTTGCGTCGCGTGCGCGGCGTCGGCCAGCAGCATCGTCAGCTCGGGCACGAACTGGCAGTGCCGCCCCGTGTAGGGCGACTTTTCGTCGATGCCGATATTGATCAGGGTGACGAGCGATTCGAGCAGCTCTTCCAGCTGCGAAATGAGCAGCTGATTGGTCAGCGCCACCCCAGCCTGCGCGGCCAGCGCCTCGATGAAGCGCTGGTCGGTGGAGGAAAAGGCGCGCACCTGGCCCGTCTCGCCATCCTTGGCATTGACCAGCTGCAGCACGCCGATCAAGTCGCCCTCGTGGTCGCTCATGGGCACCGTCAGGATCGATTGCGTGTGGTAGCCGTGGTGGCGGTCGAAATCGCGCATGCCGGAAAAATTGAAGCCCTCGTCGCGGTAGACGTCGGCGATATTCACGCTGCGGCGCAGGTTCGCCGCATACGCCGCCACCGAGGCCAGGTTGGGCTGGCCCGCGCCATCGAACAGGGGCACGCCGGGCAAACCCATGTCCGCGCCCTGCGCGATGCCCAGGCTGTCGTTGACGCTGATGTCAAACGCCAGCTGGCGCCCCTCAAGCGCGGGCCGGTACAGGGTCGCGCCGTCGGCGCCGCTCATGCTTTTTGCCAGCAGCACGATGCGCTGCAACAGCGCGCCGATATCGTGCCCTTCGCCGCCCAGGCCATGGCCGAGCGCGACACTGAGTTCGGTCAATTGCTCCAGTCTGTGGGCGATTTTCTCAGGGTGCAACTGAGGCATGTTGGCGGCAATCAGGTAATGGGCAAGCAAAAAAGGGGAAGTCGGCAAGCGCCAGTGTAACGGCCACCCTGCGCACTGTACATTACTTAGTCACAACAAAATGAAATAACTTTCCGTATTGCAACACACATAAATGTTGCCGCCAATCTCATTAATTAGAATAGAATCAACAATAATTACACCGTAACAAGGTACTGAATGAAATTCACGTTCAGGGGCGTGCGCGGCTCCATCCCCTCCCCCGGCCCGCGCACGGCGCGCTATGGCGGCAACACCACGTGCATCGAGGTGCGCACCGACAACGACAGCCTGATCATTCTCGATGCGGGCAGCGGCATCTTTTCACTGGCGCAGCAGCTGCCGCCGGGCCAGCCCGTCGACGCGCACGTCTTCATCACGCACAGCCACTGGGACCACATCCACGGCTTGCCCATGTTCTCGCCCCTGTTCGTGGCCGGCAACCGCATGCGCCTGCATGGCGCCCTGGACGGCACCAGCGGGCGCGGCATCGAGCACGTGATGGCGGTGCAGCTGCAGGGCAGCTATTTTCCCGTCAGCGAAGCGGCCATGGCGGCCAGCATCGAGTACCGCACCCTGGCGCCGGGCGACATCGTCGACGTGGGCGGCGCGCGCGTGCGCGGCGCGGAAATGAACCATCCGGTGGTCAACCTCGGCTACCGCATCGACTGCGGCGGCGCCTCGCTGTTTTTCAGCGGCGACCATGAACCGTTCTACAACCTGCATCCGCCCGGCCACGCCGACCACGCGGCCTGCGCGGCGCGCAATGCGCAGCGCCAGGCGGGCATCGATGCGCTGGTCGCCGGCGTCGACGCGCTGATCATGGATTGCTCGTACACGCGCGAGGAATACCCGGGCAAGCAGGGCTGGGGCCACGGCACCTTCGACGCCGCCTTCGACCTGGCCCTGCGCTGCGGCGCGCGGCGCCTGTACTGCACCCACCACGAACCGACGCGCAGCGACGAGCAGCTCGAAGCCGTGTTTGCCGACGTGATGGGCCGCTATGCCAGCCGCCTGGCCGGCCTGCAGGTGTTCCTCGCCAGCGAGGGGCTGACGGTGGAACTGGCCGGCGCATAAAAAAAGGGAGCCGCAAGGCTCCCTTTTTACTGGCGTTGGCTATCCATTACATGATGTGGTGGCCAATCCACCAGGCGACTGCGGCAACAAACGCGGAAGCGGGAATCGTGAAGATCCAGGCCCAGACGATGTTGCCCGCCACGCCCCAGCGCACGGCCGACATTTTCTGCGACGAGCCGACGCCGACGATGGCGCCCGTGATCGTGTGCGTGGTCGACACGGGAATGCCCAGCGCCGTCGAGACGAACAGGGTGATGGCGCCGCCCGTTTCGGCGCAGAAGCCGCCGACCGGTTTGAGCTTGGTGATCTTCTGGCCCATGGTCTTGACGATGCGCCAGCCGCCGAACAGGGTGCCGAAGCTGATCGCCGTATAGCACGAGATGATGACCCACATCGGCGGCATGGCATCGGCCGCGCTCGAGTAGCCGGCGGCGATCAGCAGCATCCAGATGATGCCGATGGTTTTTTGCGCGTCGTTGCCGCCGTGGCCCAGGCTGTAGGCGGCCGCAGATACCAGTTGCAAACGGCGGAACCACTTGTCGACCTTGCGCGGCGTCGAGCGCACGAAGATCCACGACACGAGCAGCATCATGATGGAACCGAACACGAAGCCCAGCACGGGCGCGATGACGATGAAGGCCACGGTTTTCCACAGGCCGGCCGCGACCAGCGCGCCCGTGCCCGACTTGGCGACGGCGGCGCCCACCAGGCCGCCGATCAGGGCGTGCGAGGACGACGATGGAATGCCGTAGTACCAGGTAAACAGATTCCAGAAGATGGCGCCCATCAGCGCGCCGAAGATCACGTACTGGTCGATCACGGCCGGGTCGATGGTGCCCTTGCCCACCGTGGCGGCCACGGTCAGCTGGTGGAACACGAAGATGGCGACGAAGTTGAACGTGGCGGCCATGGCAACCGCGGTCTGCGGTTTCAATACGCCCGTCGAGACCACCGTGGCGATCGCGTTGGCGGCATCGTGGAAGCCGTTCATGAAGTCAAACAGCAGCGCCAGGACGATCAACAGGCCTAGCACGTAGATGCTGATTTGTATGGTCATTATAGTTTCTTTTCTGATTCTGGTTCAGGACAGGCCCAACGCTTACGCGTTTTCGACGATGATGCCTTCGATAATATTGGACACATCTTCGCAACGGTCGGTCACGGTTTCCAGAATTTCGTAGATCGCTTTCAGCTTGATCAGGTTGCGCACGTCCGGCTCGTCGCGGAACAGCTTGGACATGGCGGCGCGCATCACGTGGTCGGCGTCCGATTCCAGGCGGTCGATCTCTTCGCAGATGGCGACGATCTTGCGCGAGTTGTCCATGTTGTGCAGCATGGCGACGGCGTCGCGCACTTTCTCGGTGCAGGCCAGCACCAGTTCGGCCAGGCGCTTGGCTTCCGGCGTGACGGCCTTCAGGTCGTACAGCGAGACGGTTTGCGCCGCATCTTCCAGCAGGTCGAGGATGTCGTCCTGGCGCGTGATCAGCTGATGGATGTCATCGCGGTCGATCGGCGTGATGAAGGTCTTGTGCAGCATTTCCACGGTGGCGTAGGTGACCTTGTCCGCCTGTTTCTCGATGCTTTCGATCGCATGCACGCGGTTTTCCAGGTCGTCGAAATTGGTCATCAGGCCGAGCATCTCTTTCGCGCCCTTGACGCACAGTTCCGCGTGCTGGTTAAACAATTCAAAAAACTTGCCCTCAGTGGGCATCAAGCGTCCAAACATGTCATTCTCCGTTAAGCATTGAGTCGTGTTATTTACTACAGAAAGCCGCCCCGTATGAGGGGGCGGCCAATGGAATTGCCAGTGCTGCTGAGTCTTAGTCGCCTTGGTAAAGCGCCAGGCCACCACTGTAATTGCCAAATTTGGTGTACTGCCCCATGAAGGTGAGGCGGATGCTGCCGATTGGGCCGTTACGCTGTTTACCGATGATGATTTCGGCCGTTCCCTTGTCCGGCGAGTCGGGGTTATACACCTCGTCGCGGTAAATGAACAGGATCACGTCGGCATCCTGCTCGATAGCGCCCGATTCGCGCAAGTCGGACATGACAGGACGTTTATTGGGACGTTGTTCCAGCGAGCGGTTCAGCTGGGACAGCGCGATCACGGGACAACCGAGTTCCTTCGCCAGGCCTTTCAAGCCCCGCGAAATCTCGGAAATCTCCGTGGCGCGGTTGTCGCCCGGGGTATTGGCCGACATCAGCTGCAAGTAGTCGACGATGATCAGGCCCAGCTTGCCGCACTGGCGCGACAGGCGGCGCGAGCGGGCGCGCAATTCGATCGAGTTGAGCGCCGGCGTTTCATCGATGTACAACTGCGCGTCGTTCATCTTCTGGATCGCATTCGTCAGGCGCGGCCAGTCCTCGTCGTTCAGGCGGCCCGTGCGCAGGCGGTGCTGGTCCAGCTGTCCGACGGAGCCGAGCATACGCATGGCCAGCTGGGCGCCGCCCATCTCCATCGAGAACACGGCCACGGGCAAGCCGCTGTCGATGGCCACGTTCTCGCCGATGTTGACGGAAAACGCCGTCTTGCCCATCGACGGACGGCCCGCCACGATCACCAGGTCGCCCGGCTGCAGACCCGAGGTCATGCGGTCGAGGTCGATGAAACCGGTGGGCACGCCCGTGATTTCACTCTGGTTGTCGCGGCTGTACAGCTCGTCGATGCGCTCGACCACCTGCGTCAGCAGGGGCTGGATGGCGGTCCAGCCCTGGGCGCCGCGCGCGCCTTCTTCGGCGATGGCGAAAATCTTCGATTCGGCCTCGTCAAGCATCTGCTTGACTTCCTTGCCTTGCGGGCTGAAGGCCGTGCCGGAGATATCGTCGGCGACGGTGATGAGTTTACGCAGCACGCCGCGGTCGCGCACGATCTCGGCGTAGCGCCGGATGTTCGCGGCCGATGGCGTGTTCTGCGCCATGGCGTTCAGGTAAGCGAGTCCGCCCACGTCCTCGGCCTTGCCGAGCTGGGTCAGGGTTTCAAAAACAGTAATGACATCGGCTGGCTTGGAAGCGTTAACCATCTTGACGATTTGCTCGAAGATGATGCGATGGTCATAGCGATAGAAATCCTCCGCATGCATGAAGTCGGCGATGCGGTCATAGGCGGCATTGTCGCGCAGCAGACCACCGATGACGGATTGTTCTGCTTCGATCGAATGCGGCGGAATACGGAGGGAATCCAGTTGCGGATCAGAGGGGGCGTTCATGGCGCGAATTATACCCGCTTCGGCGTGCCGGCAAAAATAAAGGGCTGAAAATGAGCGAAAAAAAGGCCACAAAAAAGCCGGGCGAACCCGGCTTTTCATAGTGCGGCAGCGCTTGCGGGCCAGGCCCGCAGACGATTACGCGTTCGCGTCTGGAACGACAGCGATCACCACTTCCACGACCACATCGGTGTGCAGAGCAACCGAAACGTTGTGCTCGCCAACGATCTTCAGCGGGCCGGTAGGCATGCGGATTTGTGCTTTTTCAACAGCAAAACCTTGCTTGGTCAGCGCTTCAGCGATGTCGAAGTTGGTGACGGAACCGAACAGACGGCCATCGACGCCAGCTTTTTGAGCAACTTGAACGGTCAGGCCGCTCAGTTTTTCGCCCTGGGCTTGCGATGCGGCCAGTTTGGCGGCAGCAGCTTTTTCCAGTTCGGCGCGCTTGACTTCGAATTCAGCCACAGCGGTTGCCGTAGCACGACGTGCCAGGCGTTGCGGGATCAGGAAGTTACGTGCGTAACCGTCTTTGACTTTGACGACTTCGCCGAGGTTACCGACGTTTACAACTTTTTCTAACAGAATGATTTGCATAGTTCTTCTCCAGGAATATCTGACCGATTAAGCGTGGTGCAGATCGGTGTATGGCAGCAGCGCGAGGAAGCGAGCGCGCTTGATTGCGGTGTCGACTTGGCGCTGGTAGTGCGCTTTGGTACCGGTCAGGCGTGCTGGCATGATCTTGCCGTTTTCCTGGACGAAGTCTTTCAGCGTGTCGACGTCTTTGTAGTCGACTTGCTCAACGTGAGCTGCCGTGAAGCGGCAGAACTTCTTACGTTTGAACAAAGGGTTTTGCTGTTTGCGTTTTTCTTTAAGCTTGAGCTTATTTTTGTCGAACTTTTTACCGAATGCCATGTCAGGCTCCTGTATCTAAAATGCGCTAGTCGGGAATGACTGCACTAAAATCAATGATGTGAAACACCAAACTCTTGCTGTTGCGGCTCTTCCTGGCCAGGAAACCCGTGAACTGATACACCCCGCCCAAGCTTGCCTGGCTGAACCGGCCTGAAATTTCGCCAGCGGCTAGCGCGGCAACATCAAACTCGGTCAAACGGGCAATCCCTGCTTCCATCTGCTGCGAACTGTGTTGCAATACTGCATTCACAATCGGCAGCCCTGCCGGGGTATAGCGCAATATTTCGCGCTCGGCAATGATGGCGGTGACTTGTAGCTGGTTCAGCGCACGATCCTGGTCAAAAATTAAGCGGCTGCGGCTGGAGCGGCTGCTGGTGCTTCGGTGCGGTGGCTTTTGGCCGCGTCTTCGCGTTGTACCGATTTCATCATCGGCGAAGGAGCTGTTTCAGCTTTCTTCATTTTAACGGTCAGGTGACGCAACACGGCATCATTGAATTTGAATGCTGTTTCCAACTCGACCAGGGTCTCGTTGTCGCATTCGATGTTCAGGCAGATGTAGTGTGCTTTAGGCAGCTTTTGGATCGAGTAAGCCATTTGACGGCGGCCCCAATCTTCCACGCGGTGAACCGAACCGCCGCGGGTGGTTACGCTGGCTTTGTAGCGTTCGATCATCGCGGGCACTTGCTCGCTTTGGTCCGGATGGACGATAAAGACTATTTCATAATGACGCATGCAAACTCCTTCAGGTCGGATTGATAATCGCCCACCCCGGCGTCAAGACGGGTGTGGGAAGGTCAGCCGAAGATTATAACCGCCTTTTGCAAACGTTTCAATCATTGCTTGCGCCAGCGCCCGAAAAGACCGCGCGCGAACGCGCTTTCCGCTCGTGGACAAGTATTTCTTGCGAAATTCGCCGAAAACACGCAAATCCCCTTGCATAGTGGGCGATACTGTACAAAAATACAGTCTGTTCATATAGACAGCATTTCAGTATGCACCCACCGCTCATGATCAAGCTGACAGCACGACAAGAACAAATCCTGAACCTGATCAAGGACGCGATTGAAAACACGGGCTTTCCTCCCACCCGTGCCGAAATCGCCAATGAACTGGGTTTCAAATCGGCCAACGCGGCCGAAGAGCATTTGCAGGCCCTGGCCCGCAAGGGCGCGATCGAGATTTCGCCCGGCACCTCGCGCGGCATCCGCCTGATCGGCGCGGCCGCTGAAGCCCTGCCATCGAAAGTGCCGGCAGCGCTGCTGATGTCGCTGCCCCTGATCGGCCGGGTGGCGGCAGGCTCGCCCATCCTGGCACAGGAAAACCTGGAAGCGAGCTACAACGTGGACCCGGCCCTGTTTTCGGCCAAGCCCGACTTCCTGCTGAAGGTGCGCGGCTGGTCCATGCGCGACGCCGGCATCATGGATGGCGATTTATTGGCCGTCAAGAAGGTCGACAGCGCCAAGAACGGCCAGATCGTCGTCGCCCGCATCGGCGACGAAGTCACCGTCAAGCGCTACAAGAAGACGGGTTCCGTGATCGAACTGTTCCCGGAAAATCCCGACTTCAAGGTCATCACCGTATCGCCGGAAGATGAATTCGCCCTGGAAGGCCTGGCCGTCGGACTCATGCGCAGCTGGCATTAAACGACTGCACGAAAAAAGGGCCGCAACAGCATGACTGTTGCGGCCCTTTTCATTTATCCGGCGACTTATACATCGAGTGCCTGGCGGAAATCCTCGAGCAGGTCCACCTCGTCCTCGATACCGACGGAGACGCGGATCAGCGATTCCGCGATGCCCATGCTGGCGCGCCGCGCGGCGCCCATCTCGTAGAAGATCGTATGGGCGACGGGAATGACCAGGGTGCGCGTGTCGCCGAGGTTGCTCGCGGGAATGGCCAAATTCAAACGATTGAGGAAATCGAAGCAGTCGATGCCATCCTTGAGTTCAAAGCTGAACAGGGAGCCATAGCTGCGGAACAGGTCGCTCGCCAGCGCATGCTGCGGGTGCGACGCCAGACCCGGGTAATGCACGGCCGCCACGCGTGGGTCGGCGGCCAGCATGGTGGCCAGCGCCAGGGCGTTCGAGCAGGTACGGTCCATGCGCAAGGCCATGGTTTCCGCGCCGACGGCGATATGGTGCGCCGCTTCCGGCCCCAGCGAGGCGCCGAAGTCGCGCAAGGCCTTGGCGCGGATTTGCGCGATACCCCATTGCGCGGGCGCCGCCTTCTTGTAGTTCTCAAAGATGTTCGGATACTGCGTCCAGTCGAACACGCCCGTGTCCGTCAAGCTGCCGCCCAGGGCATTGCCGTGGCCGCCGATGGATTTCGTCAAGGCATTGACCACCAGGCCCGCGCCCACGGCTTTCGGGCGGAACAAATACGGCGTCGTCATGGTGTTGTCGACGATGTACAAGATGCCCTTCTCGCGGCACAACTCGCCGATCTTTGCCAGGTCGGCGATCTGCGTGCGCGGATTGGCGATGGTTTCCACGAACACGATGCGCGTGGCCGGCGTGATGGCGGCCGCCACGTTGGCCACCTCGGTGGCGTCGACGAACGATACATCAATGCCCTGCCCCGTCACCGTTTGCCACAGGCTGTTGGTGTTGCCAAACAAAAAGGCCGACGACACCACATGGTCGCCCGCGCGCAGCAGCGACTGCACCACGGCGCCGATGGCGCCCATGCCGGTGGCGAAGCACAGGGTCGCCACGCCACCTTCCATCTGGTTGACCTTGTCTTCCAGCGCGGACACGGTGGGGTTGCCCTGGCGGCCGTAGCGGAAGCCCGCTTCCTTGCCCTGGAATACGGAAGCGAGCTGGCGCGCATCGCCATAGCCGAACGCGACGGAAGTGTGCACGGGCTTGTGCAGGGAGCCGTGCTCGATGCCCTTGCGGCGGTCGTTATGCAGGATGGTGGTGGTAAAGCCGTAGTTTTTTTTATCGTTCATGATCGCGGAGCAAAAAAAGCCCGGCGCTAGCCGGGCAAGATAATTACGCTTCTGTCGTGGCCAGGTTCAGGTTCAGCTGGGAACGCGGCGTATCTTCGGGCGCCGCCGCCTTCGGATGGTGGCGCGCATATTCCAGGCGGTCCAGGTATTCCTGCGACACGTCGCCCGTCACGTAGACGCCGTCGAAACACGAAGCCTCGAAGTTGACCAGGGCCGGGTTGACGTCGGCGATCGCCTGCTTCAGCGCGCCGATATCCTGGTAGACCAGGTAATCGGCCGTGATTTCGCGGCACACTTCTTCCGTCGTGCGGCCGTAGGCGATCAGCTCGTCGCGCGTCGGCATGTCGATGCCATACACGTTCGGGTAGATGACCGGCGGCGCGGCCGAGGCGAAGATGACTTTCGTCGCGCCCGCTTCACGCGCCATCTGCACGATTTCACGGCTGGTGGTGCCGCGCACGATGGAATCGTCGACCAGCAACACGACTTTATCCTTGAACTCGGACGGGATCGCGTTGAGCTTCTGGCGCACGGATTTCTTGCGCGCCGCCTGGCCCGGCATGATGAAGGTGCGGCCGATGTAGCGGTTCTTGATGAAGCCTTCGCGGTATTCGATGTTCAGCGCCATGGCCAGCTGGATGGCAGCCGGACGCGAGGAATCGGGAATCGGCATGACCACGTCGATATGCACGCCGGGCAGTTCGGTGCGGATCTTCTCGGCCAGGTATTCGCCCATTTTCAGGCGCGTGGCGTATACGGAGGCGCCGTCGATGACGGAATCGGGACGGGCCAGGTAGACGAACTCGAACACGCATGGGTTCAGGCTGGCGTTGTCGGCGCACTGGGCGCTATGCAATTGCTTGTCGGCGTCGATAAAGACGGCTTCGCCGGGACCGATGTCGCGCACGAAGCGGAAGCCCATGCCTTCCAGGGCCACGGATTCGGAAGCGATCAGGTATTCGGGACCCTGCTCCGTTTCATTGATGCCCAGGCACAGCGGACGGATGCCGTGCGGGTCGCGGAAGGCCAGCAAGCCCACGCCGGCGATTTGCGCGACGGCCGCGTAACCACCCTTGACGCGGCGGTTCAGCACGGTAACGGCCTTGAAGATGGCTTCCGGGTCCAGGTTCAGGCCCGTCGTCGCTTCCTGGATTTCATGCGCCAGCACGTTGAGCAGCACTTCCGAATCGGAATCGGTATTGATGTGGCGGCGGTCGTTCTTGAACATTTCCAGCTTCAACTGTTCCCAGTTGGTCAGGTTGCCGTTGTGCGCCAGGGTGATGCCGAACGGCGCATTCACATAGAACGGCTGCGCTTCCTCTTCGCTCGACGAACCGGCCGTCGGATAGCGGCAATGACCGATGCCCGAATTGCCCTGCAGCGAACGCATGTTGCGCGTACGGAAGACGTCACGTACGAGGCCGTTGGCCTTGTGCATGGAAAACATACTGCTGTGATTGGTCGCAATCCCTGCCGCATCCTGACCGCGATGTTGCAGGAGCAACAATGCATCATAGAGCAATTGATTGACAGGTTGATGGGAAACGACGCCGACGATGCCACACATGGTGTGCTCCTAAACTGTGCTACTGATTTTAAAAAAAATTCAAAATTTCACATGCTGCGCGTAAGCGGCAGGCAGATAAGGCTTGATGGCGCGCGCGCCCTGCTCCGCGAGCGGGCTGAGCTGCGCGTTTTTCCAGAATGGCTGCTGCGGTATGGACGTCATGCCACACAAGATGACGGCGGTCAGCACGATCACAAGGCCCCGCGCCGCGCCGAACAGGCTGCCCAGGGTGCGGTCGGCCAGGCTCAGGCCCGTTACCTTGACGAGCGCGTCGACCGTCATGGACAGCAATCCCATCAAAATGCGCACACCGATGAACAGCACCACGAAGGCCAGCAGCAAACGGATGGCTTCGCCCGGCACGGCTTCCGGCAGGAATTTCGCCAGGGTGGCGCCATAGGCGTTGGCGATGACGAATGCCACGATCCAGCTGACCAATGACAGTATTTCCTTGACCAGGCCGCGCATCATGCTGATCAGCACGGACGTCACCAGTACGAACAGCACCAGGTAATCGAAGATCGTCACGCCCGTTCAGCCTTGTATCGTCACGCCGGCACCAGCGAGCCGCCCAGGCCCAGCTTTTGCAGCTTGGCGCGCGTCTTTTCCGCATCTTCGCGGCTGCCGAACGGGCCAACCCGTACACGGATGCGCTCGCCCGCCGGGCTGGAGACTTTCTGCGTATACGACTTGATGCCCGCTTCGCGCAGCTTGTCCTGCAATTCATCGACCTTGTCCTGCGTCGCCAGCGCCGCCACCTGCACCACGAACTTGCCGCTGCCGGCGTCGTGGGCCTTGTCTTGCGCTTTTTCTTGCGGCTTGCCTTCCAGGATCGCCAGCGCGCGCGCGGCATCGTCGGCCGATTGCGCCGGCTTGGCAGGCTTGGCCTCAGGCTTGGCTTCCGGTTTTACCTCATGCTTGGGTTCCGGCTTGGACTCGGGCTTGGGCTCGTGTTTCGGCTCCGGCTTGGCTTCGTGCTTCGGCTCGGATTTCGGTTCCGGTTTCGGCTCCACCTTGACAGGTTTCGGTTCGGGCTTGGGCTCGGGTTTCGGTTCCACGTAGGCCGGCTTGACCGGCGCAGGCTGGGCGGCGGCCAGCACGGGGGCCGGCGCCGCTGCCGGCTTGGCCGCGGGCGGCAGCGGCGCGTCGACGATTTCCTCGGACTGGTCCAGGCCATCCGCTGCGGCCCGGGCCGGAACGGCCGGCACGGGCGCCGGCGCAGGCACAGGCGCCGCCTTTTCCTTCGACGGAATATCGATGGCGATATCGTTGAACGGCGCTTTCGGCTCGGAATCGAGCAGCATCGGCAAGCCGACGGCCACGCCCAGGGCCAGGGCGATGGCCCCGACCAGGCGGCGGCGTGCGCGCTTTTTTTCAGGCAAGACCGGGTCCGGCGCTTCCTTGCCGCCACGGCGCGAACCGCCACCACCGGAGGTGTTGGCGGCGCGCTTGCGGGTCGGCGACTGCGCTTCGCCAGGGACATAAAAGCCGCTGTCTTCGCCAGAGGATTCTTGCTTGTTTTTAAACAGTTTCGAGAACAAGCCCATGCGTGATTTTCAGTCGAGTGCGTTTCAGTGAAGTGAGGATTTTCGGGCCTTCATCACGCCGGCAACGGTGAGGAAAGAACCAAAGACCACAATTCTATCATTCTCACCGGCCCGGCTCATTGCATTTGCAAAAGCTTGTGCCGGATCATCGAAAATAGACACAGTATGCTCGCTGCTGTCGGGCTTATCTTCGAGCATGATCTGCACCTTGGCGGCCAGTTCGGAAGCCGTGGCCGCGCGCGGCGAAGGCAGGCCCGCCAGGCACCAGTGGTCGACGTGCTCGCTCATCGCGGCCAGCACGCCATCGATATCCTTGTCCTGCATGGAGCCGAACACGGCATAGGTGTACGGGTGGAAACCCATATTGCCCAGGTTCTGGTTCAGGGCCGACGCCGCGTGCGGGTTGTGCGCCACGTCGAGGATCACGCTGGGGCGGCCAGGCAAGACCTGGAAACGGCCCGGCAACTCCACCGTCACGAGGCCCGTGCGCACTTCCTGCGCGCCCACGGGCAGTTTCAGCTTCAGCACTTCCAGCGCGGCCAGCACGGCCGTCGCATTGAGGATCTGATTGGCGCCGCGCAAGCTCGGATAGGCCAGCGAATTGCGGCGCTGCTCGCGCCCGCCGTAGTTCCACTGCTGCTTGTCGCCCGAATAGTTGAAATCGCGGCCCATCAGCCACAGGTCGGCGCCGATGGCCTCGGCATGGTCGATCAGCGACTGCGGCGGCACGGGATCGCTGCAGATGGCTGCCTTGCCCGGACGGAAGATGCCGGCCTTTTCAAAGCCGATCGCTTCGCGCGTGTCGCCCAGATAATCCGTGTGGTCGATATCGACGCTGGTGACGATGGCCACGTCGGCGTCGATCACGTTGACGGCGTCCAGGCGCCCGCCCAGGCCCACTTCGAGGATGGCCACGTCGAGCTTGGCCTGCGACAGCAGGTGCAGGATGGCCAGGGTGGTGAATTCGAAATACGTGAGCGGCGTGTCGCCGCGCACGGCCTCAACCGCCTGGAAGCTGGCGACGATCTGCTCGTCGCTGGCCATCTCGCCCAGCACGCGGGCGCGCTCGTTGAAGTCGAGAAAATGCGGCTTGATGTACAGCCCCACTTTGTAGCCGGCACGCAACAGCACGGATTCCAGCATGGCGCAGGTGGACCCCTTGCCATTCGTGCCCGCCACCATGATCACGGGACAGGTAAAAGCGAGCTGCATGCGTGCCTTGACGGCTTGCACGCGGTCCAGGCCCATGTTGATCTGGGTTTCCGAATGGCGGTTTTCCAGCATGGCGAGCCAGTCCGGCAAGGTGGTGGGGAGGTTTTGCATGGGAGACTTCTTGATGAGGAGACAGTGCGCGAGGCGCGGAGACGGTGTTGCGTGGCAACCGGGCGGATCCGCAGGACACCGCCCGGCCTGTTACGTTGGCGTTACGCCAAGACTTCCACAGCCTGGTTTTGCAGCAAGGCCAGCAGACGGGCGATTTCTTCGCGCATCTTGCGGCGGTCGACGATCATGTCGACGGCGCCCTTGGTGACGAGGAACTCGGCGCGCTGGAAGCCTTCCGGCAGTTTTTCGCGCACGGTGTTTTCAATCACGCGCGGGCCGGCAAAGCCGATCAGGGCTTTCGGTTCGGCGATGACCACGTCGCCCATGAAGGCGAACGAAGCGGACACGCCGCCCATGGTCGGGTCGGTCAGCACGCTGATGAATGGCAATTTCTTTTCGGACAGCTTGGTCAGCATGGCCGTGGTTTTCGCCATCTGCATCAGCGACAGCAAGCCTTCCTGCATGCGCGCGCCACCGGTGGCGGTGATGCAAATGAACGGCACTTTCTGCTCCAGCGCGATCTGCGCGCCGCGCACGAAGCGCTCGCCCACGACGGAGCCCATGGAACCGCCCATGAATTCGAATTCGAAGCACGCCACGACCACTGGCAGGCTCATGATGGCGCCGCCCATGACGACCATCGCATCCGTCTCGCCCGTCGCTTCCATGGCGGACTTCAGGCGGTCCGGGTATTTCTTGCTGTCCTTGAACTTCAAGGTATCGACGGGCAGGATTTCCTGGCCGATTTCATAGCGGCCGCCCGCGTCGAGCAGGCTGTCGAGGCGTTCGCGCGCGCGGATGCGCATGTGGTGGTCGCATTTCGGGCAGACGTGCAAATTCGATTCCAGATCCGTACGGTACAGCACGGCTTCGCACGACGGGCACTTGACCCACAGGCCTTCCGGCATGGTCTTGCGCGCGGCGGCATCTGAACGCTGGATGCGCGGTGGCAGCAGTTTTTCCAACCAACTCATATTTTCTCCTTGGGCCCTTGTAGGGGTAGCGTCGGTGGACGCCCCCGGCAGACGGTCAACGGCGACGCCCCGCGGGGCGCCACCCAAAATTTTATCTATTGCACAATAACAGGCAAATCAGTGGCCGAAGTGTAGCCGTTTATCGCCGGGCTGTCGAACTTTGCCGCCAACGCATCTTGCGTAAACGGCAAGCTTGCTCAGGCGTCCAGTGCGGCACGGATGCCTGCCGTAAAGCTGCGCACGGCGTCGACGGCGCCCCCTTCCGGCGCATTTTCTATCTCCTGGATGATGCGGCTGCCGATCACGACGGCGTCGGCCACCTTGGCAACGGCCTTGGCCGTGGCGCCATCGCGGATGCCGAAGCCCACGCCGATGGGTAATTTTACATGCTGGCGGATGGCCGCGAGGCGCTCTGCCACCTGTTCCGTATCAATGTTGCCGGCGCCCGTGACGCCTTTCAGCGACACATAATAGCTGAAGCCGCCGCCAACCTTGGCCACTTGCGCGATGCGCTCTTCCGTCGAGGTGGGCGCCAAGAGGAAAATCAGGTCGAGGCCCGCCGCGCGCATGGCGCCGGCAAATTCCTCGCACTCTTCCGGGGGATAGTCGACGACGATGGCGCCATCGGCGCCGGCCGCTTGCGCTGCATCAATAAACGCGGCACTGCCGATGCGTTCGATGGGATTGGCATAGCCCATCAGCACCACGGGCGTCGTCTGGTTCGTTTCACGGAACTGGCGCACATAGCCGAACACGTCGTGGATGCCGACATTGAATTTCAAGGCCCGTTCGCAGGCGCGCTGGATGACAGGGCCTTCGGCCATGGGGTCGGAAAACGGCACGCCCAGTTCCAGCACATCGGCGCCGCCCTCGACGAGCGCGTGCATGAGGGGCACGGTGGCGTCGGGGCCGGGGTCGCCGGCGGTGATGAAGGTGACCAGGGCGGTCTTGTTGTTGGATTTTAAATTGGCGAAGGTGGTGGCGATACGGGACATGGTGAGCTTTCTTTATCGGTGGAGGATGTCGGATTACGCGCTTGCGCGCTAATCCGACCTACGCGTTATTGAGAATTGACAGTTGTTTAACTGAAATTCAATCCCATGCGCTCCGCCACGGTATGCATGTCCTTGTCGCCACGGCCCGACAGGTTGGCCAGCACGATCTGGTCTTTCGGCAAGGTAGCCGCCAGCTTGGCCGCGTAGGCCAGCGCGTGCGACGATTCCAGGGCCGGGATGATGCCTTCGATATGGCAGCAGTCGTGGAAAGCCTGCAGCGCCTCGTCATCCGTAATCGACACGTATTGCGCGCGGCCGGAATCTTTCAGCCACGCGTGTTCCGGGCCGACGCCCGGATAGTCCAGGCCGGCCGAGACGGAATGCGTCTCGATGATCTGGCCGTTGTCATCCTGCAGCAGATAGGTCCGGTTGCCGTGCAGCACGCCCGGGAAGCCGGCCGTCAGCGATGCCGAATGCTTGCCCGTGTCCAGCCCTTCGCCGGCCGCTTCCACGCCGATCAGTTTGACCTCTTTCTGGTCGATGTACGGGTAAAAGATGCCCATGGCGTTCGAGCCGCCGCCGATGCAGGCCAGCACGTAGTCGGGCTGGCGGCCCGTCATTTCCGGCATCTGCACCAGGCATTCCTCGCCGATCACGGACTGGAAGTCGCGCACCATCATCGGATACGGATGGGGGCCGGCCACGGTGCCGATGATATAAAAGGTGTTTTCGATGTTGGTGACCCAGTCGCGCATGGCTTCGTTCAGCGCGTCCTTGAGGGTCTTCGAACCCGATTCGACGGGCACGACGGTCGCGCCCAGCAATTTCATGCGGTACACGTTCTGCGCCTGGCGCTTGACGTCTTCGCTGCCCATGTAGACCACGCATTCGAGGCCGAAGCGGGCGCAGATGGTGGCCGTGGCCACGCCGTGCTGGCCGGCGCCCGTCTCGGCGATGATGCGCGGCTTGCCCATGCGCTTGGCCAGCAGGGCCTGGCCGATCACGTTATTGATCTTGTGCGCGCCCGTGTGGTTCAAGTCTTCGCGCTTGAAATAGATTTGCGCGCCGCCCGCCATCTGGGACCAGCGCTTGGCGTGGTAGATGGGCGACGGGCGGCCGACGAAGTGCTTCAGCTCGTAGCGGAATTCTTCCAGGAATTCCGGATCGGCGCTGTAGCGCGCATAGGCGTCCTTCAGCTCGGCCAGCGCATGCGTGAGCGTTTCGGCCACGAAGGAGCCGCCGTACGGGCCGAAATGGCCGCGCAGGTCGGGAAACGGGTAATCGGTAGCGTGGAACAATGCGGCGGCTGCGCCGGGCGCTGTGGTATGGTCATTCATGGTGGTTTCCTCTGGCAATGATGGCATCGGCATCCCCCACCGCGGCGATGAACGCGCGGACTCGGGATGCGTCCTTGATGCCCTTGGACGCTTCGACACCACTGCTGATGTCGACGGCGTAAGGGCGCACGCGCACCACTGCGTCAGTCGCGTTTTGTACGCTCAAGCCACCACTTAAAACGACCCGAGGCGCGAGTTCTTCTGGAATGAGGGACCAATCGAATACCTTTCCTGCACCGCCATACGCATCCACATAGGTATCGAGCAAGAGGCTCGAGAACAAGGGGCTGGCGGCGCGATAGCGCTGTTCGTATTCTAGCAAATCTTCAAAGCTGGTGTCGGGTTTGACGCGGAACACTTGCGTAAACGGCGTCTGCACGGCGCCGGCGAGCGCCGCGCTGTGCTCGGGCGTCTCGTCGCCGTGAAATTGCAGCAGCGACAAGGGCGCCACGGCCCGGGTCGCCCGCACTTCTTCCACGGATGCATTGACGAACAGGCCCACCGTCGTCACATACGGGGGAACGGCGGCGATCAGGCTGGCGGCCTGCCCGGGCGTCACGTAACGGGGGCTTTTCGGATAAAACACGAAGCCGATGGCGTCGGCACCCGCCGCCACGACAGCCTGGATGTCTTCGACGCGGGTCAGGCCGCAGATCTTGATGCGTGTGCGTGGCATGGCTATCCTTTATTGATGCAGATCAAAACCAGGGCAAGGCGCTGCTGCTGTCTTGCGGTAATTCCCATTTCGGATCGTAATCGATCTGCGCCAGATACAAGCCGTCCGGCATGAAGGTGGGCGCCGCCGCGTGGCGGTCCTTGCTTTCCAGCAAATGCCCCAGCCAGTCCGGCTTTTCGCGCCCCGTGCCGATATACACGAGCGAGCCGACCAGGTTACGCACCATATGATGCAGGAAGGCATTGGCCGTAATCGTAAAAATAATGCAATCGCCGCGCCGCTCGATACGGATGTCATGCATCAGCTTGACGGGCGACTTGGCCTGGCATTGCGCGGCGCGGAAGGCCGTGAAATCGTGCCAGCCCAGCAGCGGCTGCACGGCTTGCCGCATCAGTTCCACGTCCAGCGGGCGGAAAAAGAAGCCGGCGCGCCCTTCCACCAGCGGCGAACGGGTGGCGTTGTTGTACAACACATAATGATAGGTGCGCGCGCGGGCGCTGAAACGGGCGTGGAAGTAGTCATTGACCGTCGGATCGCCTTCGAGTTCCTTGGCCCAGCGCACGGCGATCGATTTGGGCAGGAAGGCGTTGACGCCGCGCACCCACGAGTGCACGTCGCGGCTCAGTTCTGTATCGAAATGCACGACTTGCTCAAGTGCATGCACGCCCGTATCCGTGCGGCCGGCGCAGGTGGTGGTCAGGCGCACGCGGGCAAACTGCTCCAGCGCGTTTTCCAGCTGGTCCTGCACCGTTTGCCCGTCTTCCTGTTTCTGGTATCCATGCCAGGCCGTGCCGTCATACTGCAGGCCGAGGACGATACGCTTCAATGGCGTTGCTGTCGTAATATTTTGCATCGAAGCATTATACCGGCGCAAAGGCGGCCCCGCCTCCCGACGACACCAGCGCCTGAGACGGCGTTCAGGGCAAGGCGCATGGTCGAAGACAGTACGAATAGTACGGCGAGACCGTGCAACGCAGCCATGGACGTCGTATCAGGTGCTTAGCTCAGCAAAGCTCGCATGGTATTCGCCTTGGCAACCTGCTCTTCGCTGCCGCCCTTGATGACTTCATCGATC
Source organism: Janthinobacterium sp. BHSEK (assembly GCF_056174685.1). Classification (NCBI taxonomy): domain Bacteria; kingdom Pseudomonadati; phylum Pseudomonadota; class Betaproteobacteria; order Burkholderiales; family Oxalobacteraceae; genus Janthinobacterium; species Janthinobacterium sp. BHSEK. The sequence goes on from NZ_JBWBYV010000012.1 coordinate 337,901, forward strand.
AGCTCGCGCGCGCCTTCCTTGTCGCCGATTTCCTGGTAAGCGATCGCCAGGTCCAGCTTGGTATCCATTTCCATGTGGATGGCCGACAGCGGGTCGTCCACGCCCACGCTGGCCGTCTTGCCGTCGTTGAGGTCCAGGTCGATGCCGGACAGATCGAACTCTTGCGCAGGCGGTATGGCTTCCGGCAAGGTGGCCGGCGCCTGCGCATCGTCAAACAGGCTGTCGATCGATGATTCGGCCGCCGCGACGGGCGCGGCAGCCGGCGCCACGGGTTCGTCGAGGTCGAAATGGGCCAGGTCCACGTCTTTCAACGGATCAGGCAATGGCGTCAAGCCGGCGCCCACGCCATTGACGGGGCCGGCAGGCGGCTCCAGGTCCAGGCCGAAATCCATGCTGGCGTCATACTGCGCATCGTGCGCGGCAGGGACCGGCTTGCTGTCCGGCCCCGGCATGACGATCGGCTCGCTGGTGGAAACGGGTTCGAAATCGAGGCTGTCGAGGTCAAAATCGAGGGGATCGCGCGCATCGCGGGCCGCCACGGAGGCCACCGGCTCGGCCGGCGCCAGGTCAGCCAGCGGCGCAGGAACCGGCAAATCGTCGGGCAAGTCCATGCTCTGGCCATGCACGTCGCCACCGGCACCCTTGCTCAGGCTGACCACGGCGTCGTCTTCCGTATCGCCATACAGGGGGTTGGTTGGATCGAGCGCCAGGCCCAGCGCGGCCGCCTGCGGCCACTCTTCGCCCTGGCCCCGCGTCAGGCTGTACAGCTCGCTGGCCTGGTCTTCAAACGCGCGCACGTCGTTGCGGGCCGAATAGATTTCCAGCAGCTTCAGGCGGGCCGCATGGCGCTCCGGGTGGATGCGCAAGGCTTCCTTGAGAATATCTTCCGCCTGGCCATCGCGGCCATAGGCGATATACACGTCCGCTTCGGCGACCGGGTCGGTTTCATTCGCGTCGAGCATGCTGGCGCCCGCCGCCGCGGCCACGCCGGCAGCGGCGGCGCCCGTACCGAACAGATGGTTGCTCGCTTCGGACTGCTGGTCTTCCGGCGCCAGGCCGGACGGCGGCGCGACGGGTGGCTCCGGCTCGAACACGGGAGCCACGCTCTCCGGCGCGGGCGGCGCATCCTTGCGGCGGCGCGCGACCACCAGCGCCGCCACGGCGGCCAGCAGCGCGGCGAGGCCGATGCCGATGGCGCCCAGGTGGTCATTGATCTTGTCGGTAATCGTCGGTTCCAGCGGCGACGGTTTCTTCACCAGCGGCACCGGTTTCGCCTTGGGCACGGGCGGCTGCGCCTCGGCCGGCGCGCTGGCGATGGCGCTGGCCGCTGCGCTGGCAGCGGCCTCGGCCGGTTTGGCCGGCGCCGGGGCGCTCTTGTCGGCCATGGCCTTGCTCTTTACGGCCATCAGCTTTTCCAGGTCGCTGACGTTCTTTTCCAGTTCCTTGACGCGCGCGGCCGCTTCATCGACCTGTTTCGCCTTGGCGATCTTGTCTTCCTCGCTGGCGACGGCGCTCTTGCCGGCCGCCTTGGCCGCCGGCTCCGCCTTCGACAGTTTCAGCTTGTCTTGCGACTCGCTCACGGCCGTCGGCTTTTCCTGCACGCGGGTAGGCCCGATCTTGCCGGCCGTGCTTTGCGCCGCCTCTGCCGCCTTGGCCGGCTTGCTTTGCGACACCTGTCCCGCCAGCTTGTTGCGGTAGGCTTCGAAATCGATGGCGTGCGCCGTCACGATGCCCTTCGCTTCGGCCGCCCCCGTAGCGCGCGCGGCGTCCGCACCCGGCACGGCGAGGATGCGCCCGGCCTGCATGCGGTTCATGTTCTCGCCCTTGAAGGCATCGGGATTGGCGCGGTACAGGGCAACGAGCATCATGTCGAGCGACACGCCCGAAGGCTTCAGTTCGCTGGCGATGCGGCTCAGGGTGTCGCCCGCCTTGACCTTGTACTCGCCCGTCGCCTTGTTCGCCGGCGGCGCAGTATCGGCAACAGCGGCGGCCGGCTTGGCCTTGCCCGGCTCGACTGGCGCCGTCACTTGCGCGCCGCGCGTCTGGCGCGCTTCCGGCGTGTCGAGCACGAATGCGTATTCGCGCACCTGGCGACCGCTCTTGCCGCTCAATTCCAGCAAGAGATCCACCATGGGCTCGGCCACCGGCTGCGCCGAGCTGATGCGGATGAAGGGCTTGCCATTGCGGTTTTCCACGGCAAACGTCAAGGCGTTCAGCGCGGGATTGAATTCCACGTTGGCCTGGCGGTAGGCCTCCGGCGGCGCCAGCTTGGCCAGCAGGCTGGCTGCCTCGCCTGGCTTGACGGCCGATAATTCGATCTCGGCGCGCAGCGGCTGGCCGGCGGCGGACAGCACCGTGATCTTGCCCAGCTCGGCTGCGGATGCCGCCGGTGACAATAACACCGCGCAGGCGACAGCGCTGCTGAGCGTTTTGATGGCAAGGGAGGCGACCCGGGGACGAGTGTGTACAGGCATAGTTGGCGGCATCTTAGTTGACATGGGAAAACTGTTACTTTTCCAGAGGTATCAACATATCATCATGCCCAGAGCTATGCAAGCTCCGCATGGTTGAGCCTTGACGGGTTCGGCACGAAAAAAAAGCCGGGAAAACAGCCCCGGCTTGATCTGCATCAGCAATTGATTGCTGATTTATGGCTGTTACGCATCCAACAAAATACGCAGCATGCGGCGCAGCGGCTCGGCCGCGCCCCACAGCAGCTGGTCGCCCACGGTGAACGCGGACAGGTATTCGCCGCCCATGCTCATCTTGCGTACGCGGCCGACGGGAATCGTCAGGCTGCCCGTGACGGCCGCCGGCGACAGGTCGCGCACGGACGCTTCACGCGTGTTCGGCACGAATTTCACCCATTCATTGTTGCTGGCGATGATGTCGTTGATTTCATCGAGCGGCACGTCTTTCTTCAGCTTGATGGTCAGCGCCTGCGAATGGCAGCGCATGGCGCCGATGCGCACGCACAGGCCGTCGACGGGAATTTCCTTGGTGCCAAAGTCGATGCCGCGGCCCAGGATCTTGTTCGTTTCCGCGCCCGCCTTCCACTCTTCCTTCGACTGGCCGTTGCCCAGGTCCTTGTCGATCCATGGAATCAGGTTGCCGGCCAGCGGCGCGCCGAATTGCTTGATTTCGTCCGGGGAATAGCCGTGCTGGGTGGCCAGCACCTGGCGGTCGATTTCCAGGATGGCGGAAGCGGGGTTTTCCAGCAAGGCCTTGACGGAGCTGTTGATGGTGCCAAATTGCGTCAGCAGTTCGCGCATGTGCTGCGCACCGCCGCCCGAAGCCGCCTGGTAGGTCATCGACGTCATCCAGTCGATCAGGTCGTGCTGGAACAGGCCGCCCAGACCCATCATCATGCACGACACGGTGCAATTGCCGCCGATGTAGTTCTTGACGCCCTTGCCCAGCGCATCCTTGATGACGTGCAGGTTGACGGGGTCGAGCACGATGACGGCGTCTTTTTCCATGCGCAAGGTCGAGGCCGCATCGATCCAGTAGCCGTTCCAGCCGCTAGCGCGCAGCTGCGGGAAAACGGCGCTCGTGTAGTCGCCGCCCTGGCAGGAAATGATGATGTCGCACTTGGACAGTTCGGCGATGTTGTTGGCATCCTTGAGGATGGTTTCATTCTTCGCCATGGCCGGCGCGGCGCCGCCCGTGTTCGACGTCGTGAAAAACACCGGTTCGATGTGGGCGAAATCGCCCTCTTCCTGCATGCGCTGCATCAGGACCGAACCGACCATACCGCGCCAACCTACCAAGCCAACTAATTTCATTACCATTCCTCAAGATGAGACGGCGACTGCCGTCATTGAAATATTTTATCCTAATGCACGTACTACGGCATCGCCCATGGCCTCGGTACCGACCAACGTGGTGCCCGCCTCGTGGATGTCGGCCGTGCGCAGGCCCTGCGCCAGCACCTGCTTGACGGCGCCCTCGATGCGGTTTGCCTGCTCTTCGCGGTTGAGCGAATAGCGCAGCATCATGGCGGCCGACAAGATCGTCGCCAGCGGATTGGCGATGCCCTTGCCCGCGATATCGGGCGCCGAACCGTGCGACGGCTCGTACAGGCCCTTGTTGTTGGCGTCCAGCGAAGCGGACGGCAGCATGCCGATCGAGCCCGTCAGCATGGCGGCCGCGTCCGACAGGATGTCGCCGAACATGTTGCCCGTTACCATGACGTCGAATTTCTTCGGCGCCCGCACCAGCTGCATGGCCGCGTTATCGACGTACATATGATCGAGCGCCACATCCGGGTATTCCTTGTGCACGTCGATGACGATGTCTTTCCAGAACTGGAAGGTTTCCAGCACGTTCGCCTTGTCCACGCTGGTGAGGCGCTTGTCGCGCTTTTGCGCGGCCTGGAACGCCACGTGGGCGATGCGGCGGATTTCGCCTTCCGCATAGCGCATGGTGTCGAACCCTTCGCGCTGGCCCTTGAACGGGCCGTCCGGGCACTCGCGCACGCCGCGGGGCTGGCCGAAATAGATGTCGCCCGTCAATTCGCGGATGATCAAAATATCCAGGCCGGACACCACTTCCGGCTTCAGGGTCGAGGCGCCCGCCAGTTCCGGATACAAGATGGCCGGACGCAGGTTGGCGAACAGGCCCAGGTTCTTGCGCAGGCCCAGGATCGCCTGTTCCGGGCGGAACTGGCGCTCCAGCTTGTCGTACTGGTAGTCGCCGACGGCGCCGAACAGCACGGCATCGGCCGCTTTCGCCAGGGCCAGGGTGCCTTCCGGCAAGGGGTGGCCATGGGCCGCATAGCCGGCGCCGCCCACGGGCGCCGTTTCCAGCTCGAACGATTCGCCCAGCACATTCAAGACCTTGACGGCTTGCGCGACGATTTCAGGACCGATGCCGTCGCCGGGTAAGATTGCAATTTTCATGGAATGATCTTTAGATAACGTTGGCCAGCCAAGGCTGATTGGTCAAATGCCGTTCTTCGAAGGCGCGGATATCGTCGGCGTGGCGCAGGGTCAGGCCGATATCGTCGAGGCCATTCATCAGGCAATATTTGCGGAAGGCATCGATCTCGAACGGATACGAGACGGAACCGTTGCTGGTGCGCACGCACTGCTGTTCCAGGTCCACCACCAGCTTGTAGCCGGGGAAGGCCTTGACTTCATTGAACAGGTGCTCGACCTGGCTTTCCGACAGCACGATGGGCAGCAAGCCGTTCTTGTAGCAGTTATTGAAGAAGATGTCGGCAAACGAGGGCGCGATGATGGCGCGGAAGCCATACTGGTCCAGCGCCCACGGCGCGTGTTCGCGCGAGGAGCCGCAGCCGAAATTCTTGCGCGTGAGCAAGATCGAGGCACCCTGATAGCGCGACTCGTTGAGCACGAACTCGGGGTTCAGCGGGCGGCGGCTGTTGTCCTGGCCCGGTTCGCCATGGTCGAGGTAGCGCCATTCGTCGAACAGGTTGGGGCCGAAGCCGCTGCGGTGGATCGATTTCAGGAATTGCTTCGGGATAATCGCGTCGGTGTCGACGTTGGCGCGGTCCAGCGGGGCGACCAGGCCTTCGTAAATCGTAAATTTATCCATGCTGTTTCTACTCGGTAAGACGCGCGGCGCGGGACGCCGCCACGTCACGGTTTATTTTCCGCCGGCGCCAGTGACGACCTGGCCGACTTTCTGCACATCGCGGCCGATGCCGGAGACGGTGTTGCAGCCGGACAAGATGACGGTGGCGATGAGGAGGGCGAAGAGTTTTTTCATGATGAGTTCGTATGCGTATGTTTGAGAAAGCCGGAAGCGTCAGCGTAACCCAGCGGCTTAAAGCTGGGGTCAGTCCTTACGGATCGGAATTTTTCTCACTGAAAAAAATTCCCCCGGCGGGTCTGACCCCTGATTTCCGCTGCGTTGCCACGCAGATCTTCAGCTTATCGCAATCCCCGCACGTCGACAAAGTGGCCCGCGATACCGGCCGCCGCCGCCATCGCGGGCGACACCAGGTGGGTACGACCGCCCTGCCCTTGCCGGCCTTCGAAGTTGCGGTTCGACGTGGACGCGCAGCGCTCGCCCGGTTCCAGACGGTCCGCATTCATGGCCAGGCACATGGAACAGCCCGGCTCGCGCCACTCGAAGCCGGCATCCTTGAAGATGCGGTCGAGTCCCTCGCGCTCGGCCTGGTCTTTCACCAGGCCGGAACCGGGCACCACCAGCGCCAGGGTCACGTTCGAGGCGCGGTACTTGCCGCGTACCACGGCGGCGGCCGCGCGCAGATCCTCGATGCGCGAATTGGTGCAGGAACCGATGAAGACCTTGTCGATGCGGATGTCCGAGATCGGCGTGTTCGGCTTCAGGGCCATGTAGACAAGCGCCTTTTCGATGGCGTCGCGCTTGACGCTGTCTTTCTCATTGTCCGGATCCGGCACGCGGCCATCGATGCCGACCACCATCTCGGGCGAGGTGCCCCACGTCACTTGCGGTTCGATCTCTTGCGCGTTGAGCGTGACGACCAGGTCGAAGCGGGCGCCCGGGTCCGAATGCAGGGTGCGCCAGTAGGCGACGGCGCGTTCCCAGTGCGGGCCGGCCGGCGAAAACGGACGGCCCTTGACGTAATTGATGGTGGTGTCATCGACGCCGATGATGCCGGCGCGCGCGCCCGCCTCGATGGCCATGTTGCACACCGTCATGCGTCCTTCCATCGACAGGGCGCGGATGGCCGAGCCGCCGAACTCGATACAGTAACCGGTACCGCCGGCCGTGCCGATCTTGCCGATGATGGCCAGCACGATGTCCTTCGCCGTCACGCCCGCCGGCAGAGCGCCGTCGACCTGCACCAGCATGGACTTCGATTTCTTTTGCAGCAAGGTCTGCGTGGCCAGCACGTGTTCCACTTCGGACGTGCCGATGCCGTGTGCCAGCGCGCCGAACGCGCCGTGCGTGGATGTGTGCGAATCGCCGCACACGACCGTCATGCCGGGCAGGGTCGCACCCTGTTCGGGGCCGATCACGTGCACGATACCCTGGCGCTTGTCGTTCATATTGAAGTAGGTCAAGCCGTAGTGCTTGGCGTTCTTGTCCAGCGTTTCCACCTGCAGACGCGAGACGGGATCAAGAATGCCGTCGACCCGGCTGGTAGTGGGCACGTTATGGTCGGCCACGGCCAGGTTGGCGGAAATGCGCCACGGCTGGCGGCCCGCCACGCTGAGGCCATCGAAGGCTTGCGGGCTGGTGACTTCATGCAGCAAGTGCCGGTCGATGTACAAAATTGTCGTGCCATCATCTTCGGCCCGAACAACGTGGGATTCCCAGAGTTTGTCGTAAAGCGTCTTCATCATGATTTATGCAGCGTTGCCACAGCCTGTAGTAAGTGATCAAGTGATACCAGGTCATACGGTGATCCACAAGGATTATGCCATATATTGGACGACACAGAACCGAAACAGGCAAAAGCGTGGGATTGGCGATACAAAGTTTGGCCACATTGTTGGATATGAGCGGGAAATTGCCGATATCGGCATATCGGCGACATGGCGACCCCTTCTGCCTGCAGGCCGCCGAACGAGCCACGGCGCGGCCAGGAATCGATACTTTTTCTTTAATTTTTCGTGTATTGTATTTCGACAACAATTTCAGGAAAGACTGTACTGATGAGACTGTGTTTTTTTGCCGCCACGCTCCTGGCTACTTTGACAGTCAGCCATACGCAAGCGGCCACACCGGGCGAGACCTGCCTGCAGGACTTGCGCGTCCTTCCCGCCTTTTTGCTGGAAAACGATACTGGCGCGCGCCAGCATCTGGCACAAAAAGGTCAAGCGTATTTCGATCAGGCATTGGCCAGCGCCAGCACCGCGGCGGCCAGGGTGAAAGATGAGGCTGCCTGCAATACGGCACTGTCCGGTTACCTGAGCCAGTGGCGCAAAGGCCACCTGCAGATCATGCCGACCGGTGCGCTGAAGCATGAGACACCAGCTGCAGCACCATCCTCAACCGCCGCGCCAACGGCCACCACCGATGACAGGGCGCCATCGCTGCAGCTGCTGTCGCCGCACACGGCGCTGCTGACCTTACCGAGTTTTTTCCCCGGGTACGCCGGGCTCATCACTGATTTACTGGAAAGCAAGCGCGACGAACTGGCCAGCCGTCGAAACTGGATTATCGATGTGCGGCGCAACAACGGCGGCAGCGACAGCACATATGCGCCCTTGCTGCCATGGCTAGCTTCAGGCGAGAGCGTCAATATCGGTGGTGAATGGCTGTCCACGCCGGCCAATATCGCCAGCCAGGAAAACATCTGCGCGCTGTACGCTCCCGGCGATGCCACCTGCACGAAATATATGGCACTGGCCGTCACCCGCATGCGCAGCGTGCAGCCCGGCCAGTTCGTGGCGCAAAGCACCAACGGGCCTGTCAGCTATGCGAGTGTGTCTGGCCAGGCAGTACAGCCGTCCAGGGTGGCGGTATTGGTCGACCGCGACTGCGCCAGCTCCTGCGAAGAATTCCTGCTGGCGGCGCGGCAAAGCTTTCATGTGAAATTGATCGGCCGCAACAGCGGTGGCGCGCTCGATTATTCGAACCTGCGCATGCAATCCCTGCCTTCAGGCCTGCGCCAGTTGGCCTACGCCACCTCGCGCTCGGCCCGCCTGCCGCAGCTGCAGGTGGACCTGGGCGGCATCATGCCCGACATCTACCTGCCGCCGCCGAAAGACGAGGCGGAGCGCGCCCAGGAAATCGTGCGCGTGCAGCGCTGGCTGGAAGGCGGCACGCTGCGGCCGGACGGCGCATAAAAAAAGCCCGCTGCGCAATCTCCGCAGCGGGCTTGATTTTTCCAAGCAGAGCTTACGCCGCCATGCGTACCGTGCCGCGGCAGCCGTCCATCAGGAAGGACAGTCCCACCACCAGCACCAGTTCGCCTTCTGCCGAACGGGCCGTGCCCGTGATGCCTTCCACGGTGATGGCCGTCATCGGCTTGATCACCAGGTCGGCCGTGCCATCGACGGCTGCGACGGCCAGAATGTACGGCTGTGGCGCGGCGACGACGATGCCGACGCGCTCGCTGCACGATTCGTAGCCCAGGGCGCCGGCCAGCGACCGCACGGGCAATGGACGGCCCTGGTCTTTCAGCACGGGCGCGCCGCCCACTTCCATGAAGGTTTCCGGCAATTCGACGACGCGCTGCACCACGGCCATCGGCAGCGCCAGCGCGGCGCCCGAGGTCGACACCAGCATGGTCGGCACGATCGACAGTTCGATCGGCAGGCGGATGGCAAACTTGGTGCCCTTGCCCAGCATGGATTCGATGTGGATGGCGCCGCGGTTTTTCTCCACGGCCGTTTTCACCACGTCCATGCCCACGCCGCGTCCGGAAACGCTGGACGCGACTTCCTTGGTCGAGAAGCCCGGCAGGAATACCAGCTGGAAGCATTCGTCGTTGCTCAACTGGGCGTTTTCGCTGATCAAGCCCTTTTGCTGGGCCTTGCTGCGCAAGAAGACCGGGTCCATGCCCTTGCCGTCATCCTGCAGCACGATCATGACGCTGTTGGCCTCTTGCCAGGCTTTCAGCGAAATATACGATTTGGCGGGCTTGCCGGCGGCCAGGCGCGCTTCCGGCGATTCGACGCCATGGTCGAGCGAGTTGCGCAGCATGTGCACGAGCGGATCGTACAGGCTGTCCACCACGACGCGGTCGACTTCCGTCTCCGCGCCCTCTATGGTCAGCTCGACGTCCTTGCCCAGGTCTTTCGCCAGTTCGCGCACCAGGCGCGGGAATTTCTGGAACAAACGGCCCACTGGCTGCATGCGCGTGGCCAAGGTGGCCCGCTGCAGTTCCGTCGAGTAGCGCGAGGCGCGTTCCAGGGTTTCCGCCAGGGTCGCCATCAGGGTGGCGGCCTGGCCCTCGAATTTGAATTGCAGCAGGCGCTCGAGCAGCACGGCAGCCTGGTTGGCGGCCTGCACGGATTCGCCGGCCACTTCCAGCAGCGCGTCGAGCTTGACGGCGTCGACGCGGATACTGTCTTCCTTGACGGGCGCGGCATGGCGCACTTCCGGACGTTCTTCGCGGCGTTCCGCGCCATCCCAGGCCTTGGCGGCCGGCTTGGCGGCAGCGGCAGGCGCGGCGGCCACGGCGGCAGGCGCAGCAGCGACGGCGGACACGGGTCCGGCAGCGATCTGGCTGGCGGCCGGCACGACGGCGTTGTACATCGCCTCCCAGTCCAGGCCATCGGCGCTGGCCGTGGAAACGGCGGCGGCAGCGGCCGGCGCGGCGACAACGACTTCGGCGACCTCGGCAACGGCCACGGCCGCTTCCGCCACCACGGCGGCGGCCGGCGCAGGCGCATCCATGCCCTTGCCTTCGATGGCGTTCGTCAGGATGTGTTCCAGCTCTTCCGGCATGGCCGGCAAGCTTTCCGGCGCGGCGCCATTGGCCAGTTCCGTCAGCTGGTCGGCCACGAAACCGGACGCTTGCAGCGCCGCCTCGATGGCGATCGGGGTCACGGGCGCGGCGCCCGTGCGCAAGGCGTCGAACAGGTTTTCCGTCAGATGGCAGGCCGCCACCAGCGCGGGCAGGCCCATGAAGCCGGCGCCGCCCTTGATGGTGTGGAAGGAACGAAACACGGCATTCAGTGTTTCCTTGTTGTCAGGATCGCGCTCGAGGCGCAATAAGTGCTCTTCAACATTAACCGCAAGATCCATCGCCTCAACGACGAAATCCTTGAGCATATCGTCCATTAGAATCCCAAATCCGCAAGAAGGTCGTCTACATTATCCTGGTCCAGCGCCACCGACGGCACGGAGGGGCCCTGCATCAGCGGCGCATCCTGCTTCTGTGCCAGCTTTTCGCGCACCTCGGCCGGCGCGTTGTCGCGCAGCAGCTGAGCCAACTCGTGCTCTACCGTCTTGGTGATGTTGACTACTTTTTTGATCAGCTGGCCCGTGATGTCCTGGAAGTCCTGCGCCATCATGATTTCCAGCAAGCGCGCTTTTTCCGCTTCCGTCGCTTCGGCAACGGCTTGCGCGAACTGGCGCGAATCGCCGGCCAGGGCCTTGAATTCTTCCAGGCTCAGCTTGCCGTCGAACAGGGCCGTCCAGCGGCCATCCATGTCCTTGGCTTTCTTCGACAGCACATCCTGCGCCGGCATGCCTTCGTCGAGCGTGTTCAAGACCTTATTGGCGGCCTGCTCCGTCAGGGTGGCGACATACTCCAGGCGGTCCTGGGCGTCGACGATCTGCGACGACGCTTCCGTCAGTGCCTTGTCGTAGCCCAGTTCGCGCAGCGAATCGTGCAGCAGGCGCACGATGCCGCCCAGGCGCTCGAACATCGGCTTGTCGGACTGGTCGACGGGATCGGCCGCGTCGCCGGGCGCGTCGGCGCTGGCGGCGGGCGACGCTTCCGGCGCGGCCACCACGGGCGCCGCTGCGGCTGCCGGCACGGCGGCGCTGGCCGACACGGAGTCGAACAGCGCGTCGAAATCGTCGTCCGCAATCACGGCGGGAGCGGGCGCGGCGGCAGGTGCGGGCTGAGCCGCGGCCGCACTTTGCGCAGATACTTCATCGAATAATGCATCGAAATCATCAGCGGCGTTGGTCATATCCCTGCTTCTCCATAATTTGTCAAAATTCCGCCTGAACTGTGCGTTTTACAGACTGATACCCGCAATTTCTCGATTAAGATGATTTGAGGCAATACCGCTGCGATGGTGCGAGTGTAGCAGGGCGCCGCCCTGTTGGTAAATCTCAAAACGCGCTTCCTGGTGCAAAGCTGCTGCATAAGAGCTTTTCCACCAGGAAATAACTGTTCCTGCTGTTGTATTTTGAAATACTACCATTGGCGTGCGTGCAAGACCACGCGCCGCACAAGAAATCCTGCCTGCGGGCGCCTGCGCAACAGCGCCGCATCGATATCGTTGCAGCCAAATACGATCTTTCTGCCAATGTTGTCTATACTGAAGGTGCAGTTGTGTTGATAATTATCAAGTCTTTACATGAATACAATGCTGCCGCCGCGTCTACAATAAGAGGCGTTGCGCGCGCCGAGTCACCGCCAAAGGAGCTGCCATGTATAAGAAAATTCTGATCGCCACGGACGGCTCCACCGTCTCCAACTTGACGGCCTGTGCCGGCGTTGCCTTTGCCGAACAGATGCACGCCGACATCCTTGCCTTGTACGTGGCGCCCGAATACCAGTACCCGGTGTACATCGAGATCATTCCGCCAAGCTATCCCAGCGAAGAGGAATACCGCATCGCCATGCGCAAGGCGGGCGCCGACCACTGGCAGCCCATCCTCGACGCCGCCGCCAAGCGGGGCCTGGAAGCGACGGGCTTGACGGCCTTTTCCGACAGCCCGGCCCTGAAAATCGTGGAAGTGGCGCAATTGCAGCATTGCGACCTGATTTTCATGGGTTCGCACGGCCGCAGCGGCTGGGGGCAGTTGCTGCTGGGCAGCGTCACCAATAAAGTGCTGTCGCACTCGAAATTGCCGGTGCTCGTGCATAGGCTGATCAAGGAACCCGCAACGAAATAAACGGTCACATGGCCACGGGGGCCGCCGCTGCCGGCACATGAAGTAAAAGGCAAACTTGCGGCCATTTCAGTTAAAATGACAACATTTCTCGTTTCTCAACATATGATTGTCCGGCGACGGACACCCTCCAGATTGCCCGCCTATGATACGTATTGTGATTGCCGACGACCACACCATCATGCGAGAAGGATTGAAGCGCATCCTTGACGGCGCGCCGGACATCGATATCGTGGGTGAGGCCATCGACGGCTTTGAAGTGCTCAACCACGTACGCCAGGGCGGCTTCGACCTGTTGCTGCTCGACCTGTCGATGCCGGGCCGCAGCGGTGTCGACCTGATCCGGCAAATCCGCAGCGAGGCGCCCAAGCTGGCCATCCTGATCCTCACCATGCACGAGGAAGAGCAATATGCGGTGCGCGCCATCCGCGCCGGCGCGCAAGGCTATCTGACCAAGGAAAGCGCGGGTACCCAGCTCGTGGGCGCCATCCACAAGGTGGCGTCGGGGCGCCCCTACATCAGCTCCGAGGTGGCCGAGCAGCTCGTGCTCAACATCATGATGCCGAATGAAAGCTTGCTGCACAAACAGTTGTCGGACCGCGAGTTCGAAGTGTTTTCCCTGCTGGTGGCGGGCAAGTCGATCACGGAAATCGCCAACAACCTGCACCTGAGCGTCAAGACGGTGAGTACGCACAAGACGCGCATCATGCAAAAAATGGGCATGAGTTCGCTGTCGGAAATGGTGCAGTATGCCGTGGCGCACCGCCTGCTCTCCCCCTTCAAGACGTAAGCCCCGCGACGCGCGCCCGCGCGTCCTCTGTAGGAACAATCCTACCCTCCCTACCGTAGCTCTTACTCCCATATTCAGCCACTGCTGATATTAATTGCATACGGTTGTTGGCATACTGAAACCAGTAATCAAGTTGCTGGGAAGTTATTTCATCACACAGCAAGTCGTCAGCGAATTGAGCTTTACCTGCCTGGACGCGCGCCGCCCCTTCACCGCCCGCCGTCCTGCGCACCCTGTTATTCAACTCTGAACTACCTGTCACCAGGAGATGAACATGCTGTCCACGCAAACGCCTGAAACCCGCGCCGCCGCCCCATCGCTGGCCCCCTCCTCTCCGATGGAAGCCGGGCGCCAGCGCCAGGGGCGGCTATGGTCGAACCTGAAGGAGGTGTGCGATCTGCTGCATATCTCCAGCGCCTGCACCATCGCCGCCGACGAACTGCTGTTCCAGCACGTGCAATTCAAGACGGGCCAGCGCGTGCACACCATCGGCCAGCCGTTCGACACCCTGTACATCGTCAATTCGGGCTTCCTGAAAACCGTGCTCATCGACGAATTCGGCAATGAACAGGTACTCAGCTTTCCCATGAAGGGCGACATGCTGGGCGTGGACGGCATCCACTCGCGCCATTACTCCTCGGAAGCGGTAGCCCTGTCCGACTGCGACCTGATCCTGCTGCCGTTCAAGAAGCTGACGGCGCTGGGACGTGTCCACCTGGAACTGGAAAACGTCATGTACGGCGTGATGAGCCGCGAACTGGTGCGCGAACAGGCGATGATCGGCATGCTGGGCGCCCTCAGCGCCGAAGCCCGCGTGGCGCGCTTCCTCGTCTCGCTGGCCGACCGCTTCGCGCAGATGGGCTACTCGAGCAAGCTGTTCAATCTGCGCATGACGCGCCATGAAATCGGCAGCTACCTGGGCCTGACCCTGGAAACGGTCAGCCGCACCTTGTCCGCCTTCAATGAAATCGGCCTGATCACGGTTGACCAGCGCACCATCGGCATCAAGGATCCGGACGCCCTGAAAACCCTGCGCCGCCTGCCGCCTTCGCGCTCGCGCGCCAAGCAGCTGGCCGCCGCCAAGCTCAAGGCCGACAGCACCGCGGCCGCCACCGCCTCGGCGCAATTGCTGGCCACCATTTAAGTACGCCCGATTTCTTCCAGCTTGGCACAGGCTTGACCCGGCCGAGGCGCGCACCGCCTTGGCCGGGTCTTTTTTGCTGCCGCGCCGCGCCCGCGGCCGCCTTTGTGCAGCGCCATCCTCGACGCTGCCATCCCATCGCAAAAAAGCGCGGATTCCGCACAAATAAGCCTTGCTTTTCGGGCCACATTCAACAATAATGCAAATACGAATCATTCTCAACTGAGATAAAGAAAGCCCAACATGCAAAGCTCAAAACCAGCCTTGATCCAGGATGCCGCAACTGCCCACGTCCGTCCTCCCGTCAGCATGGCCCAGCCGGCGCGCCGCATCACCAGCGAAGCGCTGCTGCAGCAGGGCCGCGAAGTGGAAATTGAGCACAGCGGCAAGATCTATCGTCTGCGCGTCACCCAATTGAACAAGCTGATCCTGACTGCCTGAAGCAGCACGGCAGCCAGTCACCACACTCGCCAGCCAGTCGCGCCCCGTGCGCGCAGCCAGCCAAACCACCGCACAGGAGTGTTTGATGGCGAACGACCGACCTTCCCCGATGTTTCCCTCCCCGCAAGGCCAACAGCCTGAATTGCTGTTGTCGGCCGTGCTGCACCTGATGTCGCACTACCATGCGGGCAGTCCCTGCGAGAAACTGGCCGGTGTCATCGAACGCCATCTGCATGTGCTATCGAATTCGCCCGGCCTGGGCCCCGTGCTGCAAGCTACTTGCCAGCAACTGTCGCAGCAATGGGCCGCCCTGGTGGTGCTGCACCGCCCCGCGCCGCCGAAGGCCACCTTGCTCGAGCGCCTGGCGCGCATGCTGCGCGCCAGGCCCCCAGCCTCGCCCCTGCCGCAATAATTTCGATTTATCTTCCACCGCCGCCCCACCGCCCAACAGGATACCGCCATGTGTGACAAAGACCAGTCCCTGCCCGTCATCAGCAATTGCGCCCACGCCGGCACGGAAACGGCCGCGCTCGCTTCTCGCCGCCGCCGGCTGTGGGAACTATCGCATACCTGCCATTGTCCGCTGGTCGGCGTGGGCTTGCCCTTGGGCTATCTGCGCAAGCTGGTGGGCAAGATGACGGGCGGGCGCGTGCTGGCCGACGACTACGAAGTGCACGTGGGCGCCGTGACGGAATGCGGCGCGCGCAACCGCCTGTCCGAGGCGCTGCAAAAGGAACTCGAACGCCGCTACGCCCCCGTGATCCTGCGCTTTCGCGGCGCCAAGACCACGGAACAGGTAGCGCAACTGTGGCGCACGGCCGTCGCCAACGGCGACGTGTCGGGCGCCTTCTGGGCCGGCCTGACCCACCCGCGCTGCGACGCCGAGCTGGAAGAGCAGATGTGCCGCGACTTGCACATGATCCAGCACCAGGCCGGCGCCTGCGTGCGCGCCGACATGGGCAAATTTACGGCCTTGCAGGAAGAAAACGCGCGCCTGATGCAGGAACTGGCCAAGCTGCAACAGCGCAGCCAGGCCGCGCTGATGGAAAAGACGGGCGAGCTGGAACGCCAGGAAGCCGTGCTGCTGCGCACGCGTGCCGAATCGATCGGCAAGGATAGCGTGATCGACGGCTTGCGCTTTGAGCTGGCGCAATTACAGGCCGCGATTCCCGCGCTGGAATCACGCACGCGCCTGGTCGAACGCCTGGCGCAAATGGATGAGCGCGAAAAGGAATTGCGCCAGCAAATCGCCGAATTGAAACAGGCCCAGCCGCGCCCGGCCGCCGCCGTGCCGCCACCGGCGCCGAAGCTGGAAGTGCCGACGGGCGGCAAGCTGAAAATGCCGATCCGCCTCGTCGACCAAAGCGTCTTGTGCGTGGGCGGGCGCAGCGGCAACGTCGCCACCTACCGCGCCCTGATCGAGCGGGTCGGTGCGCAGTTCGCCCACCACGACGGCGGCCTGGAAGACAATGCCAACCTGCTCGACTCGAGCCTGGCGGCCGCCGACCTGGTGATATGCCAGACGGGCTGCATCAGCCACAGCGCCTACTGGCGCGTGAAGGATTATTGCAAGCGCACGGGCAAGCGCTGCGTCTTCATCGACAACCCCAGCATCTCCAGCCTGGCGCGCGGCTTGCAGGAAGTGAGCGGCGAGATGGAAGCGGCGCCGCTGGCCGTGCCCCAGCCCTAAACAATTCTTTCTTTAATACACGTCGCGCCGGTAGCGCCCTTCGGCCGCCAGCGCGTCGAGCGCGGGCCGGCCCAGTATCTCCTGCAGGGCCTGGTCGACGCCGCCCGCCATGCCGGCCAGGCTGCCGCAAATATAGATGGCCGCGCCCTGCTCCAGCCACAATTTGACTTCATCGGCATTGCCGCGCAGACGGTCCTGCACGTAGGTGCGCCCGGCCTGGTCGCGCGAAAACGCCAGGTCCAGGCGCGGCAAGTCGCCGCTGGCATGCCAGCCTTCAATCTCTTCGCGGTAATGAAAATCGTGGGCCGCATTGCGCTCGCCAAAGATCAGCCAGTTGCGCCGCTGCCCTGCCAGCACGCGGCTTTTCAGGTGGCCGCGCAAGCCGGCGATGCCGCTGCCGTTGCCGATCAAAATCAATGGCCGCTGGGCATTGTCTTCCAGGCGGAAGCGTTTATGCTGGCGCAAACGCAGCTGCACCACGTCGCCCACCTTGGCCTGCGCCGTGAGCCAGCCCGAGGCCAGGCCCAGGCTGCCGTCGGGATGCGCATGCTGGCGCACCAGCAAGTGCACGCCGCCATCGCGCGGGATCGATGCGATCGAATACTCGCGCGGCTGCGATGGATCGGCGGGCGCCGTCACCTGCACCAGGTCGCCCGATTGCCAGTCGGGCAAGCTGCCCGCCACGGGCGCCAGTTCCACGTGATAGATGCCGCCGCCCGCGCTGCCCGGGTTGAGCAGCTGCCTGTGCGTCAGGCGCCAGTCGCCGAAGGCGGGGGCGCTCCAGTCGGGCGCGTCGCTGGTGCCGGCCAGGTGGCTCAGATGCTGGAACCACTGTTCGATGGCGGCATTCGCACTGCGATCCACTTCGATGCGTTCGAACAGGCGCGACGCGCCCTGCCCCGCCAGCCAGGCATCGAGCGCGCGGCCGAAGCCGCAGAACTGGCCATAGCTGCGGTCGCCCAGGGCCAGCACCGCGTAATGCAATTGCGGCAGCGCCAGCTCGCCCGTCATCAGACGGCCCATGAAGGCGGCCGCATTGTCGGGCGCGTCGCCTTCGCCATAGGTGCTGACCAGGAACAGGGCCCGTTCCGCTTGTTGCAGATCGACGGCCGTCAGTTCGGCCAGCGCGCACAGGCGCACGGGGATGCCGGCCAGTTGCAGGCTCTGCGCCGTTTGCGTGGCCAGCTCTTCCGCATTGCCCGTCTGGCTCGCATACGCCACCAGCCAGGCGGGACTGTTGGCCAGCGCCGCCTTGGCGGCATCCGACGCGCGGCGTCTGGCGCGCGCGCGCAGCCAGGGCGCCAGGCACACGCCCGCGTAGCTGAGGGACAGGGCCGCCAGCAGGGCCAGCCGTGTCGTATCGTGCGTAAAAATCATGGAATTAATCGTTCATTCGTCGAGCATGGCCAGCATCTGGCTGCTCAGCGTTTCGTGAAAGCCAGCGCCGTCGCGTTGCAGGAAGCGCGCGGCCAGGCCCTGCTCTTCGGCCAGCGCCATGCCGGCCTCGACACCGAGCACGGTCAGGGCCGTCGACCAGGCATCGGCCGCCATGCATTGCTCGTGCACGACGGTGACGGAAGCGAGTTGATTGGCGATCGGCATGCCGCTGCGCGGATCGATGGTGTGTGAGAAACGCACCGTGCCATCCTGGAAGAAACGCCGGTAGTCGCCCGACGTGGCGACGGACAAGCCGTGCAGCGCCAGCAGCATTTCCGGCGGATGCTGCGCATTATCGGCACCATCGGCGGCGCCATCGACCTGTTCCAGCATGACCCACCACGGCTGGCCGTCGGGCTTGCTGCCGGCGCCGCGCAGCTCGCCGCCCACTTCGACCAGGTAATGGCCGATGCCCTGGCTGTCCAGATAGCGCGCCAGGCGGTCCACGCCATAACCCTTGGCGATGGCCGATAGATCGAGCTGCAAGCCGCCAGGCTGGCGGACGCGGCGGGCCGGCAAGTCCAGCTCCAGGCGGCGGCGCTGGCGCTGCGACAGCAGCAGGGCCACCGTGTCATCCTTCGGCGGCAGGAAGCCGGGCTCATCGTAGCGATTGCGGGGGCCGAAGCCCCACAGGTTGACGAGGGCGCCCGCGCACGGGTCGTACGCGCCGCCGGACGCCTGCGACACATGCATGGCAAAGCCCAGCACCTCGCAAAAGGCGGCGGGCAGGCTGTGCCAGCTGCCGGGCTCGGCCCGGTTGAAGCGGCCCAGGTCGGACGCCTCGCTCCAGTGGCTCATTTGCGCCACGACCAGGTCCAGCTGCTGCTGCAAGCCCTGCTGCAAATCGGCGCTGCCGGCGCGTCCCGGCATGGCGGACTCGAGCAGGCGCACCGACCAGCTGGTGCCCATGGACAGGCCGCGCAAGTCCCGGATCGCGGCGCCGGGCGGCGCGGTCTGATCGGAAATATGCTGCGGCAGCAGGACCCGGCGCATCGGCGCTCTCGTGACGATGCCGCCGCTTACTGCGGCAGCACTTCCACGGTGGCCGCGTACGTCATGCGGCGCTCGGGCATGGCTGGCGGCTGGCCGGCCACGGCAGGGGCGGCCGCCGGCCAGGTGCTGCTCAGGTAATACATGCCGGCCGCCGGCACGGTGAACGTGATCTCGCCCTTGGCATCGGTGCTCTGGCGGATTTCCCCCAGCACGCCACGGTAGCGCACGCCGCCCGGCACCAGGCTGAAGGCCTGGTTCGCCGCCGGCTTGCCGTCGACCAGGAAGCGCCACGTGGCTTTTTCGCCCGCACGCAAGTCGTTCGGATGGGTCACCGGCACGAATTCCAGGCCCACGCCCGTCGGCTTGAATACTTCCGTGCTGGTTTCGCCATTGCTGAAGAAGGTTTCCAGACGGCTGGCCGTGCGCGTGACTTTCAACTCTTGCGCGTCGGCCGGCACGTCCTTCTTGAACGTCTCTTCGTTGCCGCGGAAACGCTTTTGCTCGCCGTTGAGCTTGTAGCTGGCCATGACGTTCTGCGACACGATGGCAGCCTTGTACGTGCCAGGCTTTTCCATCTTGACGTCGAAGACGCTGCGCAGCCGGCCCGTGACGGTGTTCGCGGGCGCCACTTTCGCGCCATCCGGACCGGTCACTTGCAGCGCGTCCAGGCGCAACGGCTGGTGGTCGATCTCGAACAGGCCATCGGAGACGGCGGCGTCCACCGTCACCCAGGCGTCCTTGCTTTCCACCATCGTGCTCGACGGCACCATCCAGCCGCGGTGGGCGTGGGCGTTCATGGCCAGGCCGGCCAGGGCCAGGGCGATCAGGGGTTTGTTGTAGCGATTGAACATGATGTGCGCCTTATGGCTTGAGTTGGACGACGACATTACCGAGTTCTTCCTTGCCTTTGGCAGGCACGGACTGGGCCGATTTCAGCGGCCACTGGAACGGCACGCGCACCAGTTCGCGTCCGCCCGCTTCGCGCGCCGCTTCCACGACGACCTGGTATTCGCCGGCCGGCAGCTTGTCGAGCAAGGCCTTGGCGCCGGGGAAGGTCAAGGTATGTTCGCCCGGGGCGCGCGTGGCGCCGCTGACGCCGTCCACCGGCATGGCCAGGTCGCGGCCGCTCTTGCGCCACCATTGGCGCATGTCCTTCAGCCATTTTTCGCCGGCCTTGTCCTTCTTTTTCACGTCATACAGCACGGCCAGGTTGCCGACGACCTTTTGATCGGCCGTTTCCAGCCATGCCGCCACGTAGGGACGGTGGTATTCCGCCACGTTCAATTGCGGGATTTCAAGCTTCAGGGCCAGGTCGGCCGCCATCGCCGAAGTGCCGATCAGAGGAAGGCCAAGCGCCAGGGAGTAGCGTAATTTCATGGTGTGCCTGTAAAAAAGAAAAGGTAAAAACGATCAGTGAATAAACAGCAAGGCGATCGCGCAGGGTATCAAGATACCGAGGCCAACCATCGGCCAGGTAAATGGCCGGTTGGCCGCGTGGAACTTCAAAATCAATAGACCCGTCAGGCAAAACACGATGCAGGCGCCGGCAAAGATGTCGATGAACCAGTTCCAGGCCACGCCCGTGTTGCGGCCCTTGTGCACATCGTTGAGCCAGGACACCCAGCCCCGGTCCGTCAATTCGTATTCGGCGGCGCCGTCTTCCAGGCCGATGCGCACCCAGGCGTCGCCGCCTGCCTTGGGCAACGGCAGGTAGACTTCGTCGGCGCTCCATTCGGCAGGACGGCCGCCCGCGTTGAGCGACCATTGCTTTTTCAACCATGTTTCGGCGGCGGCCGGCATGGGCGCATTGGCGCCGTCGTGCCGGGCGGCGTAGGCGGCCAGTTCCGTGAGCAAAGGGGCCGGCAGGGTCGCCTGCTGGCGCGTGATCGACGGTTTCGACTCGATCTGGCTGGCGTGGTTCAGGGTAATGCCCGTGATGGCGAACAAAAACATGCCCAGCAAACAAAGTGCCGAGCTGATCCAGTGCCATTGATGCAGATTCTTCAGCCACACGGCGCGGCTGGCATTGTTCCTGGCCTTGTCGGCGGCGCCCGCATTACTCATGGCCCGCTCCCGGCGAGAGGCGAGCCAGGTGGCGCGACAAGTCAGTGTGCTTCATTCCCATCCTTCAATCCAAGTGCCTGCTGATATTTTCAAACAAATGATAATGATTATCATTTATTAAGTCAATACATGGGAGGCACTGCCAGGCCAGCGTTTTGTAACAGCTTTGAAACAAAGCTCCCCTGCTACGTAAGCTGCCGTACAGAGCCGCATGCAGCAAGCACCTATGCTGGTTGTTCAGGACAACCAACAAGGGAGCACCCATGCAATCGTATTCCAGCGAACAACTGGCCAGCATCGCGGCCAGGATCAAGGACGTCAAATTCGGCATGCTGACCACCAGCGACGACATGCGCACCCTCACCAGCCGGCCGTTGACGCAGCAGCAGGTCGACAGCGAGGGGCAGATCTGGTTCTTTGTTTCCGACGAGGCCAGCTATACGCGCGACTTGCTGAACAATCCGCAAGTCAACGTCAGCTTTGTCGACACGGGCGACAGCCTGTATGTATCCGTCTGCGGCCACGCGCAGCTGCTGAAGGACCGCGCCAAGGCGGAGGAATTGTGGAATCCGCTGGTGAAAGCCTGGTTCCCGGGCGGACTTGACGATCCGAAGCTGTCGCTGATCAAGGTGACGATCCAGTCGGCCGAGTATTGGGATAGCAGCGCCAGCAAGATGATGCAATTCTATGAAATGGCCAAGGCCGCCATCACGGGCGAGCCGCCGAAAGACATGGGCGAACACGGCCGGGTCGACCTGTAGCAGTCTTGCCCTATTTTACCCGGGTGATATTGACTTTTCATTTTACCCGGGTAAAATTGCCTGCATACTGACTCACTGGAGCAAGCCATGCACGCCCCCATTCAACTGACGGCCTTTGCCGGCCCACACAAAGTGGCCGCCGGCACATTGCATGCCGTGGCGCAAACACTGAAGGAACTGGTGACGCGCGATCCCGATGCGCAGATCCTGATCTTCGACGATGCCAGCGGCAGCCAGGTCGACCTGAACCTGCACGGCAGCCTGGCTGAGGTGCTGCAGCGCCTGCCTCGCCTACCGCCCTCCCAGGACGACGACGCGCCCCCGGCCATACGCACGGCAGGCCGTCCAAAGCTGGGCGTCGTGGCGCGCGAAATCACCTTGCTGCCCCGTCACTGGGAATGGCTGGCGACGCAGCCGGGCGGCGCTTCCGTCGCCTTGCGCAAGCTGGTGGAACAGGCGCAGCGCGGCAACAAGGCGCACGACGAACAGCGCCAGGCGCGCGAAGCGGCGTATAAAGTCATGAGTGCGCTGGCCGGCGATGCACCCGGCTTCGAGGAAGCCAGCCGCGCCCTGTTCGCCGGCAAGCAGCCAGCGTTCCTGGCGTGCGTGCAGGCATGGCCAGCCGACGTGCGCGAACACGTCTTGCAACTGGCCCAGCGCGGGTGGTCCGGGAGTGAAGAAAGTTAGGCGGCCAGCTCAGACGCCCGTACTGCCCGTGGTGTCGGGCGCATCGTCGGCGCTCTGCCGGCTCTGCCCGGCGGAGCCGGACTGGTGATGGGGCAAGCGGTCGGCGCGCCGCACTTCGCCGATGGAAAACAGATCGTCGCCGATATCGAGCCCCTGCTCGCTATCGACCAGCACAAAGTTCTCGCCCGACTCGGCCGTACTTTGCTTGCTGCCCGCCGTGGACGGCGTGCCGCCCTGGCTGTTGCCGGCTTGCGGCGTGGTGGAGTTGCCCATCATTCTTCTCCCTGATCGTGAGTGCGTGAGTGCAATTTGACTGCGTTGACTGCGCGTGGGCCGTGGCCGGCGCAGCTATTTCATCATAGTCCATGCCTGCTGCATTGCATCAAAATTTTGCGCTGGCCGGCGGTCGCTGGCGGTAGCCGAATAAGCATGGCGTGGCCCTGGCCAGCGGCGTGCCTGCTTCCCGCTGGCCAGGGCGACTTGCGGCTTGCTACTCAGCTACTTGTTGCGCGACCCGGAGCTGGAACCGGAACCGCCGCTTTGCTTGTTGCCACTGTCGCGGTTGCCCTCCTGGTTCATGCTGGCATTGTCGCGCGAAGCGCCGGAGCTGGCGGCGCTTTGCCGGTTCGCATCGTTCTTGTGGCTTTGGCTGCCTGCGCGGCGTGCCTCTTCCGATGTGAACTCATGCGCCGTGCCCTTTTCATGCGCGGCACGTCCGCCTTCGCTGGCGATTTCGCGCTGCTGGGCGGGATCCATGGAAGCGAAACCCCGTTTGCTGGTATCGCTTTGCTTGCTGCCGCTGCTGGCGGTGCCGCTGCTGGCTTTACTACCTTGCTGTTTATTGTCGCTCGATGTGGCCATGATGATCTCCTTGATCCATAGAATCGAAAACAGTGCAAACCATGCAATTCTTCCCCCTCGCATGGCAAGGGAACCGTCATCTTAGTGCGCGCATGGGGCGCAAGAAATAGGAGGATGGCAAGAGCGCATGTAGGATGAGTCCCGCCCACGGTGGCGCAGTCACTTTCAGTTTTCCACCAAAAGTATCTGACACTCAGCAGTTGGCGGGCAGCGGAAAAA
Organism: Janthinobacterium sp. BHSEK; assembly: GCF_056174685.1. Classification (NCBI taxonomy): domain Bacteria; kingdom Pseudomonadati; phylum Pseudomonadota; class Betaproteobacteria; order Burkholderiales; family Oxalobacteraceae; genus Janthinobacterium; species Janthinobacterium sp. BHSEK. Next base: position 361,468 of record NZ_JBWBYV010000012.1, read on the forward strand.
TCGCCGCGTCCGCCGTCACGTAGACGCGCTCGCCAGCGGCTGGCCGCAACGCATGGCCGCCCGTAAAGGCCCCAAACGAGGGCAGGATGGCGCGCTGCCCGCCCAGCAGGAAACACGGCAGGCGCAGGCCTCCACGCTCTGCGCGCAAGTGAAACACGGGATGCACGTGGCCCGCCAGCACATAGCCGGGCGCCACGGTGTCCGGGTGATGGCAGAACGACAGCTTGCCCACCTGGTGCGGTTCATCGACCATGCGGATGCCCAGCGCGGCGGCCGGATCGCCCGCATGCGCGTCATGGTTGCCGCGCACCACCGTCAGGCGCACGTCGGGATGGCGCGCGCGCCAGGCCAGCATGGCCGCCACGGTGGCGGCCGCATGGGCGGCGCGCGCGTGCAGAAAATCGCCGAGAAAGACGATTTCCTCGCAGGCGTAGCTGGCCAGCAAGGCGTCGAGCGCCAGCAGGTTTTGCGTGGTGGTGCCGCGCGGCACGGGCACGCCCAGCGCGCGGAACGCGGCCGCCTTGCCGAAATGGATGTCGGCAATGATCAGCATCCTGCGCGCCGGCCAGTACACGGCCTTGTGCGCCAGCAGCCAGACCAGCTCGCCGGCCAGTTCCACCGCGCAATGCGCTTGCCGCGCCCCGTTCATGCGGCCGCCTTTTCCAGCGCCAGCACCAGCCGCGCCACCCGGTCCGACAGTTTTTCCGTCGTCAACTGTTCGCGGAAGCGCTCGACCATCAGGCCGAAGGCAAATGGCGAGGCGCGCTCCAGCGCCTGCAGACAGAGGCTGCGTCCATGCAGTTCGCGCAGGGTGGCGCGCAGGCGCGTCAATTCCAGCTCCTGCTCCAGCACTTCGCGCTGCGCCTGCGTGAGCAGCAAATTGGCCGCGTCGTGCTTGCGGAACACCTCGAAAAACAGCGAGGACGATGCCTGCAGCTGGCGCGCGCTTTTCGGCTGGCCCGGATAACCCTGGAAGACGAGGCCGGCAATGCGGGCGATTTCGCGGAAACGCCGCTGCGACAGTTCCGTCGCGTTCAGGCTGGCCAGCACGTCTTCCAGCAGCTTGTCCGTGCTGAACAGGGGAAGATCGGCGCCGCTGGCGGCCGTCAACAGCGGGGCGAAATCGATATCGTCCGCGCCCAGCAATTCAAAGCCGTAATCGTTGACGGCGATCGACAAGGTGGCCGGCTGCACGCGCGCGATGCGGTAGGCCAGCAGGGATGCCAGGCCCAGGTGCACGGAGCGGCCCGCGAACGGATACACGAACAGGTGATGGCCTTCGCGGCTGGACAAGGTTTCCAGCAAGAGGCTGGCGCGCGTGGGCAGGCTCGACCATTTCCGCTGGATGGCCAGCAGGGGCGCCAGCGCGCGCATTTCCGGCCCGCTGGCCTTGCCCTCCTGCGCCAGCTGCAACTGGTCCAGCACGGCGTGCGCCAGTTCCGACGACAGCGGCATCTTGCCGCCCTGCCAGCGCGGCACGGCGCCCCGGCTGCCCGTAGCGCGCCGCACGTAGGCCGTCATCTCATGCACGCGCACGAATTCCAGGATGCGCCCGCCAAACAGAAAATGGTCGCCCTGCTTCAGGCGCGCGATGAACGATTCCTCGATGCTGCCGATCCGCCCCCCGCCGAGGAACTTGACCTGGATCGCCGCTTCCGAGACGATGGTGCCGATGCTCATGCGGTGGCGCCGCGCCAGCGCCACGTCCGGCACGCGGTAGATGCCGGCATCGTCCGGCAGCACTCTGCGGTATTCCGGGTACACGGTCAGGCTTTGCCCGCCGCGCGCGACGAAGTCGAGCGCCCATTGCCACTCGTCGGACGTCAGGTGGCGATACGACCAGGCCGCGCGCACTTCCGCGTACAGCGCCGGCGAATCGAAGCCGCCGCCCAGCGCGATCGTCACCAGGTGCTGCACCAGCACGTCGAGCGGCTTGTCCGGCACGGGCCGCGCTTCCAGGTGGCCCTGCGCCAGGGCGGCGCGGGCGGCCGCCGCTTCCAGCAATTCCAGGCTGTTGGTGGGCACCAGGGTGACGCGCGAAATGCGCCCCGGCGCGTGGCCGCTGCGCCCGGCCCGCTGCACCAGGCGCGCGATGCCTTTCGCGCTGCCCACCTGCAGCACCCGTTCGACGGGCAGGAAATCGACGCCCAGGTCCAGGCTGGACGTGCACACGACGGCTTTCAGCTCGCCCGTCTTCAGGTGCTGCTCGACCCACTCGCGCACTGCGCGGTCCAGCGAACCGTGGTGCAGGGCGATCAGGCCCGCCCAGTCGGGCCGCGCATCGAGCAGGTGCTGGTACCACAGCTCGGCCTGCGAACGCGTATTGGTGAACACCAGGGTGGTGGCGCTGCCCTCGATCTCGGCGATCAGCGGCTGCAGCATCTGGATGCCCAGATGCCCGCCCCAGGGAAAGCGCGTGGGGTTCACGGGAATCAGGCTGTCGACGAGGATGCGCTTTTTGATTTTGCCTTCGACCAGCACGCCATCGTTTTGTTCTCCCAGCAAGACGTCCTGCGCCTGCCGCAGATTGCCCAGGGTGGCCGACAAGCCCCACGTCATCAAGGTTGCATTCCAGCGGCGCAGCCGGGCCAGCGCCAGCTGCACCTGCACGCCGCGCTTGCTGCCCATCAATTCATGCCACTCGTCAACGATCACCGTTTCCAGCAGGCTGAAGCGTTCCTGCGCGTCCGCCTGGCTCAGCATCAGGGACAGGCTTTCCGGCGTCGTGACGAGCACCTCGGGCCACGCTTTCGCCTGCCGCGCCCGCTGCGCGGCGCTGGTATCTCCCGTGCGCGCCTCGATGCGCCAGCCGGGCGCCAGCGTTTCGCCGGACGCCTGCAGCGCGCGCACCGTGTCGGCCGCCAGCGCCCGCATGGGCGTGATCCACAGCACGCGCAAGCCCTGCTTCCTGCCCTTGCGTTGTAGCCGCTCGGCGCGCAGCAAGGCGCCGAACCAGACGGCATACGTCTTGCCGGACCCCGTGCTCGCATGCAGCAGGCCGGACTGGCCCTGTGCGCCAGCCCGCCAGACGGCGCGCTGGAAGGGAAACACCGTCCAGCCGCGCCCCGCGAACCACGCATCGATGCGCTGCGCCAGCGTGCTCATCGCCTGCTCATGCGGCGCCCGCCAGCATGGCCTTCAGGGTGGCCAGGGTATCGGCGTCGGCGACTGTCTTGTCTTCTCGGCGGCGCAGGATACGGGGAAAGCGCACGGCGATGCCTGCCTTGTGGCGGCTGGACGCGGCGATGCCCTCGAAGCCGATCTCGAACACCATCGTCGGCTGCACGCTGCGCACGGGGCCGAATTTTTCTATCGTCGTCTTGCGGATGGCCGCGTCGACCTGCGCGATCTCCGCATCCGTCAAGCCCGAATACGCCTTGGCGAACGGCACCAGCTTACGCTCCCCCCGCTCGCCCTCCTCCACTTCATCCCATACGGCGAACGTGTAGTCCGTGTACAGCGACGCGCGCCGGCCGTGGCCCGCCTGGGCGTAGATCAGCACGGCGTCGATGGCATACGGATCGATCTTCCACTTCCACCACGTGCCCACGTCTTTCGTGCGGCCCACGCCATATGCGGCCGACACGGCCTTGAGCATCAAGCCTTCCACGCCGCGCGCGCGCGATTCCTCGCGGATGGCGGCCAATGTCTCCCAGCCAGCCGCTTCGACACGGGGCGACAGGCGCAGCGCGGGAGAGCGCACGCCGGCCACCACGCTTTCCAGCAGCGCGCGCCGTTCCAGCTGGGGCAGCTGGCGCACGTCCACGCCATCGAGTTCCAGCACATCGTAGGCCACCAGCACGGCGGGCAGCTCGGCCAGCAACTTGGGCGAGACCGTCTTGCGGCCCATGCGCTGTTGCAAATCGGCAAATGGCTCCGGCACGTCGCCCGGCTGCCAGATGAGGATTTCGCCATCGAGCACGGTACCCTCGGGCAAGGCCAGCTGCGCCAGTTCCGGAAAGCGCTCCGTGATCAATTCCTCGCCGCGCGACCAGAGCCAGTTCACGCCATCGCGGCGCAGCAGCTGGGCGCGCATGCCGTCGTATTTCCACTCGGCCAGCCAGCCGCCGACGTCGCCCAAGGTTTCCGGCCCCGCCTGCAAGGGGTGCGCGAGGAAGAAGGGATACGGCTGGCCGCCGCGCAGCGCATGTTCGCCGTCCGACTGCGCGGCGATCAGTTTCAAGAATCCCGCGCCCGTGGGGCTGACCTTGCCATCGGTCCAGCCCATCAGGCGCTGGGCGATCAGCTTGCTGTCGATGGCGGCGATGGAGGCCAGCGCGCGCGTCACCAGCAGTTTCGACACGCCCACGCGAAAGCCGCCGCCGATCAGCTTGATCAACAGAAAGCGTTCGCGCGTTTCCAGCTCGTCCCAGTACGCCAGCAGGGCGGCGCGGATGGCGTCGGGCGCCGCGCCGCGCAACGGTGCGATGCGCTGCTCGACCCACTCGGCCAGGCCGACGTCGCTGCGTTTTGCGGGCGCGGGCAGGATCAGGGCGATGGTTTCGGCCAGGTCGCCCACGGCGTGATAGGCCTCGTCGAACAGCCAGGCATCGAGGCCCGCCCGTTCGGTCGCGTATTCGCGCAGCAATTTGCTGGGCACGGCCTGGCGCGGCTTGCCGCCGGCCAGGAAATACACGGCCCAGGCCGCGTTCTCGGGCGAGGCGCCGCGGAAATAGGCTTGCAGCGCCGCCAGCTTGCGGCTGGTGGAGGTCGTTTCGTCGAGTTCCGCGTACAGCCGGGCAAAGTCACGCATGGCTGACGTCCCCCGCCGCCGTGGCCGCACCAGGCGCACCGTCATCGGCCTCGTCGTCGCCGTATTCCGTCTCGAAGCCGCCCGCCTGCCAGCCGTTCTGCCGCAGCCAGCGCACCATCACGGGGATGGCGCCGTGGGTGACGATGATGCGTTCGGCCTGCGTGGCCGTGATCGCTTGCATCAGGCCGGGCCAGTCGGCATGGTCGGACAGGACAAAGCCCCGGTCCACGCCGCGCCGCCGGCGCGCGCCGCGCAGCAGCATCCAGCCGCTGGCGAACGCATCGCTGTAGTCGCCGAAACGCTTCATCCACGGCGAGCCGGCGGCCGACGGGGGCGCGATCACCAGCGCCGTTTTCAATGCGGCCTTGTCCGTCACCTCGCCCACCATCACGGTGGCGGGCAAGGCCACGCCCGACTCGCGGTAGACCTGCGTCAATGCCTGCGCCGCGCCATGGCAGACGATGGGGCCGGTGCTGGCGTCGAGGCCCGCCAGGATGCGCTGCGCCTTGCCGAAGGCATAGCAGAACAGCACGCTGGTGCGCCCTTCGGCCGCATTCCTGCGCCACCACTGATTGATGTCGTCGTAGATTTCCTGCGGCGCCTGCCAGCGGTAGATGGGCAGGCCGAAGGTCGACTCCGTGATGAAGGTGTCGCAGCGCACGGGCTCGAACGGCAGGCAGGTGGGATCGGGCTGCAGCTTGTAGTCGCCCGACGCCACCCACACTTCGCCGCCATATTCCATGCGCACCTGGGCCGAACCGAGCACGTGGCCGGCCGGATGCAGCGAGACCTGCACGCCGTGGTGTTCGATGGTGTCGCCATACGCGAGCGCCTGGACGGACACGGGGCCCAGACGCGCGCGCAGCACTTGCTCGCCGGGAGCGGCGCACAGGTAGTGCCGGTGCCCGACGCGCGCATGGTCGGCGTGCGCATGCGTGATGATGGCGCGCTCGACGGGGCGCCACGGGTCGATGTAGAACTGACCCGGCACACAGTACAAGCCTTCCTTGCGCACCACCACCATGTCCGCCATGCCCTGCTCCCTGCGTTAACACGCGTTGGAATGGGCTGATTCTAGCGCTCTTGCGCCAGATCATCTGTCAGACAGCGCACACTGGGTTCACGCCGGTGCGACAAACTCGGCCATGAAGGTGCGCGTGGTGTTTTCCGGAAAGGCAATCGTGACCTGGTCGCCCGCCACCGACAGCACGGTGCCGATCTGGTAACGGGGCACGCGCACGCGGCTGCCGACGGCGATCTGCGGCGCCGGCGGCTCGGCGGGTGCTGGCGGCAGCTCGTCCAGGGTAATGGGCATGGCCAGCGCGGGCGGCGACAGGCAATTGTCGCAGGTGCAGCAACGCTCGAAATCGCCGGCGTCGCCAAAGTAATCGAGCAGCAGTTTCCAGCGGCACAAGCCGCTTTGCGCATAGGCCACCATCTGCTCGAGCGCCTGCTTGTCGCGCTCCTGCTTGTCGACATAGATCTGCGCCAGCTGCGCATACGCGGGCGAGCTGGCCGAGGGCGCTTTCAGACCGTAGCCCAGCTTGCGGTCCTGGCGCAGCAGCTTGCCATCTTTCAACAGTTTCAGGCACACCTTCAGGTGGCCGTCGGAAAACTCGGGCAAGCCTGCTGCCAGCGAGGCAAAAGTGAAGGTGGCCGGCAATTCTTGCGCTGCCGCCACGATGGCGGCCAGTTCTTCCGCCGTCGGGTAATGCTTCGCCAGGAAAAACTGCTGCACCCGCTTGTCTTCCTGGAAGTACAGCAAGGTGCAGTCGGCGGGCAAGCCGTCGCGCCCCGCCCGGCCCGATTCCTGGTAATACGCTTCCAGGTTGGCCGGCACCTGCAGGTGGATGACGAAGCGCGTGTCGGGCTTGTCGATGCCCATGCCAAACGCGTTAGTGGCCACCATGATGCGGCGCTCGCCGCCCATGAACAAGTCCTGGTTGTGCTTGCGCTCGCGCGCCGCCAGCTTGCCGTGGTAGCAGGTGACGCTCTCGCCCAATTCCTCCAGCCGCGCCACCAGGTCTTCGACGGCCTTGACGGTGGCCGCGTACACGATGCCCACGCCCGGCGTTTCGCGCAGCAGGCGCAGGACTGCATCCTGTTTTTCTCCGGCATTGGTGACCTGGATCACGCGGTAGCGCAAATTGGCGCGGTAGATGCCGGTATTGATGACGTTCAGCTTGCGCGCTTCCAGCTGCGTATCGATATCGGCCACCACTTCCCCGGTGGCCGTGGCCGTCAAGGCCAGCACGGGCGGGCGCCCCAACGCACGCAGGGCGGCCGCGATTTCCAGGTAGGCGGGACGGAAGTCGTGGCCCCACTGGGAAATGCAATGGGCTTCATCGATGACGACCAGGCTGGGCGGCGCGCTGGCCAGCAGAGACAGGAAGGCGGCATTGGTGAGGCGTTCCGGCGTGCAAAAGATGATGAGCCTGCCGCCCTCGGCGATGCGTGCGATGGCGGCGTCCTCGTCGACGCGCGACAGGCTGCTGTTGAGCTGTACGGCCGTGATGCCCAGTGCGTGCAGCTTTTCCAGCTGGTCTTTCATCAACGAAATGAGCGGCGACACCACCAAGGTGGCGCCGGGCAACAGCGCGGCGGGCAGCTGGTAGCACAGCGACTTGCCGCTGCCGGTGGGCATGATGGCCAGGGTGTCGCGTCCGGCCAGCACGCTGTCGATGACGTCCTGCTGGCCCGCGCGCAGCCGCGCCACGCCAAACACGGCGCCCAGCAGGCGCTGGATCTTGCGCTGGCGGGCGCGGCCCGGATCTTGCACTGCAGAAATAGTAGTCGCCATCGTGGTCCGGTCCCTGACATGCCGGCGCCAGTTGCCAGCTTGCCGCCACTTTACGGCCGGGTCTGGCGTACGACCATAGGACGGCTGCTACAGCCAGCGTAGGATTTCAGGAAGCGAACAGGATGGCCCAGAACAGCATCAGCAGCCCGGCAATCGACACGCACCACACGAGCGTGCGCACGACGGGCACGCCGAACGCGTACAGGGGCAGGTACAGCACGCGCGCGGCCAGGTACAGAGCCGCGCCGTACAGGGTCAACGCGCTTTCCTGCGCCGTCACGTGGGCGATCAGCACGGCGGCGGCAAACAGGGGCAGGGTTTCGAACAGGTTCGCCTGGGCACGCTGCAAACGGCCCGTGATCTTGCCCACGGGCGGCCCGTCGCCGTCGCGCGCGCTCACGTTATAGGCCGTGCCCGTTTCGCGCGTGCGGAACAGCGCGGGCAGCAGGATTTGCACCAGCGCCAGCACCAGGGTACAGGCCAGCATCGTCAGTTCAGGGGTCATGCCTTACCTCTGCAGGTGAGACGGGCTGGCCGAAGCGGCGCGCGCCCGTCAGGGTTGGTCGAGTGCCGCTTGCAACTCCATCAAATCATAGGGCTTGCGCAGGACGCTGGCGGAAAAGCCCAGCTCATCCATCGATTCCTTGCCATAGCCGGTGGAAAAGATGATGCGCATGCCCGGTTTATCGCGCAGCACCATGCGCGCCAGCGCGATGCCGGACATGCCGGGCAGGCTGACATCCGTAAACAGGATATCGAAATCTTGCTCGTTGAGCAATTTCCACGCCGCCTCGCCATCGGACACGCCGCTGACCGTATGGCCCAGCATGCCCACCAGTTCGCACACCATCAGCTGCGAATCGAGGTTGTCTTCCACCACGAGTATCTTCATCGATGTCGGCATGTCCCCCTGCGGTTCCGGCGCATGGCCCGTCAAGTCCAGCCCCGGCGTGCCGCCTCCCCGCACGCCGGCCGCCAGGCTGCCTGTCGCCAGTGTGCCGGCCACGGGCGCGCCGGACCGTTCAAACTGGCGCGCGCGCATTTGCTGCTGGCGGTTGGCCAGCACATGGCGCAGCTTGCGCGCCAGCTCTTCGCGCCGGTATGGCTTGCTGAGCAATTCCACGCCCGCGTCGAGACGCCCTTCGTGCACGATGACATCCTGCGCGTAGCCCGACGTAAACAAGACGGCGATATCGGGCTGCAACTCGCGCGCCTGGCGCGCCATCTCCGTGCTGCTGACGGGACCGGGCATGATCACGTCCGTAAACAGCAAGTCGATCTGCGCGCCGCTGTGCAGCACGGCCAGCGCGCTTTCGCCATCCTCGGCCTTGAGCACCGTATAGCCCAGCGCGCCCAGCATATCGACGACGGTGGTGCGCACGCCCACATCGTCTTCCACCACCAGCACGGTTTCCGTGCCGCCCGTGACGACGCCGCTCAATTCCAGTTCCTCGTCCGCTTCGGCCATCAGGGAACGGGGCAAATAGATTTTGACTCCCGTGCCCACGCCAGGTTCACTGTAAATGCGGATATGGCCGCGGCTTTGCGTGACAAAGCCATACGCCATCGACAGGCCCAGGCCCGTGCCCGCGCCTTCCGGCTTGGTGGTGAAGAACGGCTCGAACGCGCGCTGCAGCACGGCGCCGCTCATGCCGCGGCCCGTGTCCGTCACCGACAGCATCACGTACTGGCCCGCCGGCACGTCGACCAGGTTGTGCACATACTGTTCGTCGAGCACGACGTTGCCCAGCTCGATCGTCAGCTTGCCCACGCCATCCATGGCGTCGCGCGCATTGATGGCCAGGTTGAGGATGACGTTCTCGATCTGGCTGCGGTCGACCAGGGTATTCCACAGCCCGCCGCCGCCCACCAGCACGATGTCGATCGCTTCGCCCAGCGCGCGCCTCAGCAGCGCATCCATGTTGCGCACCACGCGGGCCAGGTCGGCCACCACGGGTTTCAACGGTTGACGCCGCGCAAACGCCAGCAGGTGCGACGACAGCTTGGCGCCCCGCTCGACGGCGGCAATCGCCGTGTCCAGGCGCTGGCGCATGAGGCCATCCGTGCCCGCCAGGTGTTGCAGCAAATGCAAATTGCCGGAAATGATTTGCAGCACGTTATTGAAATCGTGCGCGATGCCGCCCGTCAGCTGGCCCACGGCTTCCATCTTTTGCGCCTGGCGCAAGGCATCTTCGGCCTTGGTGCGCTCACTCACTTCCTGTTCGACCCGGTGCTCGAGCGTTTCGTTCAATTCATGCAGCGCTTTTTCCACGCGGCGCCGGTCCGTGATGTCCGTCTTGACGGCGATCAGGGAACGCGTCTGTCCCTGCTCATCGACCAGGCGGCTGACATTGCTCGACACCCACACTTGCGAGCCGTCGGGCTTCAGGTAGCGCTTTTCCAGCGAGAACGATTCGCCCGTTTCCACCAGGCGCCGGAACAGCACGTTGTTGCCTGGCACGTCGGCCGGATGCATGATGTCGTTCATGTTCAGGCTCAGCAGCTCTTCGGCGGAACGCCCCAGCATGCAGCACAGGGCGCCGTTGACCCGCTGGAAACGGCCATCGAGGCCCAGTTCCGACAAGCCCACGGAGGCCTGGCCGAAAATGGCCGCCATGCGCTCCTGGCTGGCATTGAGTTCATCCTCGATCTGGCGCCGCTCCGTCACGTCGAACGACACGCCCACGTAGCGGCGCTGGCCCGGCACGCGGCCGGCCACCACCTCGCCCTGGCGCGCGATCCAGCGCAGCGCGCCATCGGCGGGGCGGCGGATGCGGTACTCGACGTATTCGAGGGGATTGGGCGCGACGTCAAGCTTGCTGGGGCCGACCTTTTGCTGGTCGCGCGCATCGACCAGGCTCACCAGCAGGCGCTCCGTCACTTCTTCTTCGTCGGCAATGCCCCACAGGCGGCGGAAGGTGGGCGACACCACCATCGCGCCCGTCTCGGGGAACCATTCGAAGGTGCCGATGCCGCCCGCCTGCTGGGCCAGGCGCAAGCGCTCCTCGCCTTCCATGCGCTCGGTCACATCGATGCCTTCGACGAGGATGCCCGTCACCGCGCCCTCGTCATCCTTGATGGGCTGATAGACGAAATCGATCTGGCGCTGGCCCGTCTGCCCGTCCGCCGTCTGCAAGTCCACCTTCACCTGGCGCCCTTCGAAGGGCACGCCCGTGCGGTAGACCTGGTCGAGCAAGTCGATGAAACCTTGCGCCTTGACTTCAGGCAAGGCCTCTTCGACGGTCTTGCCCAGCAGATCGCGGTGCCCCACCAGGCGCAGATAATGCTCGTTCGCCAACTCGAACACGTGCCGCGGCCCGCGCAGCAGGGCCATGAAGCTCGGCGCCTGCTGGAACAGCGCGCGCAGCAGCGCCCGCTCCTCGCCCAGGCGGCGGTTGGCCGCGCGCACGGCCTCGCTCTCCAGCTGCAAGGTGGTGTTGAGTTCGCCCAGCTCAGCCGTGGCCAGCTTCAGCTGGCGCCCCTCTTCCATGCGCGCCGTCAATTCCAGCGCCGTGCACAGCACGCCGTCCACCTGGCCGTCGGCGCCATGCACGGGCGTGTAAAACAGATCGAAACAGACGTCCGTGCGCTGTCCGCCGCGCAACAGCGGCAAACAGCATTCGCGGTGCACCTGCGTCTCGCCGCGCAATCCCGCTTCGAGGATGTGCGCGTTCCAGTCCCAGATTTCGGGCCAGATGGCCGGCACCGTGCCGCCCAGCGCCGCCGGATGGCGCGCCCCGGCGATCTGGATGTAGTCGTCGTTGTAAATCATGACGTGCTGCGGCCCCCACATCAGCACCATCGCCATCGGCGAATTGAGCACGATGTCGACGCTGGTGCGCAGATGGGCGGGCCAGCCATCAAGGGCGCCCAGGCTGGTGGCGGACCAGTCGAACTGGCGCACCAGTTCGCCCATGCTGCCGCCGCCGCGCGGCAAGGCCGGCGCGCTCATGTGGTCAGTCCCGCTTGCACGCACACCTGGCATTGGCGCGGGATGCGCACCGTCGCCAGCGTGCCCTGCGCGGCCGTCGAACTGATCTCGACCGTGCCGCCGTGGGCCTTGACGAACATGTTCACCGTGTACAGGCCCAGCCCCAGGCCCTGCCCCGTCCTGCGCTTCTCGCCCGCCTGCTGGAACGGTTCGAACAGGGTCGGCAGCAAGGCGGCGGGGATGACGCCACGATTAGCGACGCGCAACTCAATGCTGTCGGCGGCGCGCCCGTCGAGGGCCAGCTGCACCGGCGTGCCCGCCTCGCCATGCGTGATGGCATTGTTCAACAGATTCGAGATGATTTGCGACAGCAAGCCCGCATCGCATTGTCCGTGCAGCTCGCCCACGCTGCTGACCTCGACCAGCGGCGCCTGGCCGGCCGTCTCGAATTCCTCGACGATGGCGCGCGCCAGCGCCAGGTAATCGTGCGTGCTGCTGCGCAATTCCATCGTGCCGGAACGGATGCGCGCCAGGTCCAGCAGCTGGTCGACCATGCGCGCCATGCGCTTGGCGCTGCTTTCGATGCGCTGCGCCGTGACGATCACCTTCGGGTGGTCGCTCATCATCGGCAACAGCATGGCGCCGTTCATGACCACCGACAAGGGCGTGCGCAAGTCGTGGCCCAGCACGGCCGTGAACAGTTCGTTCAAATGCAGCGCATGCTTGAGCTCGTCGAGCTGGGCCGACAATTCGCGTTTTTGCTGGTACAGCTGGACCAGCACGGCCACCTTGCTTTGCAAGGCTTTCACGTCGATGGGCTTGTACAGGAAATCGACGGCGCCCGCCTCGTAGCCGCGGAAACTGTAGCTCGGTTCGCGCGACGCAGCCGTGAGAAAAATCAAGGGAATGCTGCGCGTGCGTTCGCTGCCGCGTATCAGCTCGGCCAGCTCGAAACCATCCATCTGCGGCATTTGCACGTCGATCAGGGCCAGTGCCACTTCATGCGTCAACAGCAATTCCAGCGCTTGCGCGCCCGAGCTGGCTTTCAGGATGACAATGCCGGGCCGTGCCAGCACGGCTTCGGCGGCGACCAGGTTTTGCGCGATGTCGTCAACGACGAGGATATGAATAGGGGCGGTCACGGATCAGTCTTCAGGCATCGTCACGGCAAGTGCCATAATATTTTGATATGGAAATTAATATTGTTTCAGTCTTTGCATATATTACACGCACTGTCATGCCCCCATTCACTTGTCCCCCGTGTCATCCAGCAGGGCCAGGCTGGCGGCCATTTGCGGCAAATCGAGCACGCGGTCGGCGCCGGCACGCTTGAGCGCGGCGGCCGGCATGATGCCACAACTGGCCCGCTGCGGGTCTTGCACCCAGGCGCTGCCGCCCAGCTGCCGCACGCGCGCCAGGCCCGCCGCGCCATCGGCCGACGCGCCCGTCAGGATGATGGCCAGCATGGCGCGCCGGTAGGCATACGCAGCCGTTTCCAGCAAGACATCGATGGAAGGACGCGAAAAATACACGGGCTCTTCCTGCGACAAAGAAAAACAGCCATCGGGCTCGACTTGCAGGTGGTAATCGGGCGGCGCGAAATACACGGTGCCCTCTTGCAGCGGTTCCTTGTCCTGCGCTTCGCGCAAGGGCAGCTGGCAGCGTTCCGCATACAGCTGCGGCAACTGGCTCGAGCGGCCCGGCGCCAGGTGCAGCACCACCACCACGGTGGCGCGGCAGGTGGCGGGCAAGGCGCGCAGCACGATGCCCAGCGCTTCCACGCCGCCGGCCGAAGCGCCGATGGCGATCAGGCGCAGGCCCGCTGGCGGCGGCGCCACGTCGCAGGTCGGCAACATGTCAGGCACGCTGGAAGATCCGTTCGGCCGGGCTCAGCTCGTTGAAGCTGGCTGCGTGGCGGCTGAAATGCAGGCTTTCCTTCATGCCCAGGCCCAGGAAGCCCCGGTTCACCAGCGCTTCATGGAACAGGCCCAGGCTGCGGTCTTGCAAGTCTTTATTGAAGTAAATCATGACGTTACGGCAGGAAACCATATGGACCTCCGAAAACACGCTGTCCGTCGCCAGGCTGTGGTCGGCAAAGACGAACTGGCGCCGCAGGCGCCGGTCAAAGATGGCGCCCTTGTAGGCGGCCGTGTAATAGTCGGACAGCGAGCGCCTGCCGCCCGCCAGCTGGTAATTCTCGCTGAACTGGGCGATGCGCTCGACCGGATAGATGCCCGCTTCGGCGGCGGCCAGCGCCTCGACATTGATGTCGGTCGCATAAATCATGCTGCGCTCGAGCAAGCCTTCCTCGTCCAGCAAGATGGCCAGCGACCAGACCTCTTCGCCGCTGCTGCAGCCGGCCACCCAGATCTTGATCGAGGGATAGGTGTGCAGGATGGGCACGACTTTTTCGCGCAAGGCGCGGAAATACGCGGGATCGCGGAACATCTCGCTCACTTGCACCGTAAAGAATTGCAGCATCTGTGCGAACATGGCCGGCTCGTGCAAGATGCGGTCCTGCAATTGCGACAGGCTGGCGCAGCCGAAACGCTCCATGGCCTGGCGCATGCGCCGGCGCAGGGACGCCACGGAATAATCGCGGAAGTCGTGCTGATAGCGCAGCAGTATTCCCTCAAGCAATAACTTCAGTTCTATATCGAAAATATCGTCATCTAACAACATTCACCTCATCGGATACCTGACCGTTGAACACGGTGCAACCTGCCAGATGCTAGCAGATCGTCGTGGATTATCCCGCAGGAAAAGCGTCAGTTAGGTACGCTGGCGTACGCTAGACCCACTTTTTTCACGCATCCACGCCCTTCATGCCTTCCTCCGTGTAGCGCGCACCCGCCGCCATGCCCAAGGGAAAGGCCGCGTTCATCGCCGCCAGTTCGCTCCCGTCCAGACGCACGGCCAGCGCGCCGAGGTTGTCGTGCAAATACGCGATGCGCTTGGTGCCGGGGATGGGAATGATGTCGTCGCCTTGCGCCAGCAGCCAGGCCAGCGCCAGCTGGGCCGGCGTGCAGCCTTTTGCGCGCGCAATCTCCCTGACCTGCGCGACGATGGCCTGGTTGCGTGCCAGGTTCTCGGCCGCGAAACGGGGATTGAAGTGGCGAAAGTCGCCTGCGTCGAGACTGGCCGCATCGGCGATGGCGCCCGTCAGGAAACCGCGCCCCAGCGGACTGTAGGCAAAGAAACTGGCGCCCACGTCGCGGCAGGCGGCCAGCACGCCCTGCTCCGGCTCGCGCGTCCACAGCGAGTATTCGCTCTGCACGGCCGCCACGGGGCAGAGCGCCGCCGCGCGCCGCAAGGTGGCGGCGCTCACTTCGCACAGGCCCACGGCACGAATCTTTCCTTCTTGCCGCAATTGCGCCAGCGCTCCCATCGAGTCTGCCAGCGGGGTATCGAGGTTCAGCCGGTGCAGATAGAACAGGTCGATGGTGTCCACGCCCAGGCGCGCCAGCGACGCCTCGCACGCCTGGCGGATGTAGGCGGGGGCATTGTCGACGCGGCGCGCATAGCTGCCCGCCTCGCGTGCCAGGCCGCACTTGGTGGCGACCAGCGCTTGCCCTGGGTGGCGCGCCAGGAAACGTCCCAGCAATTGCTCGTTGTGGCCGAAACCGTAGGCGTCGGCCGTGTCGAACAGGGTCACGCCCGCCGCCAGGGCCGCTTCCAGCGTGGCCAGCGATTGCGCCTCGTCCGTGGCGCCATAGAATTCCGACATGCCCATGCAGCCCAGACCCAGTGCCGAACTGTTCAAGCCGCTATGGCCGATGCGTCGTTGTTGCATGCTGCTCTCCTCATGTGTTGACTCGATGCAGCCAGTCTAGGCCGTGCCGGCTGGCAGGGGAATGCGCGATTTCGTGATACCTTTCTGGTATGAGAGCCCTCGATACCCACGCCCTGACCCTGTTTTGCGCCGTCGCCCGCTGCCTGAACTTCCGCCAGGCGGCCGAGCAATTGCACATGACCCAGCCGCCATTGTCGCGCGCCATCAAGACACTGGAAGAAAAACTGGGCGCGCGCCTGTTCGAGCGCGACACGCAGGGCGTCGCCCTGACGCAAGCGGGCCGCACCCTGCTGCCGCAGGCGCTGCACATCCTCGATTTGCTGGAGATGGCGCAAACGTCGCTGCAACGCGATGCCGCCCCGGCACGCCTGCGCCTGGGCCTGACCAGCTCCGTGGCGGCCGGCCTGTTCCGTCCGCTGCTGGAGGCGCAACTGGGCAATGTCCGCCTGGAACTGACGGCGGCGCCCTCGCCGCGCCTGGTGGCGGCCGTACGCAAGGGCCAGCTCGACGCCGCCCTGCTCGCCTTGCCCAGCGCCACGTTCGAACTGGCCGTGCAGCCGCTGGCGCGCCAGCCCATGATGCTGGCCCTGCCCGCCGGGCACCGGCTGGCGAAGAAGCGCAAGCTCAGCCTGTCTGATATCGCGCAGGAATCCGTCTACTGGTTCGAGCGGGCGCGCCAGCCCGCCTTCTTCGACCATTGCCGGCAGGTGTTTAGCCGCCATGGCTTCGCGCCCGCCTTCCTGCGCGAGGCGCCCGACCACCATGTGCTGCTCGGCGACGTGGCGGCCGGCAAGGGCATGGCGCTGCTGGCCGACTCGTTCCGCGCGCTGCGCCTGGCTGGCGTGGCCTACCGGCCATTGGTCGAGGGCGAGGAACTGGCGGCCGGCATCGGCCTGGCCTGGCGGGAGGAACACGGCCATGCGGCCCTGCCCCTGCTGCGCCGGCTGGCGCAGGAACACCTGCACAAGTGAGGGCCGCGCGCGGATGCGCCGGACGCGCTACCATAACGCCTTCCCCATTTTTCGCCCCACCACGACCATGACGTTTACCCTCAGCGACGCCGCCTACGGCACCGACACCCCCGCCGCCAAGCAAGCCATGTATGCGGACCTGCGTTCGCAGCTGCAAGGCCTGCTGTCGGGCGAAACCGACTTCATCGCCAACACGGCCAACTTCAGCTCGCTCGTCTTCCACACCATGCCGGGCCTGAACTGGGCCGGCTTCTACTTTCTGAAGGGCGAGGAACTGGTACTGGGGCCGTTCCAGGGCAAGCCGGCCTGCATCCGCATCAAGAAAGGCCGCGGCGTATGCGGCACCACGGTGGTCGAAGGCAAGTCCATCGTCGTGCAGGACGTGCACGCCTTTCCCGGCCATATCGCCTGCGACGTCAATTCCCGTTCGGAACTGGTGGTGCCCGTATTTGCGCACGGCCAGATCATCGGCGTGTTCGACCTCGACAGCCCATTGGCCGGCCGCTTCGACGAGGTCGACGCGCAAGGCGTCGAATCGCTGGTGCGCGTGCTGGAAGCGGCTATCGTCGCAGCGTAATCAATTGCCCGACTTGACGGCGATGAATTCGCCCTTGCCGACAGTCGCCAGGCACGTCGTGTAGCGGCTGTCGGCGCGGATGGCGTCGATAAAGCCCGCCATGTCCGCGTAGTGCGAGCTGGCGTTGTCGACCACCAGCACGCCGCCGGCCGCCAGTGCGCGGTCCAGCTGCGGCCACCATTGTTCATACTGCTGGCGCGCGGAATCGAGGAAGATGAAATCGTAGGCGCCGTCCGCCGCATCGCGCAGCACGTCGCCCGCGTCCGCCAACAGCTGGCCGATCACGCCTTGCAGTTGGGCGCGCACAAAGTTGTCGTGCGCCATGTCGAACTTGTCCTGCGCCTTTTCCACCGTCACCACGCTGCCGCCCAGCGCCTGCGCGGCGCGCGCCAGCCACAGGGTCGAGTAACCGTTCGAGGTGCCGATTTCCAGCAGCCGGCGCGCGCCGCGCGCGTGCACGAGCACGGCCAGCAATTCGCCCGTGTCGCGCGTGATATTGAGCATGCGGCTGGCGCGTTCCGTGTGCGCCGCATCGTTGCTGCTGCCGAAGGCTTCGAGTTCGCTCAACAGGGTATCAATGTCCGGCATGATGGCTCCTTGTGAAAAACATCAGCATAGCAAAAAAACTAGGCGCTGGCGCGGCGCAGGGGGCGCTTCAGCGTTTGCACCATCACCACGCCCAGCAGGGTCACGCCGCCGCCGATCACATCGTAGCCGTGCAAGGTTTCACCGAGGAACAGCATGGCGATGATGACGGTAAACACGGGCAGCAGGTTCATCAAGGTGGTGGCGCGGCTGGGCCCCAGCTTGGCCAGGCCATGCATCCACAAAAACGGCGCGATGATGGAGGCGGGGATGCCGGCGAACAGTACCAGCGGCAAGCCGGCGCTGGTGACGGGCGGCGCGGACTGGCTCAGGTAATACACGAACAGCACGGGCACGGCGCACCAGACCTGGATCAACAAGGAATGCCAGTTATTCAGGGGAATCTTCCAGCGCTTGAGCAGCACGCCGTAGCCCGCATACGACAGGCAGGCCAGCAGCATCAGGGCGTCGCCGACGGCCGCGCCATGGGCGAGCAGGGCGGCCGGGTCGCCATGGCTGAGCAGATAGCCGAGTCCCAGCAAGGACACGATGCCGCCGAACACACCGCCCACGGTAGGCGCCTCCTTCAGCACCAGCACGGACAGGCCCACGGCCAGCAGCGGCATCATCGACGCCAAAATGCCCATGTTGGTGGCCGTTGTCGTCTGTGCGGCGATGTAGGCGAGGCACTGGTACATGACCATGCCCAACATACCCAGCACAAACAGTTTCCCCAGATACGGTTTCACCACGGAGCGCTGCTTCCACACGGGGCGGGCAAACACGAACGCCAGCAGCACGCCGGCCAGCAGCCAGCGGTAGAACGAGATGGCAGCCGGATCGATCACGCCCACGGCAAGCTTGCTGACGATGGTATTGATGGCCCAGATCAGCACGGCGATCACGGGCAACAGATAATGCTTGGGGTTCATGCAAAGACTCCACGATTCAATGAGCGCCATTTTCGCATGGTCCGATTCCATGGATATAATGAAAACCGGACAAACGATGCGAAGAACAGGACAAAACAGGACACACCATGGCCAGCAACCAGCATTTCCCCGCCGTTTCCGACGCCCTGCCCTATCCCGTGTACTTTCGCCTCGACGATTATCACGCGCACCAGCAGTTCGATTACCAGAGCCATCCGTGGGGTCAGCTCACGTATTGCTCCACGGGCGTGATGGAAATCATGGTGGCGGGCCAGCGCTATCTGTCGCCGCCCCAGTACGCCGTGTGGATACCGCCCGAGACCTTGCACGACGGCTATATCCGCCAGGATGTCGTGTTTCACTCTGCCTACATCGATGCCAGCCTGTGCGCGCAGCTGCCGGCGCAGCCGTGCGCCCTGGTCCTGAGTCCCTTGCTCAAAGCCATCCTCGGCGACTTCGCCGAAAGGGGCGTCACCACGCCCGCCACCGAGGCCGACCAGCGCCTGGCGCAGGTGCTGGTCGACCAGCTGCAGCTGGCGCCGTGCAGCCGCAACTACCTGCCCGGCAGCGACGAACCCGTGATCGCGGCCTTGCTGGCCGCCCTGCAGGCGGAGCCGGGAAGTAACCGCTCACTGGCCGAGTGGGCCGCGCAATTGCATGTTACCGAGCGCACCCTGGCGCGCCGCTGTCAGCGCGAGCTGGGCATGCCGTTCGGCGAGTGGCGCCAGCGCCAGCGCTTCCTGGCCGCCCTGCCCCTGCTGGAACAGGGAGAAACCGTGCAGGCGATCGCGCTGG
The DNA here is from genome assembly GCF_056174685.1 of Janthinobacterium sp. BHSEK. Taxonomy (NCBI): domain Bacteria; kingdom Pseudomonadati; phylum Pseudomonadota; class Betaproteobacteria; order Burkholderiales; family Oxalobacteraceae; genus Janthinobacterium; species Janthinobacterium sp. BHSEK. The sequence continues at coordinate 380,605 of NZ_JBWBYV010000012.1, forward strand.
AACTGGGCTACAGCACGGCCTCCGCCTTCATCGCCATGTTCCGCCGCCAGAGCGGCGGCACGCCGGACCAGTTCCGCCGCGGCCTGCGCTGAAAAAGCGGGTCCGCTTTGTCATGGTTTGTCATATGGGGATGCTAAAATTCAAACATCTTTCCAGAGAGCAAAAGGACGCGCGCATGAATTCCAGCACTGAAACGGCCCATGACACCCCAGGCAGCGAGGATACGCCGCAGGTGACAGAGACGGCCGTGACGGCGCCAGCGCCCATCAAGCCCGGCAAGGAAGACCTACCCACCGTATTGGGCAAGCTGCGCACCCTGGTGCAGGACAAGACGCGCTTCGAACCACACGACATCACGCCGCTGGGCGAGGAAGACGTGCTGCAGGATTTTTCCCTGCAGGCCAATTACGCGCTGGAGGCGCGCTTCGAGCAGCGCGTCATCAATGGCTATTTCACGCCCTCGGGCAATGACTGCCGCTGTGGCTCCCACGAGGTGGGAGCACTCGCTCACGCGCAGGAAAAGGAGCGGCTGCGCCGCGCGGCGGGCAAGCTCGACGCTGCCCTGCGCCAGGCGGGCCAGGCCTACAACGCCATCGAAGCGGGCGTGTACCTGCCGCACGCCGTCAAGTACTGGCACCTCGATACCTGCAGCCCCTGTTCCGGCAAAGGCCGCATCGGCTGCCACACCTGCCACGGCGCGACGACGGAAACGTGCTGGAATTGCCACGGCGGACGCACCGTCAGCTGCGACGGTTACGGCTGCTACGGCAGCGGCAAGGTGTCGTGCTCGTATTGCAGCGGCAGCGGCACGGTGGCCGAACAAGTCACCGACTACATCACGGTGCAAGTGCCCACTACCACCTACAGCAACGGCAGCTCGCATACGAGCTACCACAGCGAAACGCGGCCCCAGTACCGCACCGAATACCGCTCTTGCTACCATTGCAGCTACGGCAAGGTCAGCTGCAATACCTGCCACGGTTCCGGCAACATCAATTGCGGCACCTGCCGCGCCAGCGGCAAGGTCACGTGCCGCACCTGCAGCGGCGCGGGCGACCTGCGCTGCAACCCGTGCGACGGGTCCGGCAAGGTGGGCACGGCGGCCTGGGTCGACGTGCACGTGACGCCCGGCTACAGCGTCAGCCTGCCCAAGCAGGCGCCCGACGACGCGCGCCGCATCCGCGACAAGGAGAGCGTGCACTCACTGGCGGCCATTGGCAGCAGCCTTGCCCTGGCGAAAGTGAGCATTTACAATGAAGACCAGCCGCAGGAAGTCGACGCCCTGTATGCGGCCAAGCTGCGCATCGTGCGCCTGGATGCCTCGTGCAACGCAGAAAAGCACCACCTGGTGGCGTACGGCACGGACTTGCGCTGGCTGACCCTGGACGACATCGTGGAAAAACTGCTGCGCGGCGACCTCAAAGCGCTCAGCGACGCGCTGGCCGGCAGCTTGGATGACGGCCTGTTCTCGGCCCACGTGCAAGGTTTGCTCACGCCGCTGCGCGACGTGGCCGCCTCGGAGCTGAATGCGGACGTGATCGAGTCTGTCCTCAGCGGCGACGCGGACCACGCCCACGTCGATGTCGTCTCCGCCGACTATGCCAACAATGTGCGTACCTGCGTGCTGGGCGCCCTGCGCCAGGTCTACACGCGGCTGGCCAAGCAATTCTGGTGGAAAAGCGCGCTGGCCGCCCTGGCCGCCGCCATCGCCGCCTGGTTCTTCGCCGGGCACGGCACGGCCGCCGTCGCCGGCCTGCTCGTCACGGGCGCCGGCTACTGGCTGTTCAACCGCAAGGTGAAAAGCGTGCTGAGCGAAGCGCTGGGCGGCGAGCGGCAGGCCGAACGGGCCATGGGCATCGCCGGCAAGGGCCGCCGCAACCAGCTGGCGCAAGTGCTGATCCTCGCGCCCGCCAGCGTCGCCGTGCTGGCCGCCAGCTATGGCTTGCCCGCGCGCGTGCGCCCGGTTTCCGCGCCGCCGCAAACGGCCATGGCCTCGGCCCCCGTCGCGCCCCATGCGCCGGCCGCCGTGCCGCAGGATGCAAGTGCCGCCAAGGCCGTCAAGCTGTACGAAAATGGCGACAAGGCGCAGGCGCTGGCCATGCTGGAAAGCCTGGTCGGCAAGGGCGACGCAGGCGCGTATGGGCTGTACGGCTGGATGCTGCTGATGGGCGAAGGAAAACCCGGCCCCGTCACGGCGCCGACGGCGCAGCAGCGCGCAGCGCGCCAGGTGGCCGCCAAGCCGCTGATCGGCAAGGGCCTGGTGAAGAACGACAGCTATGCCTTGACGGCGAAGGGCGTGATGCTGGCCGAAGGCTGGCAGGAGCCGCGCAACATGGCGCGCGGACTCGACCTGCTGAAACAGGCCGCGAACAAGGGCAATGCGCAAGCCATGCACTTGCTGGGCCTGTACCACGTGCGCGGCTACCAGATTCCCGTCAACCACAAGGAGGCGCGCAAATGGTTCACCCTGGCCGCCGACAAGGGCAGCGCGGGCGACATCTACAACCTGGGCCTGATGGACTGGGAAGGCGCGGGCTTGAAACGCCCCGACCGTGCCAGCGCCATGCAGCGCTGGAAGATCGCCGCCGCCATGGGAGAAGAGCGCGCGATCAAGGCCGTGGCCCAGGGACAGCCTTAAGCGGCAGCCGCCAGCGCCTGCAAGGCCATCGGGTTCGGCGTCGGTTCGCCGATTTTCGTCAGCAGGTTGCGGTCCGTGTGGTGGAACGGTTCATCCTTGCCGCGGATCAGCATGACCGTGTCTTCATCGTAGCCCCAGGTGCCGTCGGCGTGGATATCGACCTTGATGCGGTATTCGACGGTGGTGAACGCGTGTTCGAGGAAGGGGTTCGAACAGATGCCGTAGGCCGTCGAGTCGCGCTTGGCCACCAGTTCGAAACTGGTGGCATCCGCCGTCGTCGTGCCGGACGCCATGGCGATCTGGCCGCGCGGGATGGCCAGGGTCTGGATCACGGCGCCCGTGGCCGGCTCCCACAGCCAGTAGCCCACCTGCTCATGATAGGTTTTCACTTGATCCGGCTTGGTGATGTGGATGTAGTAGCGCAAGCCGTAGAACAGTTGCGGACCGTTGGTGACGGGGTCGATCGGCTGCAGTTCGATGCGCTCGACGAAGGCCTGCTTGCGCGGACCGTCGGCTTTCGGCTTGACGTCCAGGCCGCGCGTGCCCGTCCAGATGCCGGCCATGCCGGTCAACGGGCCCAGGTTGTTCAGGGTATGCACGTCGGCGGACGGCTCGGTGTAGATATCTTCGGGAAAATCGCTCATGCGGAAGTCTTCAAAATGGGGCAACAGTGCTTGCCGCCATTGTAAGACGCAGGCCGCTATCAGGGAAAGAGCGCGATGTGGCGTTCGATGAACAACAAGGCCGCTGCCGCCAGCGAAGGGCGCTGCGCCTCGAACACCGTTTCGTCGCGCGCCTGCAGCAGATTGGCGGCCGCCTCGGGCAGCAGCAATTCATCGGCAATGAACGCCGCCACCGTATCGATATTGACGTACAGGGCGCTGTCGAAGCCTTCCCAGGCCACATAGGCCAGCCACTCGGCCAGCAGCACCACGCCGGCGACGGGCGGCGCCAGGGCCGCGATGCGCGCGGCGCGCAGTACGCTGTCCGTGCCGATCTGCTCCTGCTGCTGCACGGCCAGCGCCACGTGCTGCAGCGCGTCTTCCGGATCGTGCCGGTATTTGTTCAGCAGGCGCTGCGTCAGCGTGTAGCGCTCGGCGTCGATGCCGCGCAGGGCGGCCGCCACGTCGCCGTCATGCAGCGCCAGGTGGCGCGCCGCGCAGGCAGCATCCACGCCGGCTTTCGCGGCGACGATATCGGTGAGCTGCTGCCGGCGCGCGTCATCCATGCTTACACCAGCGGCTCGGTCGAACCGGTCAGGGTGAAGATTTCAAAGCCCGTTTCCGTCACGGCCAGCGAGTGCTCGAACTGCGCCGACAGCGAACGGTCCTTCGTCACCGTCGTCCATTTGTCGGGCAAGACCTTGACCTGGTAGCTGCCCACGTTGAGCATCGGCTCGATCGTAAAGATCATGCCCGGTTCGAGCACGATGCCCGTGCCTGCGCGGCCATAGTGCAGCACTTGCGGCGTGTCGTGGAAGACCTGGCCCACGCCATGGCCGCAGAAGTCGCGCACGGAGGAAAAGCCCTGCGCCTTGGCCACCGCCTCGATGGCGGCGCCCACGTCGCCCAGGGTCGCGCCCGGGCGCACGGTGTGGATGCCGGCCATCATGGCGTCATACGCCGTGTTGACGAGGCGGTTGGCCAGGATGGACACGGCGCCCACCTTGAAGGTGCGGCTGGTGTCGCCGAACCAGCCCTGGAACTTCGGCGTCACGTCGATGTTCAGGATGTCGCCCACTTTGAGGATCTTCGTTTCGGACGGGATGCCGTGCGTGACCACATGATTGACGGAGATGCAGCTGGCGTGCTTGTAGCCGTGGTAGTCGATGGTGCCGGGGATGGCGCCGGCGGCGCGCATGAATTCCTCGCACAGGGCGTCGAGCTTGGCCGTCGACACGCCAGGTTTGACGAAGGGTGCGATGTAGTCGAGCGTGTCGGCGGCGATGCGGCCGGCCGCGCGCATGCCGATGAAACCTTCTTCGTCGTGCAGGGGGATTTTCTTGCCGTGTTCAAGCTGGGTGGAATAGCGCATGGGGATTCTTTTCTTTGTCAGTGTGTGATGGTTTGGGTCGCCCAGCCGCGCACGGCGTCGTGCGAGGCGCGCAGCATGGCGTCGACGCTGGCCGGTATCGGCCGCTCCTGGGTCAGGTAAGGCTTGACGACGGCCACGGGCGCGTCGATCAGCACGAATTTGAGCAGCATGTGATCGAGATCAAGCTCCTTGGTGGCGGGCATGGCTTCGGCGCAGCGGGCAAAGCAGGCGTCGAGCGCCGCCTGTTCCTCTTCCACGGCGGCCAGCAATTGCTCGCTGAGGCCACTGCAGAAATCGGGGCTGTCCTCGCATTGCAGCAGGAAGCGCGCATACACGGGCTTGCGCCGGCACCAGTCCAGCAGGCCGTGCACGCCGGCCCAGGTGTCGCCGCCGAGCCAGCGGCTGGCGACCTCCTCGCGGAAGTCGCTCTTCACGCGCAGCCAGGCGCGCGCCAGAATCGCGTTGCGCGAATCGAAGCGGTGATACACGGAACCGATAGGTGCGCCGGCCTTGACGGCGATGGCGGCCATCGACACGGCGCCCACGCCGCACTGGGCGGCGACGGCGATCGCGCTGTCGATAAAGTTGTTTTCGTTGAATTTGGCGAGTCTGACCATTCAAATAGAATACAGATTCTATTTGAATCCGTCAAGCGCCCCCGACATGCGCCAACATGAGTTGCCTTGCTGCCTTACAATGGTATGCACGAACCGCCACAAGGAGAATCCGCTTGCTTACGCCCCCCTTCATCGCCTCCTCCCGCTTCGACGATCCGCGCCTGGCGTTGGAACAGGTGCAAGCCATTTACCGCAGCAGCATCGAACACCTGCGCGACGCGCTGCAGCGCTTTGTCGCCGGCGAAGACATGCACGAGCGGGTGCGCGCCTGCTACCCCTTCGTGCGCATCCAGACCGACACCGTGGCGCGCGCCGATTCGCCGCTGGCCTACGGCTTCGTCGCCGGCCCCGGCGTGTTTGAAACCACGCTGACGCGCCCCGACCTGTTCGGCGATTACTACCTGGACCAGTTCACGCTGCTGCTGAAAAACCATAACAGCGGCCAGAAGGTCCACCTGGAAGTGGGCGTGAGCGCCCAGCCCATCCCCGTGCATTTCTCGTTCGCCGAGCATGACCATATCGAAGGCAATATGGATGCGGGCCGCCGCCTGGCCATGCGCGACCTGTTCGACCTGCCCGACCTGTCGGCCATGGACGACGGCATCGCCAACGGCACGCACGAACCGGCGCACGGCGAAGCGCAGCCGCTGGCCCTGTTCACGGGACCGCGCGTCGACTACTCGCTGCAGCGCCTGCGCCATTACAGCGGCACGTCGCCGCAGCACTTCCAGAACTTCGTCCTGTTCACCAATTACCAGTTCTACATCGACGAATTCATCCGCCTGGGCCACGCCATGATGGACCGCGCGCCCGACGCCGCCGCGCCATCGGACGACGACGGCTACATCGCCTTTGTCGAACCGGGCAACGTGGTCACGCGCCGGGTCGGCCAGACGGTGGAAAGCGAAGATGCGCTGGGCGCCGCGCCGCCGCGTTTGCCGCAGATGCCCGCCTACCACCTGCTGCGCGCGGACGGCAGCGGCATCACCATGGTCAATATCGGCGTGGGACCGGCCAATGCCAAGACCATCACCGACCATATCGCCGTGCTGCGCCCGCATGCCTGGCTGATGCTCGGTCATTGCGCCGGCTTGCGCACCACGCAAAGCCTGGGCGACTACGTGCTGGCGCATGCGTATGTGCGCGAAGACCACGTGCTCGACGAGGATTTGCCGCTGTGGGTGCCGATCCCGCCGCTGGCGGAAATCCAGCAGGCGCTGCAAACGGCCGTGGCGGAAATCACCCAGCTCACGGGACACGACCTGAAACACATCATGCGCACGGGGACCGTGGCCAGCACGGACAACCGCAACTGGGAACTGCTGCCGCAGCGTACGCCGGAGCGCCGCTTCAGCCAGAGCCGCGCCATCGCGCTGGACATGGAGAGCGCGACGATCGCCGCCAACGGCTTCCGTTTCCGCGTCCCGTACGGCACCCTGCTGTGCGTGAGCGACAAGCCGCTGCACGGCGAAATCAAGCTGCCCGGCATGGCCAACCACTTCTACCGCGAACGGGTCGACCAGCATCTGCGCATCGGCATCCGCGCCGTGGAACTGCTGCGCCGCCAGGGCGTGGACCGGCTGCACAGCCGCAAATTGCGCAGCTTTGCGGAAGTGGCGTTTCAGTAAACTGCGCCGCACCCCCCTAAGCCAGCCGCCCCCCCCGGGGCGGTTTTTTTTGGCCCGCCGCCCCCCTCCCTGCCCTGCCGCGCCCCTGCTTAACCGGCGCAAATATCGTCACAAAAAAACAACAGCTGTCTAGACAGGCAAGCGGCGAATACCAAACTTTCAACGATCATTTTCCCAGATGGCAAATTTAATTTATTTAACAATTGAAATTTAATGCTTTACTGCCAACCATAAATAAAATTCATCCACGATCATTCTGACTTTCGCTGTGCACACGCACAAATACTCGGCAGTTCTTGACAGTCAAGTTCAAAAAATGGTCTGATGAATTGCAAATTTAAAATATTAAATTTGAAAACATGGTCATTTTGAAAATAATTTCAAATAGCTAAATAAAACCCTAAGGAAACTAAAGTTTCCTAGTTGGAGGATAGACAATGATCGAAAAGAAATTAAGCAAATCCTTGCGCATGATGTTTGCGGGCACCTTGATGATGGGCGCCGGCTTCATGCACCAGGCCGCCCAAGCGCAGGATGCCAAGGCTGACGAGAAATTGCAGCGCGTGGTCGTCACCGGTTCCGCCATCAAGCGCGTGGATGCCGAAACGGCCGCGCCGGTGGAAATTTACAGCAAGAAAGATATCGAACGCACGGGCGCCACCAGCGTTGCCGAATTGATCAAGAATCTGGCCTCCATCGACATCAATGACCAGGGTGAACTGAGCGCCAGCTCGCCTTCCGGCTCCGGCACCACCAACATCAAGATGCGCGGCTTGAGCGAACGCAACGTGCTGATCCTCTTGAACGGCCGCCGCCTGCCGACCAATGCGCTGGCTGACGGTTCGGGCGCGGGCGCCGCGGTCGACGTCAACGCCATCCCGCTGAGCGCGCTGGAACGCATTGAAATCCTGAAGGACGGCGGTTCTGCCATTTATGGCGCCGATGCGGTTGCCGGCGTGATGAACTTCATCACCAAAAAGAATTACCAGGGCCTGGAAGCGAAGACCAGCTATGGTCAAAGCTCGCGCTCGGACGCCAAGGAAAAGACCGCCAACCTCGTGTACGGTTTTGGCGACTACGACACCCAGGGCTTCAACGTGCTGGCCACGGTCGACGTATTCAAGCGCGATCCGATCTACCGCAAGGACCGCGAGCTGACCCGTTCGGCCGACTTCCGCCGCTTTGGCGGTCCGGATGGCCGCAGCGGCTTCCATCCTAGCGGCAATATCGCCGGCGGCGGCACTCTGGTGCCATGCCCACCGGACGATTTGAGCGACGGCTCCTGCCGTTTCGACGTCAACAAGACCTTGCTGACCTCCACCAACGGCGCCGACCGCGCCAGTGGCATGTTGATCGGCAGCCTGAAGATCAGCGACAGCATCCGCGCATTCGCGGAATTTACCTATTCCGAAAGCAAGGACGACTTTTCGTCCCAGCCTGCGCCAGGCAACTTCAAGGTCGGCAACCAGACCGTCGCCGGCCGCTTCATGCAAATGGGTCCGCGCCAGACCAACCGCAAGGGCACGATGACCCAGTTCTCGACGGGGCTGGAAGGCACGACGCGCGGCATCGACTGGGACGTCGCCATCGGCAAGGGCGTGAGCAAGGCCACCAACCGCGATTCGAACTACGCACACTACGACCTGTTCAACGAAGCAATCGCCAATGGTTCGATCAACCCGACCCGCACCGACAACCCGCAGGCCGCCGTCGACAAGATTCGCCTCACGCCTACGCGCGCCGGCAAGTCGGAACTGACCTTCTTCAACGCCAAGGCATCGGCGCCGATCATGGACCTGGCAGGCGGTGCGATGGCCTACGCCGTCGGCGTGTCGTACAACAAGGAAACGCTGAGCGACCAACCCGACCAGAACCAGATCGATGGCCTGGTCTTCGGCAGCATCCAGCAAGCCTCCGTGAAGGCGGACCGCAATTCCAAGGGCATCTTCGGCGAACTGTCGATTCCCTTCCTGAAAAACGTCGAAGCGCAGGTCGCCCTGCGCTATGACGACATCTCGAATGTCGGCAGCAAGACCAGCCCGAAACTGGCCTTGCGCTATCAGCCGCTGAACAACCTGATGTTCCGCGGTTCGTATGCGGGCAGCTACCTGGCGCCATCGCTGAAACAGATGTATGGCGGCGTCGATGCGGGTGCCTATACGACGAACGACAAGGAAATCTGCAATGCCTTCCCTTCGATTTCCGGCAATTGCACCAACTTCTCCTACTACCAGGTCTCCGGCTCCAACAAGGACTTGAAACCTGAAACGGGCAAGACCTACAACCTGGGCATGGTGTTCTCGCCAGTGAACTCGCTGACGGTCAGCATCGATTACTTCAAGATCGACAAGAAGAACGAGATCGGCACCCTGACGGAAACCAAGGCGATCGAGCGCGGCAATGTGGAAATCAAAAATGGCGATGCGCGCATCCTGCTGAACAACCAGAACCTGGCCACCACCGAAGTGCGCGGTTTCGATACGGACCTGCGCTACACCTCGCCGCAAACGATGTTCGGCAAGTTCACGCTGCGTAATGCATCCACCGTCTACACCCGCATGGAAACGCAGGATACGGAAACCGATCCGGTGCAAAGCACGCTGAAGACGTTCATGAATCCGAAGTACCGCAACACGTTCACGGCCAGCCTGGAAAAGGACAATATGTCTGGCTCCCTGGTCATCCGCACGACGGGCGACATGATCGACTCGGACTTGCGCCGCGACGAAATCAAGCCGGGTACCCGCACGATTCCTTCGCATACGGAAGTGGATCTGACGGGCCAGTACGTGGCGATGCAAAACCTGACCTTCACGGCCGGCATCAAGAACCTGTTCGACAAGATGCCACCGTTTAGCGCGATGGGCGCGGGCAACCAGTACGGCACCCTGGGCTTTGCCCAGCTGTACAACGTGCGCGGCCGCTACTTCTACATCGGCGCAGGCTATAAGTTCATGTAATGCAGCGCAATCGCCGGCGGCCTGAAAAGGGTTGCCGGCGTTACCCTCGAAAGCCGCACGCCTGTGCGGCTTTTTTCATGCCCGGCAGACGAAAAAAAACCGCTGCTGGCAGCGGTTTTCAGCTAAGTCCGACGCTTACAGGAATCGATCCAAAATCTTGCGCGTCGTCTTGTCGATATTGAACATATCGCGGATCAAGAAATGGATGCCGTGGTTGTCGGCGATCAGCAGCGACGCGGCGCCGATGCGGCGGATGTCTTCCTCGCCTTTCAGCACGAACTGCGTCTCGCCCCGGTCCGTGTCGACGTACCAGGTGCAGGGCGTGGCGAAGCTGGAGACGCTTTTCACGCGCGCGATCTCGGGCATGAATTCGCGCCCTTCCAGCTCTTCCTGCAGCAGGCTGCGCGCCGGTTCCGGCAAGGCGTCGAGGCGGTCGATCCACGCCACCTCCTTGCCGTTGCCCAGCACCAGAGAAATACCCTCGTCCGGCGACTGGATGGGGAAGGCGCGCACGGGCGCCACGCCTTCAAAGACCTGGCCGTCCGCGTCCGTCATCACCAGCTTGCCGAAGGGGTCGCGGCTTAATGTAAAAGTTGTACTGGCCATGCTTATTCCTTGTCATCCAGAGCGAGTTCGTTGTTGCGCGCCTGTGCTTCGTAGAGGCGGAAATAGGCGCCCTCCTTCGCCATCAGTTCATCGTGGCTGCCCACTTCGACGACCTGGCCCCGGTCCAGCACCACCAGGCGGTCGGCCCGGTGCAGGGTCGACAGCCTGTGCGCGATGGCGATCGTCGTGCGGCCCTGCACCAGGTTGTCGAGCGCCTTCTGGATCTCTTTTTCCGTTTCCGAGTCCACCGACGATGTCGCTTCATCCATGATCAGGATGCGCGGATCGATCAGCAGGGCGCGGGCGATCGAGATGCGCTGGCGTTCGCCGCCGGACAGCCCCTGGCCGCGCTCGCCCACCATCGAATCGTAGCCTTGCGGCAGGCGCAGGATGAATTCGTGCGCATGCGCGGCGCGCGCGGCGGCGATGATTTCCTGGCGCGTCGCGTGCGGCTTGCCGTAGGCGATATTTTCCGCAATGGTGCCGAAGAACAGGAACGGCTCCTGCAGCACCAGGCCGATATTGCGGCGGTAGTCGGACACGGCGAACGAGCGGATGTCGACGCCGTCGAGCAGGATCGCCCCTTCCGACACGTCATAGAAACGGCAGATCAGGTTGACCAGGGTGCTCTTGCCCGAACCGCTGTGGCCCACCAGACCGATCATCTCGCCCGCCTTGATGTTCAGGGTGATGCCGCGGTTGACGGCCCGGTTGCCATAACGGAAACCGACTTCGCGCAAATCGATCCTGCCTTCGACCTTCTCCAGCTTCACAGGCTGCGCCGGTTCCGGCACGCTCGACACGTGGTCGAGGATATCGAAGATGCGCTTGGCGGCGGAAGCCGATTTCTGCGTCACGGAAACGATGCGGCTCATCGAATCGAGGCGGCCATAGAAACGCGTGCTGTAGGCGATGAAGGCGGTCAGCACGCCGACGGTGATTTCGCCGCGCGACAATTGCCAGATGCCGAAGCACCAGATGACCAGCAAGCCCATCTCCGTCAGGAAGGAAACGGTCGGCGAGAACAGCGACCAGACCTTGTTCAACTTGTCGTTGACGGCCAGGTTGTGCGCGTTGGCGTCGCGGAAGCGGGCCGCTTCGCGCTTTTCCTGCGCAAACGCTTTGACTACGCGAATGCCGGGGATGGTATCGGCCAGCACGTTGGTCACTTCGCTCCACACGCGGTCGATCTTTTCAAAACCCGTGCGCAGGCGGTCGCGCACCAGGTGGATCATCCAGGCGATGAACGGCAGCGGCGCCAGGGTCATGATGGCCAGCCACGGGTTCATCGACCACAGGATCACGCCCGTCATGATGATCATCAGCACGTCGGAAGCGAAATCGAGCAGGTGCAGCGAGAGGAAGACGCAGATGCGGTCGCTGCCGCTGCCGATGCGCGCCATCAGGTCGCCCGTGCGCTTGCCGCCAAAGAATTCCAGCGACAGCTTCATCAGGTGTTCATACGTGGCCGAGCGCAAGTCGGCGCCCATGCGTTCGGACACCAGGGCCAGCACATAGGTCTTGCCCCAGCCCAGCAGCCAGGCCAGCAGGGCCGAACCGAGCAAGCCGCTCATGTAGTACACCACCAGCCAAGGATCGATGTGCTTGCCGTTCTGATACGGGATCAGCACATTGTCCATCAGCGGCGCCGTCAGGTAGGGCGGAATCATGTGCGCTGCCGTGGAGAGCAGCATCAGCATGAAGCCCAGCGCCAGCTGGCCACGGTAGGGGTGGGCGAAGCGCCACAGGCGGAACAGGGTCCAGGTCGATGGCGGCGTATGCAGCACCTTGGCGCAGATCGGGCATTCTTCCTGTTCCGGCTCCAAGGGCGCCTTGCAGCTCGGACACACTTCCTGCTCCGCTTCCAGCACGGGCTGGCCCGTCAGGTGGCTGTCGAGGCGCTCGACGAACTGTTCCAGCACGCGGATCGCATGCAGGTTCTGTCCCAGGGTGAAGCGCCACGAAGCCAGGCGGCCGTGGTCGTCGAACAATTCCAGGTGGCCGACACCGGCGTGGTCATGGTGCGTCAGGCGCAGTCCGTGGCGGAAAGACCAACTTTTCCAAGTGGTATCGCCCGGTGAACGGGCCAGTAAACGCTTCTCGGTGACAACAATTATGCCTTTTGTGAAACGTAATCGCGCATCGAGGTCAACCTCAACGCTACTTAAAACGTTCTCCCCTGGAGAAAGGTTGCTCTCCACTTCCGCCAGCCAGGCTTCTGCGACAGGCGCCGGCAGCGATGTGAGGGGAATAGTTGTTGCAGGAACACTCAGTTCAGTTGTCATCGTAAAGCATACTCCGGCTCGAGGCCAAGCCCTTCAGGGCGGGATTTGGGGGATGGGGCAGACGCCCGATCAATGTTTGTGTACTGCGCGATGGCGAGGTAGATGCACCAGTGGCAATTTCCTGTATTGTATCGAATGGATGCCTGCCGGTAAGGAATGATGGCAAAACGGAGCAAAAAAATGCGCAGCCATGGTACCGAGGCAAGTATACAACAGCCCGCTGTTGCGCAAATGCTCCAGCTTGGCCCGGAGTCGGTAACTTTATAACAAGTATGGCAACAATTAGTAACAATTAGAATGACAACACCAGCAGAATACGAGAAGCAAACGCGACAAGAGGCCGCTAAAAGTGGCACACTGCGCATACCCGGGATAAAGAACCAAGCACGAGCCTGAAAAGACTCTGTAAAGCCAACATAAAGTATCTGGCGCCCAGACGCCTGGCTTGTTATCAAGAAACCACTTACATGATCAAGAAGAAGAACATCGAATTTGCCCGCGTCACCCACTTGCGCGGCCCCAACATCTGGACTTACCGCCCGGTGATTGAAGCCTGGGTCGACATCGGCGAACTGGAAGACTATCCATCGAATACCCTGCCCGGCCTGTACGAGCGCCTGGTGGCGTGGCTGCCAGGCATGATCGAACACCGCTGCGGCGTGGGCGAACGGGGCGGCTTTTTCGAGCGCCTGCGCGAAGGCACCTGGTCGGCGCACATCCTCGAGCACGTGGTGCTGGAACTGCAAAACCTGGCCGGCATGCGCACGGGCTTCGGCCAGACGCGCTCGACGAGCCAGCGCGGCGTCTACAAGATGGCCTTCCGCACGCGCGAAGAGCACGTGGGCCGCGCCGCCCTGGCCGCCGCGCGCGAACTGCTGATGGCCGCCATCAACGATGAAGCCTACGATCTGGAAGCGGCCCTGGCGCCCCTGCGCGACATGGTCGACTCGCGCTGCCTGGGCCCGAGCACGGCCAGCATCGTCGACGCCGCCACCGAGCGCCGCATCCCGTCGCTGCGCCTGAACGACGGCAACCTGGTGCAACTGGGCCACGGCGCCGCGCAGCGCCGCATCTGGACGGCCGAAACGGACCGCACCAGCGCGATTGCCGAAGGCATCGCCAGCGACAAGGATCTGACCAAATTCCTGCTCAAATCGTGCGGCGTGCGCGTGCCTGAAGGCAGCCTGGTGCGCAGCGCGGAAGCGGCCTGGGAAGAGGCGCAGGACATCGGCGTGCCCGTCGTCGTCAAGCCGTATGACGGCAACCACGGCCGCGGCGTATCGCTGAACCTGATGACCGAAAGCGACGTGAAGGCGGCCTACGAACTGGCCGCGCGCAAGGGCGACAGCTCGGCCGTGCTGGTGGAAAGCTTCATCACGGGCGATGAGCACCGCCTGCTCGTCGTCGGCAACAAACTGATCGCGGCCGCCAAGGGTGAATCCCTGTGGGTCGACGGCGACGGCACTTCCAGCGTGCTGGAACTGGTGAACACGCAGATCAATACCGATCCGCGCCGCGGCGAAGGCGAGGATTTCCCGCTGGGCACCGTCAAGCCGCATGAATCGGGCGAAATCGTGCTGGAACTGCAGCGCCAGGGCATGACCGCCCTGTCCGTGCCGCAGGCGGGCCAGAAAGTGCTGATCCAGCCGAACGGCAACGTGGCCATCGACGTCACGGACGACGTGCATCCGTCCGTCGTGCATGCGGCCCTGCTGGCCGCGCGCGTGGTCGGCCTCGACATCGCCGGCATCGACCTGGTCACCACCGACATCACGCGTCCGCTGGAAGAGCAGCGCGGCGCCATCATCGAAGTCAATGCCAGCCCAGGCTTGCTGGCGCATATCAAGCCGGGCGTGGGCCAGCCCCGCCCTGTCGGTGCGGCCATCGTCGACCACCTGTTCGCGCCAGAGGAAACGGGCCGCATTCCGCTGATCGGCGTGACGGGCACGCGCGGTGCCAGCCTGATCGTGCGCATGCTGTGCAAACTGCTCAATCTGTCGGGCCTGCACACGGGCGCCGTCTGCAGCGAAGGCATGTATCTGGACCAGCGCCGCGTCGTCAGCAGCGATTGCGTGAACTGGGACGCGGGCCAGCGCCTGCTGCTCAACCGCACCGTGCAGACGGCCCTGTTCGAGAGCAATCCCCGCATGATCCTGGCCGAAGGCCTGGCCTACGACAAGTGCCAGGTCGGCATCGTCACGGACATGGGCAGCCTCGATAGCGTCAAGGATTTCGACGTGCTGGACGAAGCGGGCCTGTACAAGGCCGTGCGCAGCCAGGTCGACGTGGTGGTGCCAACGGGCGTGGCCGTGCTCAATGCCGCCAACGCGCACGTGCTGGAACTGGCCGAGCTGTGCGACGGCACGGTGACCTTGTATGCGCAGGATGGCAGCCTGCCCGCCATCGCGGCGCAACTGGCCGCCGGCCAGCGCGCCGTATTCGTGCGCGGCAACCATATCG
Organism: Janthinobacterium sp. BHSEK; assembly: GCF_056174685.1. NCBI lineage: Bacteria > Pseudomonadati > Pseudomonadota > Betaproteobacteria > Burkholderiales > Oxalobacteraceae > Janthinobacterium > Janthinobacterium sp. BHSEK. The sequence goes on from NZ_JBWBYV010000012.1 coordinate 395,833, forward strand.
TGCTGGCCGAAGGCGGCATCGAAACGGTCTTGCTGTGCCTGGACCTGCTGAAACCGGCCACGGCCGGCAATGTCGACAGCGTGCTGGCCGTCGCGGCCGCCGCCTGGGCCATGAACCTGCCCGTCGATTTGATTTGCGCCGGCCTGCGCACCTTCGACGCGGCCCCCGGCTGCATCGGGAATTAAGACTCAAGTCCGGCTGCGGCCGGGCCCACAAGAACACAACAGGATTACGGTTTAATTATGGAAGTATCTCGCGTACGGGCCTTGCGGGGCCCTAACCTCTGGAGCCACGACACCGCCGTGGAAGCCATTGTTTCCTGCACCACGCAGGAGCTCGACATCGCCCAGCTGCCCGGCTTCGAAGCCCGCCTGCGCGCGCGCTTTCCGCAACTGAGCCCGCTGCAACCGCTGGGCAATTACAACGCCGCGCCGATGGCGCAGGTGCTGGAACTGGCGGCGCTGGGACTGCAGGCGCAAGCCGGCTGCCCCGTCACCTTCAGCCGCACCACGCCGACCCTGGAAACGGGCATCTTCCAGGTCGTCGTCGAATATTCGGAAGAAGCCGTCGGCCGCCTGGCCCTGGAACTGGCGCAGCAGCTGTGCCGCGCCGCGCTCGACGATGCGCCGTTCGACCTGGCCGGCGCCCTGCACCAGCTGCAGGAACTCGATGAAGACGTGCGCCTGGGCCCTTCGACGGGCGCCATCGTCAACGCCGCCGTGGCGCGCAACATCCCGTTCCGCCGCCTGACCGAAGGCAGCCTGGTGACGTTCGGCTGGGGCAGCAAGCAGCGCAAGATCCAGGCCGCCGAAATGGACGGCACCAGCGCCATCGCCGAAGCCATCGCGCAGGACAAGGAACTGACGAAGAAGCTGCTCGACTCGGCCGGCGTGCCCGTGCCGCAAGGCCGCGTCGCCATCGACGTGGACGACGCCTGGGCCGCCGCCTGCGAAATCGGCCTGCCCGTCGTCGTGAAACCGAAGGATGGCAACCAGGGCAAGGGCGTCACCGTCAATGTCACCACGCGCGAACAGCTGACGGCCGGCTTCCTCGCGGCGCAGGAATTCCGCGACGACATCCTCGTCGAACGCTATCTGCCGGGCCACGATTTCCGCTTGCTCGTCATCGGCAACAAGATGGTGGCAGCGGCCCGCCGCGACCCGCCGCAAGTGGTGGGCGACGGCCAGCACACGGTGCGCGAACTGGTCGACCAGGTCAACCTGGACCCGCGCCGCGGCAGCGGCCACGCCACCTCGCTGACGAAAATCCGCTTCGACGACATCGCCCTGGCCAGCCTGGCCAAGCAGGGCTACGTGGCCGAATCCGTGCCGCCCGTGGGCCAGCGCGTGATCTTGCGCAATAACGCCAACCTGTCGACGGGCGGCTCGGCCACCGACGTCACCGTCGACGTGCATCCGGAAGTGGCGGCGCGCGCCGTCGCCGCCGCGCACATGGTGGGCCTGGACATCTGCGGCGTGGACGTGGTTTCCGACAGCATCCTGAAACCGCTGGAAGAGCAGAACGCCGGCATTGTCGAAGTCAACGCAGCACCAGGTTTGCGCATGCACCTGGCGCCGTCGTTCGGCAAGCCGCGCCCCGTGGGCGAAGCCATCATCGCCGCCATGTTCGCCGAAGGCGACGATGGCCGCATTCCCGTCGTCGCCGTCACGGGCACCAACGGCAAGACCACCACCGTGCGCCTGATCGCCCACCTGCTGACGGCATCCGGCCTGCGCACGGGCATGACGAACACGGATGGCGTGTACATCGAAGGACGCCAGATCGACAGCGGCGACTGCAGCGGTCCGCGCAGCGCGCGCAACGTGCTGCTGCACCCGGACGTGGACGCGGCCGTGTTCGAGACGGCGCGCGGCGGCATGCTGCGCGAAGGCCTGGCTTTTGATCGCTGCCAGGTCGCCGTGGTGACGAATATCGGCGCGGGCGACCACCTGGGCCTGAACTACATCACCACCGTGGAAGACCTGGCGGTATTGAAGCGCGTGATCGTGCAGAACGTGGCCGACAGCGGCGTGGCCGTGCTGAACGCCACCGACCCGGCCGTGGCGCGCATGGCCAAGAATTGCAGCGGCACGGTGACCTTCTTCGCCGCCGACAAGACGCATCCCGTGATGGCCACCCACCGCGCGCAGGGCAACCGCGTGGTCTACGTGGAAGACGGCAAGCTGGTCGCCGCGCAAGGCAAGGAACGCCACGAAATCGCCCTGTCGCAGGTACCGATCACGCGCAACGGCGCCATCGGCTTCCAGGTCGACAACGTCATGGCCTCGCTGGCCGCCGCCTGGGCCGTGGGCCTGGACTGGAAAACCATCGCGCTGGGCCTGAAAACCTTTGCCAATGAAGCCGACAATGCGCCGGGCCGCTTCAACGTCTTCGACTATCGTGGAGCCACCCTGATCGCCGACTACGGCCACAATCCGGACGCCATCCTGGCGCTGGTGCAGGCCGTCGAAAGCATGCCGGCCAAGCGTCGCTCGGTGGTCATCAGCGGCGCCGGCGACCGCCGCGACGAAGACATCCGCCAGCAGACAGAAATCCTCGGCGCCGCCTTCGACGATGTGCTGCTGTACCAGGACCAATGCCAGCGCGGCCGCGCCGACGGCGAAGTGGTGGCATTGCTGCGCCAGGGCCTGGACGGCGCCAAGCGCACCAGCCATATCGATGAAATCAACGGCGAATTCGTCGCCATCGACAAGGCCCTGGCGCGCCTCGGTGAAGGCGACCTGTGCCTGATCCTGATCGACCAGGTGGAAGAAGCGCTGGCGCACATCGCCAAGCGCGTCGCCGAAGCCTAAGCCTAAGCGCAGCCTGACGGCATACGAGGGCGGCCTGCGGGCCGCCCTTTTTATTGGCGCGCGCCGCCTCCCTGCGCGCACCGGCATGGTGCAAAAGCCCCCTTGCAAGCTTGTAAATTCAGGCATGGAAATTGCACATAAGAAAACATAAATGGGCTGACAAAAGGTGGGGAACGCATGCTGGGCAAAATCTCGCGCATGATCGGAAAATTGACGGTGGGGCGCAAACTGGCGCTGATCTATTTGCTCGACCTGTCCGCCGTCATCTTCATTTCCGGCATCCTCATCAACGAAAAATACCTCGCCATCGATTTCTCGCGCAAGGAGATGGCAGGCAATGACTACATCGCCGCCATCCGCGATGCCCTGCTGCCGCCGGGCGCGCAAGCCGCGGCCGTGGAACAGGCCGAACGCCGCTTCGGCGCAGGCATGCACAGCGCCGAACTGAATGCGCAATTTGCCGCCCTGCTGCGCCAGGCCGGCCATACTTCCGCCGTGCCGGACGCCGGCATCGCGCCCTCGCCCGCCTTTGTGGCCGGGCGCGCGCTGCTCACGCGCGTGGGCAACCAGTCGAACCTGATCCTCGACCCGGACCTGGACAGCTACTACACGATGTCGCTGGTGATCCTGCGCTTTCCCGAACTGTTGGAATTGATCAACAGCACGCGCGCCCTGGCCCTGCAACTGGCGACTGCCGAAGGCGCGCAGCGCCAGCGCCTGCAGACCCAGTTCCTGATCCTCGAAGGGCGCATGGATGCCACCATGGGCGGCATCGGCAGCGACTACACGGAGGCGTTCGCGGCCAGCACGCCGCTGCTGCGCCAGCATCTCGACGGTTCTCGCGCGGGCCTGCAGCACGCCGTGGCGCAGTTGCGCGCCAGTAGCCAGGCGCTGGCAGGCGTGCAAGCCAGCCCCGCCGGCGCGCGGGAACTGCTGCGCCGCAATGCGGTGGCGCTCGCCGCGCTGCGCCTGGCATGGCGCGATGCGGGCAACGAATTGCAGCGCCTGATCCAGCTGCGCGTGGATGGCTTTTTCACGCGCATGTGGCTGCACCTGGGCACGGCCGTGCTGCTGCTGGCGATGATACTGGGCCTGGTGTTTTTCGTCGCGCGCCAGATCGCCCTGCCCATCCGGCGCCTGGCGCGCGTGGCGCAGGAAGTGCGCAAAACGGGCGACCATAGCCTGCGCGCCATCTGGGACAGCGAGGATGAAACGGGGCGCCTGGTGCGCGCCTTCAACACCATGCTGCAGCAGCTCGATTTCCAGCGCATGGCGCAGCAGGACCTGGTGGCGCGCGCCAGCGCGGCCGATGCGCAGCGCCAGCTGGTCGACGCCATTCCCATCCCGCTGATGGTCACCTCGATCCCCCATCACCAGGTGCTGCACGCGAACCAGGCCGCGCACGCATGGCAGGGCGGCCTGGAACTCGATCCGTGGGTGGGCGGCATGCATCCGCAAGCCCGTTCGCGCTTCTTCCAGCGCTTGAGCGACCTGGGCGCCGTCGATGAATTCGAGGTGTGCTGGAGCGGCGGCGGCACGCCCACCTGGGCCCTGATTTCCGCGCGCCTGATCGACTACCAGGGCCAGCGCGCCGTGCTGTCGACCTTCACGCCGATCAACAAGATGAAGCTGATGGAGTCGCGCCTGGAACTGTGGGCCAAGGTATTCGAGGCCTCGGCCGAAAGCCTGATCGTGATGGACGCCGGCATGCGCATCATCACCGTCAACCAGGCCTTCCGCCGCCATTCGCTGTACGACATGGTGGAGCTGATCGGCAAGCGCCCCGCCTTCCTGCTCGCGCCCGATAACGCTCCCGAGCAGCTCGACAGCCTGCGCCGGACCCTGGCGCGGCGCGGCTACTGGCAGGGCGAAATCTCGGTGCAGCGCAAGTCGATGGAAAGCTATCCGGCCTGGCTGGTGATGAACGCCGTGCGCGGCCTCGATGGCGTCACCACGCATTTCATCGCCAGTTCGCTCGACATCAGCGAACGCAAGGCCAGCGAGCGGCAGATCGAGCACATGGCCCACCATGACGCGCTCACGGGACTGGCCAACCGCCACGTGTCGAAACTGCGCCTGGCGGCCGCCATCGCACAGGCGCGCCGCAGCGGCGAAAAGGTGGGGGTGCTGTTCGTCGACCTGGACCGCTTCAAGCACGTCAACGACGCGCTGGGCCACCACGTGGGCGACGCCCTGCTGCAATCGGTCTCAAAGCGCCTGCTGCAGCTGGTGCGCGAAGGCGATACCGTCAGCCGCCTGGGCGGCGATGAATTCGTCGTCATCCTCAACGGCGCCGGCGACGCAGATGCCATCGGCGCCCTGCTCGACACGCGATTGATACCGGCCATGCGCGAGCCGCACCAGGTGGCAGGCAACGAGCTGTATGTCTCGTGCAGCGTGGGCGTGGCCATCTATCCGGACCACGGCGACGACATGGATACCCTGATGCGCCACGCCGATGCGGCCATGTACCAGGCCAAGAGCGGCGGACGCGATCATGCGCGCATGTTCACGCCGCAGATGCAGGAGCAGCAGTTGCAGCAGCTGCACCTGGAAAGCGATCTGCGGCACGCCATCGAGCGGCAGGAACTGGTGCTGTACTACCAGCCGCGCATCGATGCCAGGAGCAGCCGCCTGAATGGCGTGGAAAGCCTGATCCGCTGGCAGCATCCGCAGCATGGCCTGATCGCGCCCGACAGCTTCATTCCCGCCGCCGAGGAATCGGGCCTGATCGTCCCCATCGGCGCGTGGGTCATCCGCGAAGCGTGCCGCCAGCAGGTGGCCTGGCGCGAGGCGGGCGCGGGCGACATCGCCGTGTCGATCAACCTGTCGGCCATCCAGCTGAAAAGCGGCGGCCTGGTGGCCACCTTGCGCGAGGTGCTGCGCGAGTTTCCCGTCACGCCCGGACGGATCGAATTCGAACTGACCGAATCGATCCTGATGGACAACGTGGACGACACCATCGCCACCCTGCACGCCATCAAGGCGCTGGGATTTGCGCTGTCGATCGACGACTTCGGCACCGGCTATTCGAGCCTGAACTACCTGTGCCGCTTCCCGCTCGACAAGCTGAAGATCGACATGAGCTTCGTGCAGGACATCCACGGTTCGCCGCAAAACCTGGCCGTGACGAAAACCATCATCGGCCTTGGCCATACCCTGGGCTTGACGGTCACCGCCGAGGGCGTGGAAAGCGCGGCCGATGCCGACGTGCTGCGCCACGCCGGCTGCGATGAATTGCAGGGCTTTTACTTCGCCCGCCCCATGCCGCAGGCGCACTTCATGGCCTGGCTGGCGCAAAGCGCCGCGCCCTGCGCCGCCTGACGCCTGCTGTGGAGCGCCCGCAACGCGCATGCGCCAGCTTCGACAACGCGCGGTGCGCCGCCAGGGCGCATGAATGCAGCAGGGATACCGGAATTGATATGGACATCGCAAAAGAAGTCATTTGTGGGGCAAAGTCATTCCCACCTACCATGTTTCTTGAGCATGTTCCAGCTCTGGCGGCGACTGCCGCAGCGTTCTCAACATAACTAAAATACAGGTGGAGACAAGATGATGCAATCGATGGCAACGGGCACCCGCACGTCCCGGCACAACACACGGCTGACCTTGAAGGCCACGGTGGCCGCGCTGGCCGGCGCAGGCCTGCTGAGCAGCGCTTCCGTCTGGGCGCAACAGGCGCCCGCCGCGGAAACACCAGTGGAAGAAACGGCACCAGCGGCAACGCCAGCCGACAGCGGCATCGCCGTCGTCGCCGTCACGGGCGTGCGCCGGGCAGCGCAAAGCGCGCAGACGATCAAGAAGAACAGCGACCAGGTGGTCGATTCCATCGTCGCCGATGAAATCGGCAAATTCCCCGACAAGAACGTGGCCGAAATCCTCGGCCGCGTGACGGGCGTGCAGATCCGCCGCGAAGGCGGCGAGGCCGGCTCCGTCATCATCCGCGGCTTGCCCGGCGTGGTGACCCTGCTGAACGGCCGCGAGATGTTTACCTCGGTGGGCCGCAGCCTGTACCTGGCCGACATTCCGACGGCCATGCTGCAGCGCGTGGACGTATATAAGTCGCAGGGGGCCGACATGGTCGAAGGCGGCACGGCCGGCGTGGTCGACGTGCGCACCAACCGCCCCTTCGATTTCAAGGGCTTTACGGCATCGGGCAACGTGCGCGCCGAGCACCGCGACAAGTCCGGCTCGACGGACCCGAACGTCAGCGGCATGCTCTCGAACCGCTGGAAGACCCCATACGGCGAATTCGGCGCCCTGCTCGGCCTGTCCTACCAGCGCAGCAAATACTATGACGAGACGATCTGGAACGCCGAACCCGTCAAGCGCCCCGAAGCAGGCAATATCACGGGTCCCGATTCCGTCGGCATGATCCCGACCGTGGGCGACCGCAAGCGCTACGCGGCAAATGCCGCCTTCCAGTGGCGGCCGAACTCGCAGGTGGAAGTGTATGCGGAAGGCATGTCGACCCTGATCAAGCATGCGTTCGACAGCCAGTTCTTCGTCGGTTCGCTGCCCTGGGGCCAGAACCCGGACATCACGCTGATCCCCGGCACCAGCCAGGCGGCCACGGTGGGCAAGATCGACGGCCCGTGGTCGCCGTTCACCCTCGGTTCGACCCAGGCGCGGCGCGACCGCTCGATCGGTTCGCAAGGCGCCATCGGCGCGCGCTGGGACATCACGCCGCAGCTGCGCGCCACGACGGAACTGGCGCGCACGGTGAGCAACTTCGAGCGCGAATTCCCCATCCTCGACTTCCTCGCCCATCCGACCAGCGTGATCGGCAGCACGAACGTCAACGGCGGCGCGCAGATCAGCTACCCCGGCTACAACATGACCGATCCGAAGAACTACACCCTGCTCGGTTTCTACGACAATCATAGCCACGACGAAGGCAGTTCGACCGACTGGCGCGGCGACGTCAGCTACGACATGGACAGCACGGGCTTCTTCCGCGAATTTTCGGGCGGCGTGCGCCTGGCCAAGCGCAAGGCTGAATCGATCCGCGAAAAAAATGGCCAGGGAGGCTTGTCTTCGACCATGTATGCGGACGCGATTCCCGGCCTGGCGTGCGCCTCGCACGACAACACGGGCAACTTCGGCCTGCAAAGCTGGCTCACGCCATGCCGCGACTTCATGCTCAACAACACGGCCGTGCTGCGCCAGCTGTTTACGGGCAGCAGCGAACGCAGCCCGGACGATCCGATGACCCATTACAAGGATGTGGAAAAAACCAACGCCGTCTACGGCAAGGCGCGCATCGGCTTTGACCTGGCGCAAGTGCCGGTCGATGGCACGCTGGGCGTGCGCGTGGTGCAGACGAAGCAGGACTTGCAAGGCAATTCCTCGCAAAACGGCATCGTCACGCCCGTGCGCGTCAAGACGTCGGATACGGACGTGCTGCCCAGCCTGACCCTGAAAGCCATGCTGCGCCAAGACCTGATCGCCCGTCTGACGGCCGGCAAGGCCGTGCAGCGCCCGAACTTCGCCGACTTCAACCCGGGCGTAAGCCTGGGCCAGAGCCTGGAAATGGTGCGCCCGACGGGCGGCGGCGGCAATCCCGACCTGAAACCCGTGGAAGGCAAGAACCTGGACCTGGCGCTGGAATGGTATTTCGCCCAGACGGGTTCCGTCACGGCCACCGCGTTCCGCCACAACTTCAAAAATTACATCCTGTCCGGTTCGGCCAAGGAAACGTACAACGGCATCGAGTACGACATCACGCGTCCGCGCAACACCTCGAAGGGCCATCTGCAAGGCATGGAAATGGCCTACCAGCAGTTCTACGACAAGCTGCCCGGCTGGATGAGCGGCCTGGGCCTGCAGGCCAACGCCACCTACATGACGGGCGAGCTGGAAGAACTCAATGGCAGCGCGCACCCGTTCACGGGCATGTCGAAGTGGTCGGCCAATATCGTCGGCCTGTACGAACAGGGACCGTGGTCGGCGCGCCTGGCCTACAGCTGGCGCGACAAATATGTCGACGACTACAACTACCGCGGCAAGGGCATCCACCTGACCGTGGCGCCGACCAAGACCCTGGACGCGTCGGTCTCATACAAGCTCAACCCGCACACCACGGTGACGCTGGACGCGAACAACCTGCTCGACTCGACCTACCGCGACTACCACGACACGCCGGAGTATGTGCGCGATGTGCGGCGCTATGACAAGGTCGTCGGTTTATCGATACGCTGGAGCTACTAACTCATTCCCCCCTTTCTTCCTTCGAGGGTTTTCAGCGCCAGCCGGCAACGGTTGGCGTTTTTTTGCCTTGTGGAATCTATCCGCCATAGGAATTGATGTGGCGCAAAGCAATGGCGCCGGGGCGCTTTTATGCTGGAAGCTTGACTAGCGAACCCGGCGGGGGACAGCATGCGCGATGCACGGCACGTCGATATACAGTTATTTCAACCCGACATCCCGGTACGGCTCGACATGCGCACGGCGGCGCTGGTCGAACATGCGCTGGCCTTGCAGGAAATGGCCGGCACGGGCGCCGCCGCCCTGTTTTTGCATTGCCACGACGTGCCGCTGCCCACCGCCTTGCGCGTGCTGACGACGGGACCGCGCCGCAAACCGGCCGGGCCGCACCTGTTTGCCCGCCTGCGTCCGCGCACGGCCGCACTGCCGCTACCGGCGCGCTGACGAATCCTGTACCATCGCCGCAACCTACTACATGAGGCACGGCGATGCAGGCAGCGACACCCCACGACACCTATGCGGCACTGATGGACCTGATCAAGGCGCGCCATGCGGAACTGAGCCCGCAATTCCAGGCCGGCGCCCGCTACCTGGCCGACCATCCGGACGAAGTTGCCGTGTCCTCGATGCGCAGCATCGCCACGCGGGCCCAGGTGCAGTCGGCCGCCCTGGTGCGCCTGGCGCAGCAGCTGGGCTTTGCCGGCTGGCCCGAACTGAAAGCCATCTTCGTCGAACGCCTGCGCGCGGGACCTGCCGGCTACGCGGCCAAGGCGGGCGCGCTGGCCGGCAAGGAGGGGACAGAGCGCGACCTGGTCACCGAAGTGTTCACTGTGCAGCAGCGCAACCTGGCCGCCACGGAAAGCGCCAACCACGCCGCCCTGGACGCGGCCGCCAGCCTGCTGCAGGCGGCGCCCCGCGTGCACGTGGCCGGCTTTCGCGCCGCCCACCCGATCGCCTACACCCTGCACTACCTGTACCGGCTGCTGCGCCCCAGCGTGCAGCTGCTGAGCGGTCAGGGCGGCACCCTGGAAATGGACTTGCGCGCCCTGCAGGCGGGCGAAGCCGTCGTCGTCGTCAGCTTCGCGCCGTATTCGAGCGAAGCACTGCTGGTGGCGCAGGCGGCGCGCCAGGCCGGCTGCCAGGTGGTCGCCATCAGCGACAGCGCCATGTCGCCGCTGGCCCTGCAGGCCGACGCCAGCATCGTCATCGCCGTCGACAGCCCCTCGTTCTTCCCTTCCATCGTGGCCGGCGTCGCGGCCGTGGAAAGCCTGGTGGAATTGCTGGTGGCGCGCGCGGGACCGGATGCCGTCACGGCCATCGGCGCGGCGGAAAGCCAGCTGCGGGCGCTGGGCGCCTACGCAAAAACATCGAATGATGTAAATTAAAAACAAATACATCAATCGCTGCAATGCGGCGCAACGCCTCCTATAATCGGCCATCCCCCCCTTTGCCGATAAGAAAGCGATGCCATGAGCCATGTCTTCCACCGCAGCCTGACCGCCACCTACCCTGTCGCCACAGGCGGCGACGGCCCTTACCTGATCGACGCGGACGGCAAGCGCTACCTGGACGCCTGCGGCGGCGCGGCCGTCTCTTGCCTCGGCCATTCGGATACGGCCGTGATTTCCGCCGTGCAGCGGCAGATTGCGACGATGGCGTATGCACACAGCTCGTTTTTCACCAGCGAGCCGATGGAGCAGCTGGCCGATTTCCTCGTCGCCAGGGCACCAGCCGGCATCGACAGCGTGTATTTCGTCTCCGGCGGCTCGGAAGCGGTGGAAAGCGCGCTGAAGCTGGCGCGCCAGTATTTCGTCGAGCGGGGCCAGCCGCAGCGCCGCCACGTCATCGCCCGCCGCCAGAGCTATCACGGCAATACCCTGGGCGCGCTGGCCACGGGCGGCAACGCCTGGCGCCGCCAGCAGTTCGAGCCATTGCTGATTGGCGTGACCCATGTGTCGCCCTGCTATGCCTGGCGCGACCAGCAGGCGCATGAAACGGATGCCGCCTACGTGGCGCGTCTGGGCCAGGAGCTGGAAGACCATATCGCCGCACTGGGCGCGGAGAACGTCATGGCCTTCATCGCCGAACCCGTCGTCGGCGCCACGGCCGGTGCCCTGCCCGCAGTAAACGGCTATTTTGCGCGCATGCGCGCCATCTGCCAGCGCCACGGCATCCTCCTGATCCTCGACGAAGTCATGTGCGGCATGGGGCGCACGGGCAGCCTGTTCGCCTGCGAGCAGGAAGCCATCACGGCCGACCTGATCTGCATCGCCAAGGGCCTGGGCGCCGGCTACCAGCCCATCGGCGCCGTGATGGTGTCGCAGGACGTCCGCGAGACCATCCGCGCCGGCACGGGCTTCTTCCAGCACGGCCACACGTATATCGGCCACGCCACGGCGTGCGCCGCCGCCCTGGCCGTGCAGCAACAGATCGAGGAGCGCGATTTATTGGCCAACGTGCGCGCCATGGGCGGCTTGCTGCAGGAGCGGCTGCGCCAGTGTTTCGGCGAGCACCCGCACGTGGGCGACATCCGCGGCCGCGGCCTGTTCCTGGGCCTGGAACTGGTGCAGGAGCGCGCCGGCAAGCAGCCGTTCGACCCGGCCCGCCGCTTGCACGCGCGCATCAAGGCGCAAGCCATGCAGAATGGACTGATGTGCTACCCCATGGGCGGCACCATCGACGGCCTGCACGGCGACCACATCCTGCTGGCGCCGCCCTACATCATCGACGCCAGCCACGTCGATGAGCTCGTCGACAAGCTGGGCGCAGCCATCGACACGAGCCTGGCCTAAGCGCGCCCGCTGTTGCCCACGGTGGAGATCAGGCTGGCGCCGCAGCTGGTCTTGTGTCCCTCGAAGGCCACGGGCACGCCGTCGATCAGCACCTGCGGATCGCCCTCGGCGATCACGCAGCGCACGTGGCCCTTGATCGGACACACGCAAGGGTCGCCCTTGCGCGCCACGGCCACGCCCAGCACGGTACTGTTCGGTGCCGCGCCCACCACCTTGCCCCCATGGCTGATGGGATCGTTCAAGCGGATCACGCCACGCATGCTCTTCTCCTTGAATAGATTAAACGCTTCATTGCGAGAACCCCTGGTAATACTCGGGCGCATCGTGGCGCAAGCCCCACCAGGGCAGGTAGGCATGATTGCCGCCGCGCGCGCGGAACCAGGGCTTGCCGGGCTGGATCGGCCGTACGACGGCGGGCGGCGCCACCACCAGCGCCACGGGGGCCGACAGGTCGCTGGTACCGGCCACCAGCACGGGTTTGCCGAAATGGTGCGCGTAGGCGATACCCAGCGCCACGTTCGTCAGCGCCGTGCCCGCGCCCGTCTCGCCCAGCACGGCCGTCAGATTGAAGCTTTGCTTCAGCAGATCGAATTCCGGCAATTGCACGGTGAGCGTCTGCGCCAGCGCGCCGAGCCGTGCGGAAGAATCCGGGTGCGTATTGCCGGCGTCGTGGATGACGTAGCCGATGTCAGTATCCGGCCTGTTCGCCTTCGCCGCCGCCTCCTCGATGGCCGCCGTCCACGCCTGCACCAGGCGCGGCGGTTCGCCCTTTTTGACTTCAAAATCGGCGACCTGTTTGGTGCTCGGATACCCTAGCCACGCCAGCGGCGCCCGCTCCGTCTTGTAGTCGGGGCCGGCCAGCACCAGCAGCACCAGGTTCTCGTTGATCTGCCGGTCAAGGGGCCGGCTGGGCGCATCCCAGTTCATGGCCCAGACGGTTTCCTTAGGATGGCTTTGCAGGTAGTCGAGCGCGGCGGAAAGTGACGTAAAACCGGCGTTGGGGCCGCCCATGGTGATGCGGACGTCGGGCGGGGTGGAGCGGGTCCAGAGGGTGGGGAAGTTTGGGTTGCCGATATCAAAGGTATCGCCTATGTACTCGCGCACAAAATTTGTCGCATCTGCAAGATCAAGCTTTCCTTCAGGAATCGCATACTCAACATGGATGCCAGCCAACTCACGCCAGCGTGAGCGATTCTCGGCTGAATGAACGTTATAAAAGTATTCGGGGTCGGAATAGTAAATATCGTGGAATAGATTCATGATTTCGCGAATATATTTTCGATGATAGCCACGAAATGTTTCCTCACCTTCATTGCCTGCGACAACAGGCGACACGGCCTGCAAACTGGAGTACTTTTTTGGATTCTCCTTGACCATATCATCGTCGGGATTCGGTCGTACCAGTCCTAATATCCACAGCAATTGCCATTGGGTGGGGTAATCCCGACGTTGCAAAGGATTCAGCCATTGCAATCCCACCACCTGCGCCATAAACGGACCGCTGCGTGGCACCGTTGCCTCCGGCAATGGCGGCGTCGCGCATGCGCCAAGCAAAAGCGACATGAGAACCGCGAGCAGCGCCCTCATTGCGAAAACCCCTGGTAATACTCGGGCGCATCGTGGCGCAAGCCCCACCAGGGCAGGTAGGCATGATTGCCGCCGCGCGCGCGGAACCAGGGCTTGCCGGGCTGGATCGGCCGTACGACGGCGGGCGGCGCCACCACCAGCGCCACGGGGGCCGACAGGTCGCTGGTGCCGGCCACCAGCACGGGTTTACCGAAATGGTGCGCGTAGGCGATGCCCAGCGCCACGTTCGTCAGGGCCGTGCCGGCACCCGTCTCGCCCAGCACGGCGGTCAGATTGAAGCTTTGCTTCAGCAGATCGAATTCCGGCAATTGCACGGTGAGCGTCTGCGCCAGCGCGCCGAGCCGCGCGGACGAATCCTGATGCGTATTGCCGGCATCGTGGATGAGATAGCCGATGTCAGTATCCGGCCTGTTCGCCTTCGCCGCCGCCTCCTCGATGGCCGCCGTCCACGCCTGCACCAGTCGCGGCGGTTCGCCCTTTTTGACTTCAAAATCGGCGACCTGTTTGGTGCTCGGATACCCGAGCCACGCCAGCGGCGCCCGCTCCGTCTTGTAGTCAGGACCTGCCAGCACCAGCAGCACCAGGTTCTCGTTGATCTGCCGGTCCAGGGGACGGCTAGGCGCATCCCAATTCATGGCCCAGACGGTTTCCTTGGGGTGGGTTTGCAGATAGTCGAGCGCGGCGGAAAGTGAAGTGAAACCGGCGTTGGGGCCGCCCATGGTGACGCGGACGTCGGGTGGGGTGGAGCGGGTCCACAGGGTGGGAGAGTGGATGTTGCCGATGCTAAAAGTCCTTGCAACTCTTTTGCGCACAAATGCTATCGTTTCGACCGGATCGAGCTTACCTTCTGGCAGGGCATATTCGATATGAATACCAGCCAACTCTCGCCAGCGTGATTTGTCCTCGGCTGAATGAACGTTATAAAAATATTCCGAGTCGGAGTAATACACATCATGGTACAAGTTCATTAACTCATTAATGTATTTTTCATGGTATCCATCGAAAGTTTCAGAGCCTTCATTACCTATAGCAATGGAGGCAATACTCTGCAACTTAGAATATTTTTCAGGTTTTTCTTTTACCATATCATCGTTCGAATTAGGCCGTGCCAGGCCAAGGGTCCAAAGTAGCTGCCATTCAGTGGGATAGTCTCTACGATGCAAAGGATTTAACCATTGCAACCCGACTACCTGAGCCAGAAATGGTCTCTGCACTAAAGATCCATCAATAGGAACGACAGGAGTCACTATGTTTGCCGATGTACGTAAACGGGCGCAAGCTGACAAAACTAAAACAATAAAAAACGCACCGAGTATAGATAACAATATAGATCTAGCCATGACATGATCTCCAACAAGATAAATATTTACTTAATATTTAGGAATTTATATGAAATGTGATTTCTCTTTATAAAAATGCTCGTTCACCGGAATTAGGACGAGAATCAAGAGCAGGGTTCTCTCTCACGTCAACTATGGATACAGGAAGATTTCCTTCTCCACCAGTCTGCTGAGACCATTGAGTAATGGTCAAACCATGCAATTTCCCATCATTAAAATATTCTTCGAACAATTTAGCGGATTCAGTATTATTTAGTGCCCTCAACAACCTCCAATCCGCCGCCACCCTCAACTTGCGCAGCTGGTCCGGCTTGATGCGGCACACGCCCACCGCCACGTCATACGCAAGCGCCCGCTCTGAGTGCATGGGGTTGGTCAGGATGGTGGAATGGTCGGTGGCGTAGGCGCCGGCCTGACTGGACATCATTTCCCCTACCCGCGTGCTGCGCCATTGCAGGTACTCGGCGTCGGGCGTGGCGTTGGGCATTTCCTGCTGCACTTTTTGACCCTCGGGACTTTTTTCTTCCCGTACGGCTTGCGCGCGTATCACCGCGCGCTGCTCGAATCGCAGGCGCGCCTCGTCATCGGCCGTGCCCCTGGCGCTGTCCATGCGTTTGGCTTCGTTTTTCCCAGCCTGCCCCTGCAAGCCGCCGGGCGGAATCTCATGATCGGCAAGGTAATCGTCGCCGGGCGCGCGTTGCTTGCCGGCCTGGCGCGATTCGCCGGGCGGCTCGTAGCCTTCGTCGAATTCCTCGCTGGTCTGGCCAAAGCGCAAGGACTGCGGCTTGAAGGGCGGCAGCAGGTCGGGGGCGCTCAGTTCAATTTTCCAGTCTTTGTGGGGCGAGGCATTGCAGGGGCTGCTGGCCAGGCCCGTTGCCACGATAAACAGAGGCGCAAATCCGACCGTCAGGATGGTGGAAAAGGCGCCCTGGCTGGCCTCCACGCCCTGCTTGATGGAATACGACGCATATTTCTGCGCCGGAAACCAGAAGTCCTTGCCGCCCGGCGCGGGCTTGCGCCAGTGATCGGTCCAGTAGTGATAGCTGCCCTGCTTGCCCACCTCAAACCCCTGGGCAAACACGCGCTGCACGCAGACGCCTGCGGCCTCGGTGGCAGCGAGCTCGCCGCCGTCCTTGCTGTCCTTGGCCAGCGAACCCGACAGGCCGCGCCAGCCGATGCCCTCGATGGCGACGGACGACACCACCACATCGTGCGGATTGCAATAGATGGTCACCCGGCCATACGATGATTTCTTGCCGCCCCGGGCGGCGCCGGCGATGCCGTATTGTTCACGATCTTGGGCGGCGGAAAAGCCGTGCTCCAGGTTGGCCATGCAGCGGTCGATTTCCTCGTCCGTCTGCGCCTCGCCCAGGCTGGCGCGCTGGCCGATGATGGCAAAGAAGTTTTTCAGGGTGGCGATGCGCGCCTGCACCGTCACCCGGCCCGTGCTGCCGTCCGCCGCGCGCAGGTTGCCGGCCACCCAGTTCTCGGCGCTATTGCGTTTCGCCAGGCTGTACGGCGAATTGCAAATGACATAGTTGTCGGCCACGCAGGGAAAACTGTCCTTTACCTTGGGCAGGTTTGCGCCCAGAAAGGCGGCCGCCATCGCCACCATCGTGCCCTGGCTGTGGCACACAATGGTGACGGGCACGTCGGCCTGCTGCTGGCGGATGGCTTCGACCAGCCTGGCCAGGCGGTAGGCGGCCAGCACGAAATACGCTCGCGGCGGGCAGCTGTACACTTGCCGTTCCGGGAAAGGATTCATGTGCTGGATCTTGTTCCACAAGAATAAACCCTCGCTCAGCCCGTCCTTCCACAGGTCGGCCAGCGCGCTGCAGCCATTGGCAAACGGCCCGCCACCCCAGTAATTGTCTTCGTTCAGGTAGATGCCCTTGCCGTATTGCTGCAGTTCCTCGCCGGAAGCCTTGTAGCCCCAGCGAAAACGGATCACGGGAGAAAAAGTGCCGGCATCGCGGATCAAGGTATCGGCCGACATCTCGGGATGGAGAAAGCCTTCGGCCGTGATTTCGGCGCCATAATTGACCGCCTTCAGTTCGCCGCCTTCCACGCCACGGTGCTGCATATGATGGCAGGAACGCTTGAGGCGTTCGTTGAGGCCGTTGCACAGTCCCTCTTCGGCTGCCGCGTACCACTCGCCATCGGAATTGACGCCGTGCACGAAGATCACGATGCCGGGCAGCGGCAGTTGCTGCAGCGTGTCCCGGTCGCTGCTCTGGAAATTGGCGTTGCAGGAAAACTGACCGAGGATGTCGATGTCGGGGTCGTCGCACAGCGGCGGGTGGGGATCGAATTGCATGGCGTGCTCTCCAGTGACGGGGGTTCAGGAACGGCGGCGGAAGAAAAATCCCTTCAGCCGCTGCAGGTGGTCGGTCGCCACCTTCGGCCCGCGCCCGTCGGCACCGCTGACGCCCGTCACGGGACCGTCGCCTTCGCGCTCGATATGCACTTCCACGCCTTCGACGGGCAAGCCGTCGGTGGGACGCAGCAAGCGCGGCACGCGGCCCAGCTCGCCTTCGCCGAAGGTGGGCAGTTCCGCCTTCATGCTGCCCGGGCCGTTCCAGTGGTGGCCATCGGTCTTCACCGTCAGCGCGCCGGGACCGCCCAGTTCCACCGCGCCGCCGGACAGTTTCAGGTAGGCGCCGCCCGCCGTCATGAAGGTGATTTCGTCCTGCGCCATGCCGACCAGGCGCGTGCCTGCCGTCAGGCGGATGTCCTTGGCGGCGTCCGCCTGCAATAAATCGTGCTGGCTTTGCAGCAAAAACTTGCCGAAATGGGCCACCTGCACGATGCCGTCCTGGTGCGCGAACAGGGAAATGCCCTTGCCCCCGTTGACGTTGCAGCGCTGGGCCGCGCTCAGTTGCAGATGCTGCTGGGCCACCAGGTCGATATTCGCGCCCGCGTTGCCGGCAATGGTCCGGGGCGTGCTCAGCGCCACACCCTCGGGCGCCGTGATGCTGACGGCGGGCTGGTCGGCGGCAATCGCCGCTCCCAGCGCCTTGCTGCCGGCCGCGTCCAGCGCCAGCGCCTGGTGCTGGGCGGCAAAATCGCCCAGGGAGGTCAACAATTCCAGGCACTCTTTCATCAGGGCGGCATGCTCGCTGCCGTCGAGCTGCTTGCCGCTGGCGCCCAGCTGTTTCCAGGCCGAAATCAACAGCGAACGGGCCGTGCGCACGCTGCCGCCCTGCGCCGTCGCTGCGCGGCTCCGTCAGGTAGCCGAGGTTCAATTGCGTGGCCGCCTGGTCGCTGGCCAGCTGCGCGCTGATCTGCGATGGCGTGTCGTCAAAGCACAGCTGGTTGCCGCGCCCGCCCCGCACTTCGCGGCTGCGCATGCCGGACAGATAACGGTTGCCCGGCAAGGCGCCGCGGCTGCTCAGGCCCGGTGGCGCGCCCACGGCGTTGTACAGCTGGCCGACGATGATGGGCCGGTCCGGGTCGCCGCCGAGAAAGTCGATCAGCACTTCCGCGCCGATGCGCGGCAAGCTCAAGGTGCCGCATTGTTTGCCGCTGCCCGGGCCATTGCCGGTCCAGCTCGATGCCACGCGCACCCAGGCCGAATCGCGCTCCGTATCGGACGCGCCGGAGCCGTTGGCATGCGCGTGGTCCGGGGCGCGCGTGGCGCCAAAACGCACCTTGACGCGCCCCAGCGCATCGCAATGCACCTCTTCGCCGGCGGGCCCGACGACCAGCGCGCTTTGCAGGCGGACGACGGGGAAATCGCTGCGCGGGTCAAAAGCGGGCACGATGGCGATGCCGCGCCGCACGCAAGTAAAACGGTTGCGGTAGCGCAAGGCCGGCTGGCCATCGGCGCCTGCTCCTTGTGCCGGGCCTGCATCGCACTGCCAGCCGCTCTGCGCAAACAGGCGCCCGACCCTGGCATCCAGACCTGTCGGCAAGTTATTGCTGGCAGCCACGCTCAAGGCCGTGATGACGAAACAGCGCTCGGCCGCCGGGTGGCTGTCGATATCGGCATGCCCTTCCAGGCTGAACCATTGGCCCGCGCAAAAGTCGCGCACGCAGCCTTCTCCCTGGAAACACTTGCTGTCCATATCGTGACGCGCCATCGCCAGCTGGCCCAGTTGCCGCAATTCGTCATTGCTGCCGGCGGCCAGCGGCGGCTCCACGATATAGTCGTCGAGGCTGGCCGCCAGGCGATTGCCATTCCCGCCCTGATCCACGGCCCCCTGGGACTGCGTGGCCATGAACTGCGGACTGTGCGGGTGGCCATCGTCCCAGCTGTAACGTTCGGATTTTCCTGCTTGCAAGCGACGCACGGCACTCCAGGCGGTCACGGCATCCCTTTCCTCGGTGGCGTCATCGCGGTGATAGCGCACCGTGCCAGCCGCATTTTCCGCCAGGCGGCTGGCGTCGTCGAACAGCAGCAGGGCATGCACGGGCGTGGTGGCGTTCGGACCGGACGGCGCTCCCGCCTGGAAGCACCAGGCGATGCCGCGGCGCCTGAGCAGGCGGCGGATAAAGGCGGCATCGGATTCATTGTGCTGCATCGTGAATTCGCGCACGGGCAGGCTGCGCGCCGCCAGCGCCGCATCGATGGACAGATCCAGGCTGGCGGCGAGCACGCTATTGCCCTGCCGCCATTCTTCAAACAGCAGCTGGACGATCTGCAATTCATGCTTGTTGCGAAACACGCGCGTGTTGACGCGCTTTTCCATCAGGGCCAGGCCGTCGCGCAGTACCAGCTGATAGGTGGCCAGCCCGCCGTCGCTTTGCCCCGCGCACGCTTCGGCGACGATGCCGCAGACCCTGCGCAGCTGCCCCTGGTCCGTCACGATCTGCAATTCGGCCGGTACGGCGATGAACTGTTTCAGCGGCAAGCGCGCTTCGGTGGCGACGCACAGGATGCGGTACTCGATCCCGCCGCAGATGGCCTCGCTGCCGCTGACGCGCTGCGGCAGCAAGACATCCTCATTGCTGCCGTCCGGGTAGGCGAGGCGCAGCCGCAGGGCCCGGTTGCCGGCGGTCAAGGCCTTGTCCACGGCCATCCATTGCGCGAAGTCTTCCATGGTTTTCTTCCTTCCAGCAGTCATCGGGGCACAATATGTATGGCGGTCTCAGGCGGAACCATCGAAGCGTATGTCGTAATGCATGTCGTCACGGTCACGGGCCGGCAGCTTGCCGGCCAAAAAAGCATCCTGCGCCAGGCAGGTGCCCGTGCCCAGCACGCAGGTGCGCACGTCTTCCCGCCGCAGCACCAGGCGTATTTCAAAGCTCATGCCGGGCAAGCCGAACAGCGCCAGCATCTGGCGCAGGGCCAGCGCGCCCGGCCGGCCGGGCAAGAAATCCTCGTAGACACGGCGCTCCAACGGTCCCAGCACCAGGCGCACGCGCAAGTCGGCGCGCCGGCAGCGCTCGCCCAGCATGGCGCCGTGCCCCAGCCGGGCGTGCGCGGTGGCCAGCAGGGTGCGCTCCTGCGGCGCGCGCCGGAACCAGGCACCCACAAAACGCTGCATGCGCACGGGCACGCCGAAATACTCGGCCAGCACCGCCTGCATCACGTCGGCCGCCACGGGCCGATGCCGCAGCAAGGCCGCGTAATGGGCCAGCACATGCGCAGGCAAGCCATCCTCCTGCCGTGCCACCTCGGCAGGCCAGGCACCGGCCAGGGCCAGTTGCAGGGGCAGGAAATCGCCGCCGTCGGCGTCCATCTGGCATTCGATGCGGTAACGTGCCCAGGCCTGGTAAAACAGGGCCAGCGCGCGCTGCGACAGCGTATCGAGCCAGTCACGGGGACCGCCATCGCCCGTTTGCCGTTCGTGGCGCGCGAGCGTTTCCGTGTAATGCAGCGGCAAGCTGCCATGCACGCCCAGAAAACCCAGCATTGCCGCTCGCACATGCACCTGCGCATGACCATCTGCTTCCGGCTCCAGCCACAGCTGTTCGATTTCTCCCGGCGCAAACGACAGCGATGCGCTGCCATGCAGGCGCAGGCAATCATCAAACACCTGCTCCTGCGAGATGCCCTGCTGCATCAGCCAGGCAGACAGCAGCCGCACCGCCTGAAAGAAAGCGGTGCCGGACGGGTCGGCCAGCAGGCGCGCGACTACACCAGCGCCTGGTTTCCATTGCGGGGCAGGCAGCACAGCAACTCCTTTCCAGTCTTCTGCGACAAGACGATCAGGCGGGTAAACGAGCCCAGGTGCACATACAGCCCGAGAAAGCGTTCGATCACCTGGGCAAATGCATGCAAGCCGCTGCCGACAAAGGCTTCCTCATCGACGGATAGCAGGACGTCGATGCCGAACACCAGACTGCCGCCCGCCTCATCCTGCAGCCAGGTACTGGCGGCGCGCTGGCGCAGTCCCGTCATGCCCGCGATCTGGCGCGCGGCGCTGGCCGAACCGGACAAGTTGTACAGCTCGAGTATTTGCTTGAAGAGTGGCAAACCCTGCTCGCTCAGCG
Organism: Janthinobacterium sp. BHSEK; assembly: GCF_056174685.1. NCBI lineage: Bacteria > Pseudomonadati > Pseudomonadota > Betaproteobacteria > Burkholderiales > Oxalobacteraceae > Janthinobacterium > Janthinobacterium sp. BHSEK. Next base: position 417,010 of record NZ_JBWBYV010000012.1, read on the forward strand.
ACTGATGATTCAGCGACAGTTGCGCGATCAGCCGCCAGTGCGACGCCACTCCCGCAGGGAAGCGGCAGGCAGCGCTGGGCTTGCGCAGCAGGCGCACCGGCAAGGCGCTGGCCACGCCGTCATGGCGCAAATCGCCCTCGGCATTGCCGAACACCAGGCGGCTCGGCAAATCGCGGTTGCTGCAGGTGAGCATGATGGACACCGTTTGCGTGGCGTCGTGCAGCGGCTGCATGGCGCCGTCGACAAAGGCGATGCGCATGTCATAGCCGGGATTGCTCAGCGCCATGTCTTCGTCGCGCCGCGTCACCCAGTAGCGCCCCTGGCGGCCGCCCGCCTCGCCGTGGCGCATCGAATAAAATGGGTAAAACGTGTCCAGCGCGGCGCCCTGCGCCGTTTCACCGAGCACCTGCACACTGTCGACGCTGTGGATATCGTAGCAATGCGCCTGTCTGACCGATGGCAGCAGCACATGGTCGGCGCTCGCGTGCGTCAAACGGATGGGATTGGCCGCCTGGCGGAACAGGTTGACGACGGGCGTGCATCCCGTCAGCAGATGCCTTGCCGACAGGGGCCGCAGGATGCGCGCGATATCCGCATCGGCCGGCACATCGGCCAGCAGCAGATGCACGGTGCAACGCCGGCACGCCGGAGGCAACAGCGGGCGCAGCGCGGCCATGTCCAGGTCGACGAAATTGAATTTATCCGGAAAGGCAAACCATTCGCCCAGCAGGCGGTAGGCGGGATGCGAGGCGGCTCGGGCCGGTATCAAGGCGTCTGCGGCGGCAAAACCGACCGGGTGCAGAGGCACCGCGTCCAGCGCATGCCAGGCGCCATCGACTTCCACACAGGCGCGGCGCGTGCGCAGGAACAGGCTGTCGCGCAAGGTGGCGCAAAACGCAGGCTCGCCGTCGAGGAACAGGCGCAGCATCGACAGCGGCAGCCCGTCCAGCATGGCTGTGGCCCCCGTCGCTTCGAGCGTGATGCTGATCGCCGCCCCCAAATCCGGCGTCAGGCGCAATGCGGGCGGCGCCGCCACGATGGATTGAAAGCGCACGTCGGACAGGCGCAGCGGCGCCACGGCGACATCGTAGACAGTGGTGAACTTGCAGGTGACGCCCTGATGCTCGGCAGCATGCATGACCGTGCCGCGCGGAATCATGGCCGGCTCGGTCAACGTCGCAAGGTCGTTATCGATGCGCGCAATGGCGCAGGCAGGAAACGGGCGCAAATAATGGGGAAAGTTCACTTCCAACAAGGTTTCGCTGAAGGTGCCGAAACCATCGGCCAGCCGTTTGGCCGTACGTGCGTTGAACATGGCAAACGCCTGCAGCATGCGCGCCAGGTGCGGGTCGCCCATGTCGCCGCCCTGGATGCCCAGCGCCCCCGCGATGGCCGGATAGCGCCGGGCAAACGCCTGGTTGTGCGCATGCAAGGTGCCCAGTTCGCGCTCGTAAAATTGCAACAACTCATCCATGCCCGCTCCCAACGCCTGACCCGCACATGTAGGTACAGCCCCATCAGCATTATTGAGGAAGCGGGGAAAGGGAAAATTGAGTTTGAACAAGATTGCAAGCATGAATCGGCAAGCAATGCCTCGCCCACGGCAGCGGCTTTTATTCACTCCTTGTCAATACTAATTGACTTATTCGAAACAATCGTCTTAAATCAGGAAGTTACTCAAAATCAATCATTTTGCGCACACAGCCATCGCAGTTCCCTCTCCGATGCCTGCTGCGCACCTTGATGCACTCCGAAGCCAAGGTATATGGAACTGCTCGACTCCCTGCGTCAGACCCCGTCGCAAGACGACACGATCAGCGGGCACTACGAAGTGCGCCGCTTGCTGGGCGAGGGCGGTTTCGGCCATGTCTTCGAAGCCTGGGATGCCAAGCTGTGCCGCAGCGTGGCGCTGAAACGCCTGAAACCGCAAGCCGACGTGCTGCATCCCGAAAAACTCATCAATGAAGCGCGCCTGGCCGCCTCGCTCAAGCATGCGGCCTTCGTGCGCATCTTCGCCATCGAGGGCCAGGGCACGGGCCAGTCCATCGTCATGGAACTGGTCGAAGGCCAGACCCTGGGCCAGTTCATGCACAACGGCAAGGCTGACCTGCGGTCGGCGCTCGACATCGCCTACCAGATCGCCGACGCGATGGACGAGGCGCACGCCATGGACTTGGTCCACGGCGACCTGAAACCGTCAAACCTGATGCTGGAAGCAAACGGCAAGGTGCGCATCCTCGACTTCGGCCTGGCCCGCCACATCGACCCGCAAGCGACGCAAACGACCACCCTGTGCGACTTGCAGGGCACCATCGCCTACATGGCGCCCGAGCGCCTGATGGGCCGCCTGCCCGACACGCGCGGCGACGTGTATGCCTTGGGCGCCATGCTGTACGAAATGCTGGCCGGCCAGCGCCACTTCGCCCACCTGAACGGCCTGGCCCTGGCCGCCGCCCACATGCAGGCGACGCAGCCGTGGCCCGACCTGCCGGATACGGTGCCGCCCGCCATCAACGCCGTCGTGCGCGCGATGACGGCGCACGACCCGGCCGAACGACCGCGCACCATGCGCGACGTGCGCGACGTCATACTGGCGTGGCAAAGCGGACCGGTAACACAGGCAGCCCCGGTAGCCGATGCGCCAACGGTCAAACCACCGGCCTCGATTGCCATCCGCCTACAACTGCCGCTCAAGCGCAGCCTGCTGGCGGCTGGCGCCATCCTCGTATTGGGCCTTACTGCATGGCAAGGCCCCGAGCTGATGATGTCCTGGC
>NZ_JBWBYV010000013.1:0-14650 GCF_056174685.1 Janthinobacterium sp. BHSEK
TAGTAATAACAAAGGCACGGTCAATACGATGGGTAATGACTATGCTGAATATATTTTCAAAAGCTCAATGTGCGGCATCGTAGCTCCAGGCCAGATTGTCGGTATCACTGCGGGAAATAAGGTCACCGATCTGTGGGCCGATGCCGTTATGTTCTCGATCAAATCGACCGCACCCTCGTTTGTTGGTGGTGATTCCTGGGCGAATGACGTAGGGCAGCGCCCAGCGCCCCAGGCAGGGCCTGTGCCGACTCAACCCCTCCGCAGTAAAGATGTGGTCGCGCAGCAGGCAGTATCTGGCACCAACCCACCCGAATACGAGGACGTGGTAACCGAGCCGGGCGATAGCGACGAGGAATGGGCTGAAAAGCAGACGATTTTCACTGCTGCACAGGCCACCCACAACGCCGCCGTGCAGCAGGACGCCGAAGCCATGGCCGCCTTCAACGCGGCCCTGGAAGCCGTGCGCCAGAAAGTCGATCGCATCGCCATCGCCGGCCGCGTGCCGGTCAACGTGCTGGGCGCCCAGCCGGGCGACTACATCGTGCCGGTGCAGGACGGTGCTGGCATCAAGGGCATCGCCGTGCGCGAGGACGATCTCAGCATGAAGCAGTACCTGCACGCCGTCGGCCGCGTAATCTCGATCGAGCCGGACGGCCGGGCTTATGTAATGGTCAAGGCCGTGTGACCAGGCAGTCATCCCTCTCAAACCCGCTTCGGCGGGTTTTTTCATTTCGTCCACCAGTACCGGGATAGTCGAGGTGATGCTGTCGAAGCGGCGCTGGGAAATTGCCGCCACCGAGCCTATCGGCGTTGCCACTGGGTTTATTTCACCAATCACTTACCTCATTCTGGAAGGGGCATTGCTGCCATGAGCAATCTTCGCATCATCTACGACAACGCCGCTGACCGCGCGGTGCTGACTGCATCGAGCCAAACCGGCGAACTGGGTCCGGCCAACCTGCAGCGCGACAGCAAGAATGCCGTGCTGCGCGCCAGTGGCACTGCACAGACCATCACCGCCACCTGGCCGACGCAGGAGTCCATCGCCTGCGTGGCGCTGATCTCCACCAACATGACCAGCAGCGCGCGCATGCGCGTACGCGGTTATGCCCAGCCGGGCGATGCCGTACCGGTGTTCGACACTGGCAGCATCTTCCCATGCCCGGCTGCCGTGCATGGTTCCTATCCCTGGGGCGTTCTGCCGCTCGGCTGGAACGCCTATCAGTGGGGCGGCGTGAACACCTGGCCGTGCGGCGGCGGTGCCGACGGCGTGACATGGTTCGCCCCTGTGCGCGTGCGCAAGATAGTGATCGAGGTATCTGCGCCACAAAGCCCGGAAGGATACCTGGAAATCTCGCGTCTGGTGGCAGGCAACTACTGGTCACCGCAATATAACGCCGAGTACGGCGCCCAGTTGCAGACCCAGGATAGCAGTGAAAATTACCGCACGGGTGCAGGCAACCTGAAAACCGCGCTGGGCACGACCAGCGACAAGCTGAGCATCAATCTGACGCACCTGACACCGATGGACCGCACGCGCTTCATGCGCATCCTGCGCGAGAACGGCAAGGGCAAGGCAATGCTGTTCAGCTTGTTCCCGGAAAACCCGGACCCGCTGCTGGAGCAGGACTACATGCTGTATGGCAAGGCCAGCAATATCGACGCGGTAACTACGCCGTACTTTGAAACTTATTCTGCACCACTACAAATTGAAGGAATTTAAATGGCTGATAAATTTTATGACGGTATGCCCAACGTCAACGAGAAACTGAATGAAATGGATCGGGCGTTTGCGGCGGGACCGTACAATGCCTTGCCATTGTCCGGCGGGAATATGAAGGGTACGATCTATTCGAATGCCCCGATCACGACAACTCAATATGTGCAAGCTTGCGCGTATGGCCCAGGCCCTATTGTGAACACCGGTATGAAGACTGGCTGGTGGCGAATCGGAAAGTTTAATTCCGCACAGCAGGGGATGGAGGCATCAATTCGTGTAAGTGGAACCACGTCGTACGGTGCTGTTGCCGGTACGTCGAACGCCATGGCAACCATCATCCAACTCCGGGTAGACAACGACAGCAAGATACGCGGTGTTTTCCACAACGAAGGTGGGGCGACAAATAACACCGTATCGGAAGTGACCATCACGGACGATGGTCAGATATATATCCTGTGTGGCGCCTTCTTTTCCCTGGCAATTTACTGTGAGTCTACCTGCTGGCAGGATTCTGACGTGTCGTATTACGGTGTGGCTGCCGAGCCCCCAGCCGGAACTTTGGCGACCTCCATCTTTGGCTTGAAGCTTGGTGCGCAGAATACGGTAACGTTCGAGCGGCAGCGGACCACTTTCGATTCTTCGTCAGTTTTGATCGGTCCAAAGCAAATAATTGCCGGAGGGATATCTAATACTCTTTGGGCAAGTGCTCTTCGGGCACCAAATGATGGGGTTGCGGGGGGCGCCGGCACCTACTATGAAACGCTGTCCATGGGGGTTGCATCAGTTCCAGGCTATTCCAATGCCGGTAGATTTTTTTGGAGTACCCGTAGTCACCCGGGGAGCAACGGAAAGGGATTTCAACTACGTTTGAATGCTGTCGATGCGAGCTTGCCTGATAATGTCACACCAGTTATGGATATTAATGGCACCGGCGACATTGCCCTGCCAGGCGTTATTACTGCTGGCCCAGTTATCCCGTTAAGTGCGCATCAGTTAACCCGTAGGACTGCGGAGTTCGGTGAACTTTGCTACGTTGGGCGCGTCGAGACAGGGGTCACTTCCTCGTGTTTTGCCATTCGAGCGTCAAATGGTGCTGGCGGTTGGGGCAACAGTGCTTCGGTTGCATACGTCGGGCGAAACTCCACGACATCGCGCTCGATTAGCGCCGCTGGCACCATCAATGCCGGCGGTACCGATTACGCTGAATATATGTTAAAGGCACCTGGATGCACGGGTATTCTTCCGGGGCAGATTATCGGCATCGATGTTGATGGAAAACTTACCGACCAATGGCAGCGCGCCATTGCCTTTGCTGTTAAATCGACTGATCCTTGTATGGTTGGCGGGGATCGATGGGCGCGGCATTTGGGTGAGCGTCCGGTGCCTGTTGAACGTCTCATGCCTTCCACGCGTCAAGTGCTGCTCAGTGAGGCTGTTGCTGCCATTGACGCCGTGATGGAAGTGGTCGATGGAAAGCTGGTTGAGGTTGCGCCTGCCGTGCCGGCCCGCGAAGCGCAATATCGGGAAGAAGCAATACCGGGAGATACCGATGAAGAATGGGCCTTTAAATGCGCACCCGGCCTCGCGTTTGAAGCGGCCCTGGAAGCGGCGCGTCAGCAGGTTGACCGCATCGCTTTCTGCGGTCAGGTACCTGTGAACGTCCTGGATGCCACACAGGGGCAGTACATCGTTCCGGTGCAGAAGGGCGATGGCGTAGGGGGCTTGGCTATACGCGAGGAGGACATGACACTCCAGCAATACATGCGCGCCATCGGCAAGGTCATCGCCATCGAAGACGATGGGCGCGCCCGTGTCATCGTGAAGGTGGCATAGACACTGTGCATGCTACATCCAAACCCGCTTCGGCGGGTTTTTTTATTTCCACCACCTGAAAGGCAATCATGGCCCTCGAAACCACCGCCGCCGGCGGCGCATTGATCAAACTTTTTGGCGTGCCCGTGCTGGCCGGCGCCGCCGCCACGTCGCTGGGCTTCATGTTCATGTGGCCCCAATCCACCAAGGAGGCATTTATTCGTTTTTGTTCCAGCATCATCATTTCCACCTTTCTCGGCCCCGTGCTCGTGGCCGCCGTGCTGTCGTGGTGGCCCAGCCTGTTCGACAGCGCGAAAACCGTGGCGGGCCTGTATGGCGGCGATCCGGCCACGGGATTTTTGTTCATCGCCGCGCCGCTGATGGTGGCGGCTGGCTTGCCCGCCTGGTGGGTGCTGGGCGCGTGCGTGCGCTGGTTCGACAAGCGGCGCGGCAAGGACATCGGCGAACTGGCGGCTGATGCGGCCGCTGCCGTCAAGGATGTGCGGGGCATGCTATGACCGGCGCCCAATTGATGCAGATCATGCCGCTGGCCGGCCGCCGCGCTACGCTGTTTCTGGCGCCTCTGAATGCGGCGATGGCCGAGTTCAACATCGATACGCCTGTGCGCCAGGCGTCCTTCCTGGCGCAGGTCGGTCACGAATCGGGACAGTTGCGCTATGTGCGCGAGCTGGCCAGCGGCGCGGCCTATGAAGGGCGTGCCGACCTGGGCAATGTGATCGCTGGCGATGGCGTGCGCTTCAAGGGACGCGGCCTGCTGCAGGTGACGGGGCGCGCCAATTATGCGGCATGCGGCGTGGCGCTGGGCCATGACTTGCTGGCGGCGCCGCAACTGCTGGAGCAAACGGCTTTCGCTTGCCGCTCGGCGGGCTGGTTCTGGCAATCGCGCGGCTTGAACCGCCTGGCCGATGCGGGCGATCAGGAACGGGTGACGCGCCGCATCAACGGCGGCGTGAACGGCCTGGCCGAGCGCCTGGTCTTGTATCAGGCAGCGCGCAAGGTGCTGGCATGAAGCCGTCGTTGAGTATTGCGGCCATGCTGTTGCTGCTGGGCGCGGCCGTGTTTTGCGCCCAGCGTTGGGGCCGCGAAGCGGGCCGTGCCGCGTGCGCGGCGCAAGTGAGCGAGGTGCAGGGCGTGTTGCGGCGCCAGAACCAGGCGCTGAACGCGATACGGGAGGAGGGCGCGCGCCGGTCGGCGCGGGTACGGCAGGCGCTGGCCACGGCGCAGGCCGGGCAGGCGGATGCCCAGGCTGCAGCGGCGCGCATCCTGGCGTTGCAGCCAGAAGGCGACGCCTGCCGAGCCGCCGAGGCGCTGATCGCCAGCGAAATGCCATGAGGCCGCCGTGCGAACGTGCTGGAAGGCGTGTAGGCGGCCTCGCCAGCAGTTTAGCCAGTTTATTGCTGCTGAGTTTCTTGACCGGTTGTGCGGCCTGCGCGCCAGCGGCGAAGGTGGAAGCTTGGCCCGTAAGCGCGCCATGCATCGCCACGCGCCCCGTCGCGCCCGTCTTGCCGGCGGTGCCATCTCACGGCATCTTCGAGCAAGTGCAAGCCCTGCTGGCGCGCGAGCAATTGCGTGCCACCCATGTCCGCCAGCTGGAATCGCTGCTCGATGCCTGCTCCGGCAGCTAGCAAAGCCTGACAACGCAAAATAAAAACGTAGCGGGCGGAAGGAACGATCGCGCCGCCGCTGGCCCCGGAAGCGCAACGGTGCGCAGTAGGGTCCCGCCGGGGCAGTGGGCATCGCAGGCCGCAAATGACGACGCGCAGCAGGTCTTATCGGCGGTCCAGGCTGCCGTCGTCAGTCAACAGTGCCCTGCCGTCGCCGTCGCCGTCGCCATGTGCCGCCTTCTGGTGCAGGCATGGGACGGCGTGAGAGAAAACGGTGCGCCCTTCGTCGCATTGGCCGCTCTCCGGCGATGTTTTGCCACAATTCCTGTATACAATTCGCCTGGCACGATGCGTGCATGGCATACCTTGGTCATCCCATCCAAGGAGCTTCGCATGCATCATCGGTCGCTGGTGTGTTCCTGCCGTCCCGTTTCTGTCTTGCCTTTCCCCTTCATCTGCGCCCATCCGGGCCGCGGTAACCCAGGAAATGGAGCGTAAATGGCCTCTCCACGTTTGAAGTCCATCCACCGCCAAGCGCCCGGCGCCGCGCCTGCCGTGCCGTCCCCCGTCGATGAAGTGCTGCCCGCCGGCAAGCTGTTCACCTTGGGCTTGCAGCATGTGCTCGTCATGTATGCGGGCGCCATCGCCGTGCCGCTGATCGTCGGCCGCGCCCTCAAGCTGTCGCCCGAGCAGGTGGCGGCGCTGATCAGCGCCGACCTGTTCTGCTGCGGCCTCGTGACCCTGATCCAGTCCCTGGGAATAGGCAAGCATTTCGGCATCCGCCTGCCCGTCATGATGGGTGTCACCTTTGCCGCCGTCAGTCCCATGCTGGCCATGGCGAACAATCCGGCCCTGGGCATCACGGGCATCTTTGGCGCCGTGATCGGCGCCGGTGTCGTCGCCATGCTGATCGCGCCGTTCATCAGCCGCTTGCTGGCGCTGTTCCCGCCCGTGGTCACGGGCAGCATTATCGCCGTGATCGGCGTGTCGCTGATGCGCGTGGGCGTAAACTGGGCCATGGGCGGGCCGCCCGCCATGGCCCAGATCGCCGATCCCGTCTTCCTCAAGATGGCCGCTGCCGCCACGGCGGCCGGCTTGCCCGCGCCGCTTGGCCCCGTGCCCATGATTGCCAACCCCGGCTATGGCGCGCTGGACAACATGGGTATCGCCTTCTTCGTGCTGGCCGTCATCTTGCTGGTGGCCAAATATGGCCGCGGTTTCCTGTCGAATATCGCCGTGCTGATCGGCATCATCGCCGGCACGGCCCTGTCGTTTGCGCTGGGCAAGGCCGACTTCGCCAAGGTGGCCAGCGCCAAGGCCTTTGCCATCGTCACGCCGTTCCAGTTCGGCATGCCGACTTTCGACGTGGTTGCCATCGTGACCATGAGCCTGGTGATGATCGTCGTCATGATCGAGTCGCTGGGCATGTTTTTGGCACTGGGAGAGATGACGGGCAAGCGCATCACGCAGGACGACATCGGCCGCGGCTTGCGCGTCGATGGCCTGGGCACCCTGATCGGCGGCATCTTCAATACCTTCCCGTACACCTCGTTCTCGCAGAACGTGGGCCTGGTGGGCGTGACGGGCGTGCGCAGCCGCTGGGTCTGCGTGGCGGCCGGCCTCATCCTGCTCGTCATGGGCGTGATCCCGAAGATCGCACAGACGGCAGAAGCCGTGCCGGCCTTCGTGCTGGGCGGGGCAGGGCTGGTGATGTTCGGCATGGTCGCCGCCACGGGCATCCGCATCCTGGCCGGCGTCGACTACAAGAGCAACCGCAACAACCTGTTCATCGTGGCCCTGTCGATTGGTTTCGGCATGCTGCCGCTGGTGGCCGAGCAATACGCGCAGCACATGCCCAAGGCCCTGTCGCCGCTGCTGCACAGCGGCATCCTGCTGGCCGCCATCGTTGCCGTGCTGCTCAATCTGTTCTTCAATGGACTGGCCTCAAAGGACGTGGCGAGGGAGCAGGCGCGCGACAACAGTCATGGCAGCGAGTGAGGCGCCGCGCGGCGCCTTAAACCTGCGCGCGCCGCATGCCGGTCAGCCAGCCGGCAGAAGCCTGAGCACCACGCAATTGCGCCCCGCATCCTTGGCCTGGTACAGCGCGGCATCGGCCAGGCGCAACAGGGCGTCCGGATCGGCGGCGCCCGGTGGCGGCTGGATCGCGATACCGACGCTGATCGTCACCTGCTGGCCATCCGCACCTTCATGGCAGATCGCCAGATCCTCGATGGCGCGCCGCAACGCTTCGCCGGTCTGGCGCGCCTCGTCCGCGCCGGTGTTCGGCAGCACGATGGAAAACTCTTCGCCGCCATAGCGCGCCGTCAGGTCGCCCGCGCGCCGCATGCCGGCCGCCAGCGCCTGCGCGACCCGGATCAGGCAAGCATCCCCGGCCTGGTGGCCATGCCTGTCGTTGAAGCGCTTGAAGTAGTCGACATCGAGCATGACGACGGCAAGCGGCTGGCCGACGCGCGTGGCGCGCGCGCATTCGGCACGCAGCACGTCGTCGAAATGGCGCCGGTTCGCAAGCCCTGTCAGGCCGTCGGTGATGGACAAGGTCGCCAATTTGCGGTTGGCGTCTTCCAGCTGTTCCGTGCGTTCGGCAACGCGCCGTTCGAGGCTGTCATGCAGCCTGGCGCTGGAGATCGAGATCATCGCCTGTGCGCCCAGCATGCGCAGGAACGCCACGCGTTCCTGCGTGAATGAGGCTTCGGCAAGCCGGTTTTCGAAGTACAGGATGCCGCCGGTCTGGCCGCCGTGCCGGATCGGCAGGCACATGACGGCACGCGGCCGCTGCAACTGCACGTAGGGGTCGGCGGCAAAGCGCGAGACGCCCGTGATGCTGTCCTCGATCACCTCGGCACCTGTGCGGATGACGTAGCGCAGCAGCGACAGCGGGAACTGCGGGTCGCTGGCGGCGTTCAGGTCGAGCGGGCGCGCTTGCAGGACGGCGACGCCATCGCCATCGATATTCGCCTCGAGCTGATAGCTGCCTTCGGACAGCAGCAGCAGGCGCGCCACCTGCGCGCCGGCGTTTTCGCACACGATGGAAATGAGGCGCGTCAGCACGTTGCGCAGGCCCACTTCGTTCGACAGGATCTGCGATGCCTTCAGCAGCGACACCAGGTCGAGCGCGGCACCGCCGTGCGTGCCGCGGTCTTCCATCCTCGACAGCAGTGCGCCGTGGCGTGCCCGCAGCTGCGCCACCTTGCCCTGCGCGCCCCACTGGCCGTAATGCGCGATGGCGTCCCGGATGAAGACCCCGGCCACGCGCGCGTGACCCTGGTCGGACCAGCATTCGCCGCACAGTTCATTGCCCAGCGCTTGCACGTTGACGTAGCCCGCCAGGCCGGCCGCGTCGATCGCCTGCTGGTACAGGCGCGTGGCCAGCTGCAGATCTTCCCGGTAGCGCGCCAGCTCGGCCATCACCAGCAGATGTTTGGCGTGGCTATTGTCCGAGCCTTGTCTGGCCCAGCCGGCGAGGCTCGCCTGCAGCGTGCCGATCACGGCCAACACATCGCCCGCATCGGGGCGCGCAGGATCGCGCCGCAAGGCGCGGATCAGGATCAGCGCGGCGTAGAAACTGCACTCGGCGACTTTGGCCTGGCCGCGCATGATCTGGGTGACGCCGCCGAGCTGCCCGGCCAGCAGCTCGGCGTCGGCGCCGTCGAACAGGTAGGCGTTGCGTATCTTCCCTTGCAAGAAGTAGGCGCGGTACAGCTGCGAGTCGCCATAGCGTTCGAGGAAGCGCGCCTCGCTGAAGGCAGCATCATCGTAGCTGTCGTGACGAGGCAGGAGGCCCATCAGGCACTTGATCGGCTGGACCGCGGCGGCGACGCAGCAATCGGCCATCGCCTGCTGGCCGTTGGCGCGCATCAGCGCCAGGTCATGCTCGATGTCGTGCATCAGATGCGGCAGGTAGTCGCCGAGGATGATACGGTCGGTGGCGCGCACGGCCGCCACCACGCCGACCTGGACGAAATCGGCGATTTCCAGCGCCCAGCCAAAGGCTTCTTCGTACAGGGCGTCGGAGCTGCGCAGCGGCTGCGTCCAGTGGTTGCTGAGCGCGCCGAACATCAGGCCCGTGAGCGTGCGCGTCTGCAGGTTGGCGCGGCGCCTGGCCAGCGCCATCGCCATCGCTCCAAAGCCATAGCCGCGCGCGACGTCGCCGCTGTACAGTGCCAGCATCATCGCGTAGCCGACATAGGCGACGGCGCTGAAATCGCTGTTCCCCCGCTGCATGGACAGCCGCGTCATCGACACTACCATCAGCGCGCTCAGATCCTGCTGGCCGGCGTAATAGCTGGCCATCCACAGGCCCTGCATCATCTGCATCGCGGCCACCGCATCCGGCTCGCACATGTCATCGGCCGCCAGCAGGGTATCGGGCGCATGCGCGCCGGGCTGGCGCCCGATGTCGGCGAGAATGTCGCTGAAGCGCGCCTTCATCTGCGCCACCTCGTGCGGAATGTCGATGTGCAGCAGGGCCAGGCCGTCGCGCTGCACGGCGATGGCGTCGAGCAGGCGGCCCTGCAATTGATACTGGTGCGCCTGGATGGCGATGCAGCGCAGCTGCAGCAGGGGGCTCAAGGTATGCGCGCGCACCTGCGGGTAGATCGCCTCGGCGGCATCGAACTGGCCGCACAGGTAGGCCGCTTCGGCCGCGCCCAGCTGCAGGTCGAGCCAGAGCCCTGCGTGGACCTCCCACGCCTGCGCCGGCAGCAGGCCGAGACCAATGCGCATGTGCTCCAGGGTGGAGTGGAACGCGGCGGAACGCCGTGCCTTGACGCCGGCCTGGAGATTGAGCGTCGCCAGCTGCAAGCGCTCGCCCGCATCTTTGATCAGCGCGCGGCCGGCGTTGAGCTGCTCGACGATCTCGAACAGCGCCTCGTCCCGACGCTCCGGCGTCGCGTGGCGCAGCAGCAAGCGGCCGATGAGAAGATGGTTGGCCACGCGCGTATTATCGTCAGCGGCCAGGTAGGCGGCTTGCTGCACCCGGTCGTGCAGGAAGCGGTAAGCGACGCCGCTGTTGGCCGAATCGCTGTCGCCACTGACGTACTTATAGCGTTCGTCGAGCGGCTGGATCAAGCCTGCCCTGAGCGCCGGCCACAGGTCTTGCTGCGTTTTCCGGGGGGCGCGGTCCGTTGCCAGCGCCAGCGTGTCGAGCGTGAAGCGGTTGCCGCAGGAAGCGGCCAGCTGCAGCAGGTGCTGCGTCACCGCGGGCAGGCGGCGGATTTTCTCCAGCAGCACCTCGACCACGTTATCAGTATATTTGGCCTGTTGTATCGCGGGCAGATCCCAGTCCCAGCAATCGTCTTCGGCCCGGTAGCGCAGATGGCCCGTCTCATTGAGCGATGCGAGAAACTGGTTGAGGAAAAAGGGATTGCCGGCCGTCTTGCGGTAGCAAATGCTGGTCAGCGGCGCGCAGTCGTGGGCCGCCACGCGCACGGTCGCCGCGACCATTTGCGCCACCTGCGGCTCGGTCAGCGCGCCCAATAACAGTGTCGACAGGCGGACCTCGCGGGCGAGCAGCTTGTCGTGCAGCGCGATGAGCGGATGCGCGGCGCTCACTTCGTTGTCGCGGTACGCGCCGATGAACAGCATGCAGCTCTTGTCGCAGGAGACCATCAGCAGTTCGATCATCCGCAGCGTGGCCGCATCGGCCCATTGCAGGTCGTCGAGGAACAGCACCAGCGGATGCCCGGCGCAGGCGAACACTTCGACGAAACGGGGGAACAGGCGGTCCAGGCGCAGCTGGGCCTGTGCCGGGTCCGACGCGGGCACCGCGTCCGTGGGGCCGACGATCAGTGCCAGTTGGGGAATCAGTTCGACCAGCATGCCGATGCCGCTGCCCAGCGCCGCGTGCAGTTTCGCGGACCACTGGCGCAGGGTTTCCTCGGGCTGGCCCAGCAGTTGGCGCACCAGCCCCTGGAAGGCCTGGATCAGCGAGGCATACGGCACGTCGCGCTGGAGCTGGTCGAATTTGCCGGACAGGAAGCAGCCGCGCCGCGCGATGATGGGTTTTTGCACTTCGTTGACGACCGCCGATTTGCCGATGCCCGAATGCCCGGCCACCAGCAGCATCTCGCACCTGCCGGCGGCGCTGCGCTCAAACGCCGCCAGCAGCACGGCGATGGCGTCCTCGCGCCCATGCAGCGTTTGCGGCACAAGGAAGCGGCCATTGTGGTCGGACAGCTTGAGCGCCTGCGCCGGTTTTTTTGCGCGGCAGGCTTCGAGGTCGCCGCGCAAGCCCTGCAAGCTCTGGTAGCGCTGATCGGCATTTTTTTCCAGCAGCCGCTGGATGATCGGCAGCAGCTGACCAGGCAAGCTTGCCAGCGCCGGGTGCGACCAGTCGGGACTGCGCGCAATGTGGCAATGCACGAGTTCCATCTCGTCGCACGTCTCGAACGGCGCCTGGCCGGCCAGCAGTTCGTAGAAGGTGGCGCCGAGCGCATAGAAATCGGCGCGCCAATCGACGCGCCGGTTCATGCGCCCCGTCTGTTCCGGCGCCATGTAGCGCAGCGTGCCTTCCAGCGTCTGGAGATTGGCGATGCCGTGGCTTTCGTAAGGCAGTTCACAGGCGATGCCGAAATCGATCAGCTGCAGCAGGCGCCGTTCATCGTTCCACACCAGATTGGCGGGATTGATGTCCTTGTGGATCACGCCCTGATGATGGACCGCCTCCAGCGCCGCGCACAGTTGCAGCGCGATGTCGAAGAAATCGTCCAGCGCCAGTGCCGGCTGCGACGGCGTCCTGCGCGCCGCCACCTGCGCGCGCAACACCTGGTCGAGCGCCTGGCCGCCGCAATCTTCCACGATCATCGTCCAGCACCCGCCGTGCAGCTGCAGTGCCAGCGGATGCACCACGCCCGGATGCCGGCAGCGGCGCGCGATCGCATACTCGCGCTTGAATTGCGCCAGTTGCTGAAAGGAGGGGAACTGCTGATTGGGCTTCTTGACGATCAGCGCCGTGCCATCCGCGGCCCTGGCGCGGTAGACCCGCGAGCGCGCGCCGTTGTGCAGCTGTTTGATGATCTCGTGGTCGAAAAGGGGGCGCATGGGCTAGCAGTACACAGACGGTTGCGGGAGCCTGAAGGCGCACATTTCGTAATGTTACTTGATTGTAAGTATTATATCAGTAGGGCGGCCTGGCGTAAGCGCGGGGTACGTGGTGCGATGGGCGGTGTTGTATAAAAGCCGGCAGGGCTGCGACGGCCGCGTGCGACGCATACTTGTTTTACGGGCACGACCAGGGGATGGCTTGGCCGTACATGTCAGTGTTCATGCAATGCATGATGCCGAAATCCGCGTGCGGATGCACGCGGTGGCGGGGTGATTTAGCTCTTTATCATCTTTATGAAGCCGATAAGGACAATGAAAAAGGCAATAAGGCTGATCCATATAGAGACGTTATTGGTTTTTGTGACGTTATCTAAGAGTTGATTGGCTGTTTGTGAATTAATCGCCATGGTCTTGTCGATCGAGGCTTGGGTAGCTGCATTCAACTCCTGTTCGTAGAGAGCGGAGAATTTTGATCTATCTTCAAGCGGCAGAGTTTTGATGAGGGCCTCTATTTCGTCGCTTTGGTCAAGGGCTAGTTGATGGGTATTCTGCCCAGCGATGGCGGCTGCTTGCAGCGCCTCAAAGTTTTTAACAGCCAGGTTTCTGACAACTGCCCTATCTACGGCAGGAGCAATGCTGCCATCGGCGGATGATGGCATTTCTTTTTCTAAATTCATACTTTCCTCGGTTTTCTATTGTGAAAAATTGTGATGTTTGCCGGCGCCTTGTCTTTCGACCATGCTTCGCCATAATGCTATGGCGACCAGGCGTGTTCATCGTTTCAGAGCGTAGGATAATCCTATTGAGCGGAATCAATTCAAAAACGACTTCGCCGGTAGCAACTATGCCACGTTGCTTGTGTTTTTTGAAGGTGGTGTCCCCATGCCCATTTTTGTTGCGGTCAAATACCCGCCACGTTGTGGTTCCCACTCGGGGGCGATACAAGGACGTTTAAGCCGGAAGTGGTAATACTGAAGGATAAATGCCCAATTTTGTGAGGTAATGAGATCGAATTGGTCGACGAGACGCTAATTCAGTATGTTCAGGCGTGGACTTGTATGTCTATCTTGCCTAGCGCTGATGCCGCTGTCACGGGACTTCACCTAAGTAATTCTCAGGAAAGTCTTGTAAATTTATGACGAACAGAACCGGATGCAATGCAGGGCGCCCGCTGCGACGCATTGCGAGCACTGCCAGCAGTGGGCAAGCTCGTCGGCCATCTTGCAGAGTGCCGGTTATGGTAGTCAGAAATCACAATAATTTATCGGGGGGGGACTAGGCAGCCCCTAGCGGGCGGCGACGGCGAAGCTGGGCATGCCGATGATATCGGTCGTTTTGCTATCCCACTGGCTTCCTTTTGCAATGCACAATAAGCTGAACGGATGATGTGGCGCATGATTGACGATCCCGCATGGTTGGGGCTCCAGGAGGGCCGTGACGGCGGCTCGCTCGGTTTCCGGCGTAGGCTAACCAGGTGTGCCTTGCGCTTGGCGAGGATGGCTTCGAAGTCCCGCACATCGACATGTTGGGCGCGGGTAGGCGCAAGCGCCCGCGTAGACGTTGCCGCGACTTTCCAGATAAATGGCCAGGCCCGTCATATGGCGGCTGACGGGCTTGGCATCGGCAATCAGGCGTTCCATTTCCTGAAACATGGTGTCCGTGATGCCAGCGTCCAGCACGCCCACGTCGAGACGGAACGTGCCCGGCACGCCCGGCGGCGTGGTTTGCCACCATTCGGTGATGCGGATCAGGTAGCCCAGGGACTCCACCACGCGGCGCACGGAGGCAATCGTGCCCTTGTGCTTGTGGATGAAATAGGACGCCTTGATGGTGCCGCGCTTGGTCGATTCGGGCCAGGCGTCGTCCCAGCGGTCCACGGAACAGGCCCAGGCCAGAAACGGCAGCAGATTGACGGGGCAGCGGTCGGCGCTCCACAGGTCGCGCAGCGGCACGGGCACGTTGACCAGCTCGGCGCAGGCCACGGCAATGGCGCGTTCCAGCGCCGTGGTGTTGGGCGGCAGGGTCGGCACGAGCTTACTCATCGCGCACCACGACATTGAGCTTGATGGCCGTGCAGCGCGCGGCCTGGGTGGCGTTCAGTTCGATATCCGCCGCCGGGCTGGTCAAGACGACCTTGCGCACGCCTTCGACGTGCACGGCGGCGCTGCAGGCGGAACGGTAGATGCTGTGGCCCAGCGGGCGGCGCGGCTGGGACACGCGCACGGCGTTGGCGCGCGCCGCGTCCAGCAGAATCGGCACTTCCGGGCCGACGCCGATAAACAAGGTGGCCTCGATCTGGTAGTCGATGACCTGGGCAGGTTGCACCGTCAGGCGGTCGCCCAGGGGGCGCACTTCTTCGGCGTTGAGTGCGCGCGCCACGGTGGCCAGCAGCGCGGCGTCGGCGATGCCGGTGTCATTGTTGGCCAACACC